>JAJRVW010000010.1 GCA_024277115.1 Calditrichota bacterium
ACAGCGAAAATGGAAGGCGTATTACCCGAAAAAAAATTTCAGCAGCGCTGCTGAAAAACAAGAACAAGAACAGCCCTTTTTAATGTAAAAAACACATTAAAAAGCGTTAAAAACAGTCAACCTTTTTCAGGACGCTTCACTGTCATGCTGAGGCGTTTTTCCGAAGCATCCCACCCGCGAGAGCGAAGAAGAGACCTGGCAGATCTTTTGACTCCGGAAAGGATGGATTCCATCGCTCCAAACGATGGTGTCCGTCCATTTGAAGCGGCATTAAACCTGATTCTAGTTCTCTGAAAAAAGCTCGCCCATTTCCACTTTCTTCATCAATACTTCCCATTTAGTATCCGTATCTACCTGAATCTGTTTGATTTGCTCTTTGCTTAAATGTTTAAAGCGTCCCTGGTGTTTTAAGTATTCTTCCACCGGAATATTTTTATGGTTGAGACTTATTTTATAGCGGTAACCATCTTCCACTTCATATAATGGGAAAACTTTACTGTTAACGGCCAGGCGTGAAATATGAACGGATTGTTCCGGAGCCGACTTCCATCCTGGTGGGCATGGTGATAAAATTTGGATAAATTTCATGCCGCGTATGGATTTGGCCTTTTTCATTTTACGGATAAAATCATCCGGGTATGCCACAGATGCAGTTGCCACATACGGAATATGGTGGGCCAGTAAAATATCGATAATGTTTTTCTTTGGCCGCGATTTTGGTGTTTTTGTTGGAGTTGTAGTTGTCCATGCGCCCCAGGGCGTGGCCGAGCTGCGTTGAATACCCGTGTTCATGTAGGCCTCATTATCATAGCAGACATAAATTATATCTTCGTTGCGTTCAGCCGCACCGGAAAGGGCTTGCAGTCCAATATCAAATGTACCGCCGTCGCCCGCCCAGGCCATAACCGTCGTGTCGTTATCACCTTGTCGGCTTAACCCGGCTTTTATACCCGTTGCTGTAATGGCAGCTGTTTCAAAAGCGGTATGAAAAACGGGAACGCCATTTACAGAACATGGACTTGGCCCGTCGATTATTGCCCAACAACAAGCCGGTATTACAATCATCGTATTTTGACCGAGGGCTTTAAGGGCATAGCGCATCGCCATACTTGCACCACAACCCGGGCAGGCAACATGGCCGGATTTCATTAATTCAATTTTGGGTATTTCAAATTTCATCTGACTCATAATTTAGCTCCATCCAAATTAAATCTTCGCCCTTTTCCGCAGCGATAAGATGATTGATGACTTTTTCTATGGTACTTGGCGTCACATCACGCCCACCAAGCCCCGCAACATAGCCATTTATAAGCGGCCTGGTTTCCAGGTTATACAACGCCGACTTAAGTTCATTAAAAAAAATACCGCTTTGCCCAAAGGAAATATTACGGTCAATAACAGCAATTTTTTTTGCCCGGCCTGCACTTTCCTGAACAACTTTTACCGGGAAGGGCCGAAAAACACGCATTTTTAGCAAGCCTACTTTTATGCCTTTATTACGAAACGCATCAACTACAATGCGGCTTGTTCCTGTAATTGTTCCCGATGTTACCAAAAGATATTCTGCATCTTCGGTCAAGTATTCCTCCACCAATCCCCCATGGTGCCGTTTGATAATTGCATCATATTCATCCGCAATTTTTGGAATTAAATCCAGGGCACCTTCCATTGATTTTTGAATATTATAGCGCAATTCCATGTAGCGGTCAGGCGTTGCCAATCCACCAAAAGCGCGCGGGTCTTTTATATCCATTTTAAATTTTGGATTATATCCCGGTAGAAACTGATCGACCAAATGTTGTTTGGGAATGGCAACCGGCTCTGTTGTGTGCGAAAGAAAAAAAGCATCCATATTAACCATGACCGGAAGCATAATTTCCTCTGCAAGGCGATAGGCCTGCAAAACCATATCCAAAACTTCCTGATTACTTTCGGCATACAACTGCACCCAGCCTGTATCACGCTGGGCAAGGCTGTCACTCTGGTCGGCCCAGATATTCCATGGCGCACCCAACGCCCGGTTTACATTTACCATCACAACGGGCAAACGGGCGCCTGCCGCCCAATGCAATTCTTCGTGCATCAGCGCCAGGCCCTGGCTGGACGTTGCCGTAAAAGACCGCGCCCCTGTGGATTCCGAACCGATCACACACGCCATGGCCGAGTGCTCGGATTCTACTTTTATAAATTCCGCGTCTATTTCACCCGAAGCGCACATCTCGGATAGTTTTTCCACGATGGACGTTTGCGGTGTTATTGGATAGGCCGATATAACTTTTACACGCGCCAGACCCACCGCGTAGGAGGCTGCATGTGTCCCCTCTGTTACTTTTACTTCCTCGGTTGTTTCCGGGTTAAAATATTTTTCAAGACCGGCTGTAATTACTCCGTTTTCCATTTTATCTCCTCTTCAAAAGCCATGGCATCGCGCGGGCATTCGTACACACAAATTCCGCACCCTTTGCAATAATCATAATTAATGGTGTAGGGAGCGCCATTATCTGAATGTGTGATGGCCACATCCGGGCAAAATACCAGGCAGGTATCACAGGTTGTGCAATAGCCACAACTAAAACAACGCTCGGCCTCATTTTTAGCTTGATCTTTATCCAAGCCCAGGTTTACCTCAGAAAAATTATTAGTTAATTTTGTTTGATCACTTCGAGCCTCAGCCGGGCGTTCTTCTTTATGAAAATAATCGAGATTGATCTTATCAAATCCAACCACATTATTATTATTTATAAAATGATAGGATTTATCATTTAAAAATGCATCGATAGTAAAAGCGCTGTTTTTTCCGGTTGCAATGGCATCAACCACTGTCCCAATCGGGCCATTAGCCGAATCACCACATGCGAAGACACCCCTGTTGTTGGTCATCTGAAATGAATCCACATCAACACGTCCCCATTGTGCGTTTATCGAATCAGGAAGAAAATCCAGCGCCGGAATTTCACCAATAGCCAGCATCACCTGGTCGGCTTCAATCTCAAACTCCGATCCTTGTACTTCGACCGACCTCCTGCGTCCATCATCATCCGGTTCACCAAGTTCCATGCGGATCAAGCGAATTTTCCTCACCCTGGAATCACCAATAAATTCCACAGGGTTAGTCAAATAATTTATTTTGACTCCTTCAGCTTCAGCTTCTTCAATTTCTTCCGGTACCGCGGGCATTTCTTTGTGTGAACGGCGATAAACGATGGTCACATCAGCGCCCAGCCTTACTGCGCTTCGGGCACAGTCGATGGCCGTATTTCCACCGCCAACAACCACAACTTTCCGTTTTATTTCTTTTTTATCATCAAGATTAAATTCGCGTAAAAACTGTAGTCCAGGGGCAATTCCTTTTTTTTCTTCACCCGGTATGTTTAGCGGCCTGCTTTTTATGGCGCCCGTTGCAATTAAAACGGCATCATAGCTCATTTGCAGGTTTTGCCAGGAAATATCTTTACCGACGGTACATTTTGTTTTAATTTTTACCCCAAGGGTTTGAATGTCTTTTATCTCTTTTTTTAAGACTTCACGGGGCAAACGGTATTTCGGGATGCCCATTTGTAACATTCCGCCCGGCTGGGCAAGGGATTCATAAATTGTAACGGCATGCCCCTTTCGCGCCAACTGATACGCAGCAGAGAGTCCCGCCGGACCAGAGCCAATAATGGCAATTTTCATCTCTGTTTTTTCAACATGAAAATGTTTGGGATAGCCATTGGCCATATTCTGGTCTGCCACGAAACGCTCCATATTATTTATAGCAATCGGACTATCCAGGTCTTTTCGGTTGCAGGCGCCTTCGCACGGATGATAACACACACGGCCACAGACACCGGGCAAGGGGTTGTCTTCCAGAATAATATGCCAGGCTTCTTCAAATTTACCGGCTTTTACTTTATCAAAATAATCCGGGATTTTTTCACCCGTGGGGCAACCCTTTATACAAGGCGCGGTTTTATTTTGATAATAGGGACGCATATAGCGCCAACTGCCGGTTTTATTCTTGCTCATATCCGTGATAGACATTGCTGAAACCGGCATTCCCTCTTTAAAATCGAGTGCATTTTTTTTCATGATTGCTCCATCATCAAAGCGACAGGATCGGTTTTTAATTTTTCATAAGCTTCGTGCGTTGCCCGCACATTGGCCTCTTTTTTTATTGGGACCGCATCATGGATAGCAGCTTCAATTGCCGTGACCCCAAGGATTCCTGTAAATTTTGAAAAAGCCCCAAGAATCGCCGTATTAACAATGGGCGTTGAGCGTGAACCCAATCCGTTCGCAATTGCGATGGAGTTGGCATCAATAGTCCTTACTTCATATTTATCGGGCAGGTTAAATGATTCGGGCGCAAGTGTGCTGTTTATGAGGATTTTTCCGCCCGGTTTTAGACCAACAGTTACATCGATGGTTTGTAACAGGCTGGCATCAAGAATAATCAGATGATCCGGTTCATAGATTTGGGTTCGGAGATGAATGGGTTTGTCATCAATACGTGTAAAAGCCATAACCGGGGCGCCACGGCGTTCTACACCAAAAGCGGGAAAAGACTGGGCAAATTTACCTTCTCGAAACAGGGCGTTTGCTAAAATCTTGCATGCAATCACGGCGCCCTGTCCACCGCGTCCATGCATTCTAATTTCGATCATATTTCTACCTCATTTAAGAATCCATTATTAAGAAATATTTCACAAGAAAGGTTTTATCCACAATTTCAGGAAAAGAAACCAGTACAAATATACAAAATTAAATCAGCGATAACAAAAAGATAAATGCTTTTTAACCCGCTTTATTCATAAACCAATCAAAGAAATCGTCACCCAGAACTTGTTTCAGGTTCCTTTATGGCAGGATTCCGAATGACAGCATAGTTAAGTTATTCTTGCAGTGGACCATTTTTAGAACATTTAGGAAGAGGAGGAGATTTAAAATAAAATCCCCGATTTAAATCATCGAGGATTTTCACGAACAGAATTTACATAACCAAGAAGCCGGCTTCATTACCAACATAACTTCAGCCAGGTTTATATTAATCAAGATCATATACAAATGATTTTATTTCCCCTTCAGGAATTGGGCCATAATCCGAACTGGCACTGTTATCCTGAACTTGTGAAGGTGTTTTTGCGCCAGGGATTGTTGTTTGGCAGGCCGGGTGGGAAATACAAAAACGCAAACTTACCTGGGCTTTGCTTTGATCTTTATAGCGGGCAAAAAGAGGCTCATATTTTTCAAGTTCTTTAAGATAGGTTTCAAGCTTCTCTGCAGAAAGGTTCATTCTGCGGTGGTCATCCTCACCAAAAGTAGAACGGGTATTAAACTTCCCGGTCAACAATCCAAATAAAAGCGGGATGCGTACGATTACTCCAACACCATATTTGATTGCCTTCGGGAAAAGTGTTTCTTCTGCCTGTCTTTCCAAAAGATTGTAGCTTACCTGGATACAATCCAAAATGTCGTTGTGTAAATCCAGTAGGTGCGCCTGTTCGTTTTCTTTAAAGGATTGAATGCTCAGACCTGCATGTTTAATTTTTCCCGATTTTTTTAATTCCTCCAGGGCCAGCCAAGGCTCGTCCTGTTCCAGTTTTGCCAAATCCGGACTATGAAGTTGTAATATATCCAGGGCATCTACATTCAATCGTTTCAAGCTTTTTTCCACTGCAAAAATGAGATACTCTTTTGTATAGGTTTGTTTTATGGAACCATAACCTTCGTCATCATCATCCGTAGCGTTGTAAAAATCGTTGCCCGCTTTTGTGGCAATTACAATATTTTTTTTACCCCGCTCTTTTATAACTTTTGCTATTAAATCTTCCGAATGGCCAAAACCATATACATCTGCCGTATCAATTAAAGTAACGCCCCGATCGATCGCTTCGTT
The DNA here is from genome assembly GCA_024277115.1 of Calditrichota bacterium. GTDB lineage: Bacteria > Calditrichota > Calditrichia > Calditrichales > J004 > JABFGF01. The sequence continues at coordinate 5,879 of JAJRVW010000010.1, forward strand.
TAAGGCATTTATTGAAACCGCGTCATCCGTCTCACCCCAATTCATTCCGCCAATAGCCCAGGCGCCAAAACCAACCGTTGATACTTCCGGGCCACGTTGCCCAAGTTGTTGATATTTCATTTTTAGACCTCTTGTTAATTTTATGGAAATTTAACATACGGTTTAATCGCTATCAAAGATAAAATTTTCCTTGATTGGTTTTAAGTTAAATAAATTGTTCACCATAAAAGAGGTTTTTTCCGATAATTCTATTTATCTGTTATAATAGTTTTAGAAACGACCTTATGAAAAATTTGAATTATGTCTGGCGATATAGAACAAAGTTTGGACTTTTTCGCTGACAGCTTTCCACCTCTCAAAATTTCATAGCCGGATAAATCCCCGGGAAGTTTTTTCGGAATACCGTCCAAAATTATCGAGGAAATAGATAAAGCCGTTAAATATGAACCGAGAACTGATGGATGCGACTTATCTCCTTTATAGAGTTCTATACTTTTATCTTCTCTCAACTCAGCCCAAACCAATCCAACCGGGGCAAGTTTACATCCCAACTCTTTGGCCATCGAACTATATGCAGCGGTTATGTATTTTTGATTATCTTGTTGGTTTTTTCGCGCCCAGGTCATGAACAATACGGTTTCACCATTGTTTTTTTTAATTTCATGGTCAAACTTTCTAACATATTTATAGAATTGTTCCAGGCTTTTAGGATTCGTTAAGTCTTTTGTTCCTAGCATGCTCTGCCCTTGCAATACAACGTAATTCCACTTTCCCGTTCTAATTTCCTTTAAAGCTAAACCAACATCCCAGTGTTTTTTTATGGTGGCGCCACCGCCTCCAATAAATTTTACGTTGACCTTACTTTCCGGTAAATTGTGAGCAATCAAAGCCTTCAACATTTGAGGCATACTGTTGTAATACGTGTAGCTGTTCCCAATAAATAAAACACGATATGTTGCCTCTTGCGTTTTATTAAACCCCTGAACTGTGGCAAAAAAAAATAAAAGAATCAGGGTTAAGTGAAATCTTAGACGGGTAAATCTCAAAAATATAATCTCCGGTTAGTTTTGAAGGCTTTGCTGTTTAATTCTTAAAATGAACCAAAAAATTAATGAAACAATAAAAACGGCAAAACCAAACAATAAGGCCAGCAAAGAAGTTGCATAACCGGCGGCAAACTGCTCGGTCGTAAATTGCCCAAAAAGTTGTAAACCAAGATATAGTCCTGAGAAATGTGAAAACACACCAACTGCCAAGGCGAGGACAGCAAGAACCATTATACGGTTTATATCGATAAATTTGTCTGATTTATTGCCAAACAGAGTAAGCATATATTTTATTATTAAAACCACATTGGCTACGGCAATAAATATTAGAGGCCATCCATACGTTCCTAATTGACTGATAAAGTTAAGCATATTTTTCCTTTTCTTTAAATGTGAAGTCTTTGATCCCCAAAACAGGGACGTAATATTTGTTGGAAAAATATAAAAAAGGAAACGGGACTAAATAAATTTACTGTTTCAAATGCTCAAACAACTAGCATAGCGCAAGCATTTCTTTTATAGTCTTGATCCGATTTCGGCTCACCGGCAATTCGTCGCCCGTTTTAAGAACAAGGCTATATTTACTGCCACCATGCGTACGGATTTTTTCTACAAAGTAAAAATTAACAATATATGATTTATGAACACGGACAAAATTTGAGGGTAATAAAATATCAACTTTTTCGAGGTTTTGATGATGAAGTTCTTTCCGCCCGTTTGATAAGAAAATCTCTGAATAAACACCCGCGCCTCTTAAATGGATAATTTGGCTAATCTCAAGAAGTTTGATTTCTCCTTCGCGTTTAATCGATAGAAATTTTGAGGTAAAATTATGTTTCGCGTCAAACCGGTTTATTTTTTCAAATGCCCGGGCCAGGCGCTCTTTATCAAATGGTTTTTCGATAAAATCAAGCACCGGATAATCAAATGCCCGGACGGCCCGTTCACTAAAGGCCGAGATTATAACCGTGTAAAAACTACCGCTCTGGGTATCATCTAAAATTTGATAACCGTCCTGCCCTTTTAAGTTTAAATCTAAAAAAAGCAGGTCTATTGAATGTACCACTAAATATGATTTGCTCTCTTCAACGGACACACATTTTTTAATAGAGGTTATCCGGTCGCCCAGTATTTCCCGTGTTAGGCGTTCGATACGCTGGGCAATAACCGGCTCGTCTTCGGCAATAAGTATTTTCATTTTATAATTTTGATGTTAGTTTGCCAGGCATTTTCTTTTGGCCCGGATTTTAAAAGCCACTTACCGGGAAACCCTTGTTCCAGTCGTGATTTTATATAGGCCATCCCCAATCCTTCGCCATCAAAAGTTTGTCCCTTCAACGGTTCTGTCTTAAAAATAAATTCCGTTTCTCTTTTTGATTCAATTTGTTCTAATTCGAAGCGGCCCTTCTCTTCAACTGAGTGCGTCAATCCGTTTTCTACCAAAGTATGAAAAACCATTGGGGGGATTTTAGTTTCCGGTCCAATATTTTTAGTTTCCAGAATAAATTCTTTTGATTGTTTTGCGTTAAACATCTCCAAGTGCACACGGCACATATCAAGCTCTTCATTAATTGGGATAAGGTCCTTATCGGATACCTGCATAATAAAACGAAACTCCCTGGACAATAATCCTATTTGTTTAATAGCAAGCGCGGGTTGTTCTTCAATCCATTAACTAAGAATAGTTAATGTATTTAAAAGAAAGTGAGGTTGGATTGATTTTTTTAGCATTTCATTTTCGAGCTCCACTGCCCTTATTTTAAGTGATTTTACCAAAACCTGCTGTGCTTTAATATCCGAAAACACAATATACATAACCGCTAAGATCAGAAAAAAAGATGATATGCCGATACTATCAATAAAAAACGAATCTGAAATAAGAAGTATATTAAATAGAAATATAAGGGCTGTTATAATACTTATCAGCTGTGCGGATGATCCATTGTTTTTTACTGCACGTAATGCTATCAAGGACGATGCCATTAGTGTAATTGCATAAAATGACCAGGCAGCCATAAAGATTATTGTGGTGGATTGTGTTAAAAGCGGTTCGATAAAGAGAGCAATCAAAACGAATAACAAAAGTAAAAATATTAATATTATTTTAGAATACCTAACCTTAAAAAATGTTATAAAGAATGAGAGTAAGAATAAGTTTGAGAGTAAAAAAGAAAGCAGAAAAAGCAATGATTGCGCCATGAGTAAATTATAAAAACTACGCGCCGAAAACAACAGATATAAAAAAAAGTGCAGGTACGTCCTTTTTTTATTTAGTCCAAAATAGATGCTTAAAACAAATATTGCACTTGCCAGAAACACCCCAATAAGCAAAAATATTTCACTGCTTACCGAAAAAGATGCGAACTCATCCAAATTCTTCAAATCTATTTTCTCCATAAATTATAGTCTATAAATAAAACTGCCCGGCTGCATTTTATTAAATTAAAATGGTAAACAAATATAGAAAAAAGAATTTAATAGATGTGAATAATATTTAAAACGCTCAGATAATATGGGATTGGTATAATTCCAAAATTTCTACCCTTAGTCCATACTTTTTCTTATATTTATATTCTTCATTTTAAACAGTCAAAGGAATATAAAATATGAAAATTTTATCAAACCGTGGGCACGATATGCCCTCATCGCCAATCCGCAAACTGGTGCCCTTTGCCGATAAAGCTGTTGCCGATGGCAAGCATGTTTATTATTTAAATATTGGCCAGCCCGATATTAAAACGCCCGAAACTTTTTTAAACCCAATTAAAAACCTGGATATGCCTGTTGTGGCTTACGGCCCCTCTGCGGGCTTTCTTTCACTGCGTAAAAAGTTCGCCGAGTATTATCAACGCTTTAATATGGACGTGGAGGCTGATGACATTTTAATAACAACAGGTGGCAGTGAAGCAATTATTTTTACTTTGATGGCCATTATGGATATTGGCGACGAGGTTATTATCCCCGAACCTTTTTACACCAATTATAACGGGTTTGCCGTACAGGCCGGTGTAAATGTTGTGCCGATTAAATCCTCTATTGAAGACGGTTTTCAACTCCCCCCGATTGAATCTATCCGCGAAAAAATTACGAATAAAACCCGGGCCATTATGATTTGCAACCCAAACAACCCAACCGGTTATGTTTATTCCAAAGCCGAGATGGAAGCATTACGGCAGATTGTACTCGACAATAATCTTTTCTTGTTGACCGATGAAGTGTACCGGGAATTTGTTTACGATGGCGCGGAGCATATTTCTGCCATGCATTTAAAAGGAATCGAGGACCGCGTGATCATGCTGGACAGCGTTTCAAAAAGATATTCGGCTTGCGGCGCACGCATTGGTATGATTGTTTCAAAAAACCATGAAGTAATTGAATCCGCATTAAAATTTGGTATGGCCCGGCTTTGTCCGCCAAGTATTGAACAAGTGGGTTGCGAAGCTGCCGTTGATACACCCGATTCTTATTTTGAAGAAGTAATTATTGAATATAAGAAACGACGTGATTTGATGGTTTCTCTTTTAAGGGAAATTCCTGGTGTGGTATGCCCAAACCCCAAAGGGGCATTTTATCTTGTGTGTAAATTACCCGTGGACGATGCCGATAAATTTGCGCAGTGGATGCTTACCGATTTTTCTGTAAACAATGCTACGATGATGATGGCGCCGGCCAATGGATTTTATGCAACAGAGGGATTGGGAAAGGATGAAGTGCGTATCGCTTATGTTTTAAATACGGATGACATAAAAAAATCTATACATATTTTAGCTGAGGGTTTAAAAGCCTATCCCGGAAAACTATAAAATGCATCTTCCGGGTTTTTGAAGCCGGAAGATTTTCCTTTAATTAAAAATAACGTGAGTTCGATATAAAATTTTTGCATTGAGAAAATTATTTTATCCTTAAGATAGGCATATAAAAACAACTCGCCCCTAAGCAGTTTTTGCTGATTTTTAAGTTTTTCAAGTCCCCTCTCTTATTGAAAATCCCGAATATCGGGGCAAGAGAGGGGATTTAGGGGTGAGTTCCCAAAAAAATTATACTGAAAATAAATGTTTTCTTTAGATCGAACTGTAGGTTAAAAATAGTATTTTAAGCCTGTTCCAAAAAGATTGTAAGCTTCATCTGCAGCTCCAATCTCCGCTTCAAAAAGGAGGGTTAGTCTTTTACCTATTACGACCTCCGAGCCGAAAAATATCCAGGATAGAAACTTTAAGTCCGATTCTTTTCGCCATTTATCTGCCTTAATATCCCACTCACGTTTTTCAGCAAAAACAAAATCTGTATCAAAACCACCGTATAAGTTTACAAGCTTATTTACAGAGCCGGACAGGTTAAAAGAAAAATCCAAACCAATATCATCAAAACTATGGATGCCACCACTAATTGAAACTATTGGAAAAGAACGGATTATTGTTTTTTCTATGGCCACGCCGAAATATGTTTTATTTAAACCCAAACTAAGTTTTGTAGTAACTTCCATATCTCCGCCGATACCATACTCTCCATGTAAAAACATTCCGGCGTCATCAGCGAGTAAATCATTTATTAACAACGGGTTTAAAGAAAATGTAAGTTGATGGTTTTTTAAAACTTTTGCAGAAGAAAAAACCTGTGCATTTACTGATGAAAATGAAAATAGAAGGAATGTAACAAGTAGACGTGACATCAATACTCCGATTAAATATTATCTTTTTTTGTTTAAAAAAATAATCGGATGGATGGGTTTAAGGGTTAGAAAAAAGGGCAAGTTAATCGGAAGTTGTCTTAGTTTTTTTTAATGTTGAATCGATATAATTTAGTATTCTTTTAGTGCTTCCACTATTTTTTAAAGCAAATTGTTCGGCCTTTTCACCAATTAGCTCACAATATTTTTTATTCTTTAAAAGTTTTTGTACTGCCTCATAAAAAGCGGAAGCATCATGTACAACAAGTGCGCCTTCTGCCTTGTTTAGGCTAATGGCCTCGAAAGAGTTTTTATAAACTGGCCCATATATTACCGGCACTTTATAGATCGCAGGCTCCAACACATTATGGATACCCTGCTGAAAACTGCCGCCCACGTAGGCAATATCAGCATATTTATACATGTCTGCCAATAAACCGATTTTATCAATAACAAGTGCCCTGCCAGCCGGGTTTATTTTTTCACTATAAAAATCATATTCGAGCTCGCCCGAAAAAACAAGGAGCTTTTTAATAATCTCTTCTGTGGGTTGATGCGGGATAATTAATACTTTAAGATCAGGATTATTTTGGAGCAATTGCGGTAAATTTTTTAATACATGTTCTGCATCCTGTGGCCATAAACTTCCAAAAACCAGGATTTTTTTCTCCTTTCGCCAGGCAGGATCAAGTAGTTCAAGGTTTTCAGAGTTTTCTTTTCTTATTAAAACCTGGTCAAATTTTGTATCGCCACTTATTTCGGTATTTGTGCAACTAAAGGTTGTTTTAAATCGATTGTCATCTTCGGCGCTTATGGTAAAAATTTTGTCAAAGGTTCTATACGCTTTGCCTAAAATCGCCTTTGCCAAAAAGGACTGCCGACTCGAAGAAGCGCTTAACGAGGCATTTATCAATGCTGTTTTGATGCCTCTTTTTTTTGCAATGCGCATTTGATTGGGCCACACGTCATGCTTGGAGATAAGTAAAACTTCACAATTAATGGCCGCATAAAATTTATTCCATAACCAGCCAAAATCATACGGTAAATAAAAAAATTCCTTTACACCCGGGAATGATTTTACATTTTCATAACCCGACGGAGAAAAGAAGGTAATAAAAATATTTACATCCAAATCCGTATTAATTTTGTTTATAACGGGCTTAATATGTTCAAATTCGCCCATGGATGCAGCATGGATTAAAATACTTTTTTTGGTGGTTTTAAGGTTTTTAATTTTTATTAGGATTTTGTTCCGCTGAAATATTGGGTCTCTTAATTTCTTAGAAAACAACGTCACTAAATTTGCAATAATAAATAGCGCCGGAAGGATAAAAGTGGAATAGATAAAATTCATTTAGCCACCAACTTTGTTTTTACTTCTTCAAAAACGCGCGCTGTTGATGTTAGCCGCATACATTTAAAATGTCCAAGGGGACATTTGCCTCGGCCAACGTGCGAACATGGCCTGCACCATAAATCATTTTCAACTATTGCCGCATCAGCACGATATGGGAAAAAACCCAATTCTCTTACCGTTGAACCAAATATGGCGACAACTGCTTTTTTTAATGCAACAGCCATGTGCATTAATCCGGAATCGTTACTAATTAGGCCGGTTGATTCTTTTATTATTGAGGCCGATTCCAATAAGCTCAATTTGCCACTTAACGCAACAACATTTTTTATATTTTCTATTTCTTTTAACAGGCTCTTTTCTTGAGGGCTGCCCAAGATAGCAATTTTGTAATCTGTCTCTTCACTGATCTTTTTAATCAATTTTTGATAATTTTCGATGGGCCACATTTTTGTAAAATGTGCAGCTCCCGGTCCAATACAAATATACTGTACCGGGATAAGATCATATATTTTTAAAATTTCAAGGTTATTCTCTGCATTATTTGTGGACAAAAACAATTCCAGGCCCTGGCCATCATCCTGAATATTAAATTTTTTTCCCACCTCTAAATAACGTTCAGGAATTGATTTTATGGTTTTATATAAATTTATTTTCAAAAAAACCAAAGCAGCACGTCTAATTTTACTCTTCTTTATTTTAGAAATATGCGCCGATTTTAACCCTGCCAAGAGTCTGTTTGTACGCAGATTATTGTGCAAATCAAAAATTAAATCATATTTTTCTTTTTGAATAATACGATTTAAATCTTTTAAGCCAGACATTTTTGTGGCAGAATCAAAAGCGATAATTTTATTGATGTATGGATTATGGCTCAGGAGGGATTGAAATTCTTTTTTTACAATATAGGTGATGCGCGCATTGGGATATTTATTTCGGACCTGGCGGATAAATGCGGTGGTCAGTAAAATATCGCCGATTGAACTTAGACGTAAAATCAATATTTTTTTTACATCCAACATTTTTACATCGACCGTTCAATTACATATTCTACAAATTTTAAAAGTGCCGATTTTACATCGCTATCTGGATAAAGGTTTAAAACATCTTTTGCCTCTTTGGCATATTTATCCTGCATTGCCTGCGCGTAAGTAATTCCATTGTATTTTTCTGCAAAAATGATTATTTCTTTTATCTCTTTTCGTTTAACCCCTTTTTTGATTTTCTTTTTTATAATGGAAACTTCTTTTTTGGATGCTTCCTTAAACGCATGGATTAGAGGCAGGGTTAGTTTTTTATCTTTAAAGTCATTGCCAATTGGTTTGCCAACAAGTTTTTGGTTGCCATAATAATCAAGTAAGTCATCGTGAATTTGAAATGCTATCCCAAGGGACTCACCAAATTTTTTCATATTTTTACGATCGTTTTCATCATCGCTTGACGTTATTGCGCCCAACTCTGAAGCCGCACCAATCAATGCAGCGGTCTTATCAGAAATCATGCCTAAAAATTCTTCTTCGGTAATATTGAGTGAGCGTGATTTTTCAATTTGCAATAACTCGCCTTTACTGAGCCTTTTCGATGAATCGGCCAGAATATTCATTACTTCCAGGCTACCGGTTTTTGTTCCGCCAATTAAACATTTTGAAAGTAAATAATCACCAATCAACACAGCAATCTTATTTTTCCATGCCGCATTTATTGATGGAAATCCCCGTCTTAATTCTGCCTCGTCAACGACATCGTCATGAACAAGCGTTGCTGAATGAAGCATCTCTACAATGGATGCCACGATGTAGGTGTTATTATTTGGCGTACCGGTAAGTTTTCCACTCATTAAAACAAGCAGAGGGCGAAGATTTTTCCCTTTGTGTTTTACAATATATTTAACGACCGTATCAATCAGTGTCACATTGGACGACATGATTTCTTTAAAAACACGATCGTATTCTTTTAATTCAGCAAGAAAGGGTTTTTGAATTTCTTTAATTCTGCGGGTCATATAAAATAGTTTCAATTTTTGACAAAAAGGAAAGTAACACTTCTATATACTTTTTTCAATTTTGATTTTAAGATGTACAAAATTACTTCTTTTTCTCTTTTCGTGAAATAAAGTATAATAAAAATATTGTTATTTCATATAGTAGGATCAAGGGTACTGCTAAAAACATTTGTGTCATCGGGTCTGGCGGAGTAAGGATAGCGGCTGCCACAAAAATAGTAACAATGGCATATCTGCGATACTTCTTTAAAAAAGCCGGGGTTATTAATCCCATTTTGGCTAAAATTATGCTAATTACAGGGAGCTGGAAAACAATGCCAAAAACAATCAGTAACCGAAGTAAAAAACCAAAATAAAAATCTATTGAAATATTATTACTTACATTCTGTGGTGCCAGTCCCAAAAAGAAATCCAACGCATAAGGCACAATAATGTAATAGGCAAAAGAGGCGCCAATTGAAAAACTTACCATCGAAAAGATAATTATGGGCCAAATATATTTCCGCTCTTTTTGGTGTAAACCCGGTGACAGGAATGACCAAATTTGAAATAAAATTACCGGAATGCTTAAAAGAACACCTAGAATTAAAGCTATTTCTAATTTTATAATAAATACAGCCTGAACTTTTAAAACTTGTAAACTGATCTGCGCCTCTACTTTTGAAGCCGGTTCCAAAAGCCAGGTTAATACATAATCTGAAAATAAAAATGCAATTATCGTAAAAATTACAACACTTGAAAGAGCTTTGATTATGCGCCATCTAAGCTCCTCTAAATGATCAAGGAAAGGCATTTCGTTTTCGTGCATTTTATGATCCTACAAAAAAAAAGCCCCGCAGGCGGGGCCTTAAAAAATGTAAATATTAGTAAAGTTGAAAGTTTTTATTTATTTCACGGACAGCAAGGGCCGTTTTCTTTATTACATCTTCAGAATCAACATTGGATAAAACATCATTAATAAACCCGGCAATGGTTTTCATTTCGTTTTCTTTCATCCCTTTGGTAGTCATCGCGGCAGTTCCTAAACGTATACCGCTTGTTACAAAGGGTGACCGAGTATCAAACGGTACCATATTTTTATTGACTGTGATCCCGGAAGCATGCAGGGCATTTTCTGCTACTTTCCCCGTTATATTTTTATCTGTTAAGTCTACCAAAAAAACATGGTTATCAGTCCCGCCGGAAACAATTTTATAACCCATCGATTTTAATTCTTCCGAAAGCGCCTGCGAATTATTTATAACTTGCTGGGCATAAGTTTTAAATTCGGGCTTTAGCGCTTCGCCAAATGCAACTGCTTTTGCAGCAATAATATGCATTAAGGGCCCGCCTTGAATTCCCGGCATAACCTGGCTGTCTATCAACTCAGACATCATTTTAACCCGTCCGGATTTTGGAGCAACTTTGCCTAATTTATTTTCATAATCTTTGCCCAACATAACCATGCCACCGCGCGGGCCACGTAAGGTTTTATGGGTGGTTGTGGAAACAACATCACAAAAAGGAAGTGGGTTTGGATGCAAGCCGGCCGCAACCAATCCTGCCGGATGGGCGATATCACAAAAAAGTACAGCATCAACCGAATCGGCAATTTCCCTAAATTTTTCAAACTCATAGTGGCGTGAATAGGCACTTGCCCCTACAACAATCATTTTGGGCTTGTTCTCTTTTGCTTTAGAGCTTACAACATCCATGTTAATTTTACCATCCTGCTCATCCACACCGTACGATACAAAATTATATAAACGACCGGAAAAATTTACCGGTGATCCGTGAGTGAGGTGCCCGCCATGTGCCAAATCCATACCAAGGATTGTATCGCCCGGATTTAGATACGTAAAGTACACCGACATATTTGCCTGGGAGCCAGAGTGTGGTTGCACATTTGCATACTCACATCCAAAAAGTTCCTTGGCCCTGTCGCGTGCAATGTTTTCGGCAATATCTACAAATTCACAGCCACCATAATATCTTTTTCCCGGATAGCCCTCGGCATATTTGTTTGTAAGAACAGAACCGGCGGTTTCAAGAACGGCTTTTGAGACAAAATTTTCAGAGGCAATTAATTCTATTGTATTATTTTGCCTGTCGCGTTCCTGTTCAATAGAATCAAAAATTTGTTTGTCTTGTTTTTTTAAATTTTCCAACATCCTTATAACCCGGTTAATTTTGAGATCAGTTCCAGCCTTTTTTCATGACGGCCACCTTCAAAAGAGGTGGATAGCCACGTTTCAACATAAATTCGTGCATCTTTTTCATCGGTCATGCGTGAGCCCAAACATAAAACATTGGCATTATTATGCAGGCGGCTCAACTCGGCTGTTTCTTTGTTGTAAACCAAGGCCGCGCGGACCCCTTTTACTTTATTGGCAGATATACTCATTCCGATGCCTGTTCCACAAACAAGGATTCCCATATCGGCCTCACCTTTTAAAATAGTTGTGCCTACTTTATAAGCAAACTCCGGATAGTCTACAGATTCTTCTTTAAAGGTACCTAAATCTGTAAATGCGATTTCTTTTGAACTTAGATATTCTTTAATACTTTCTTTTAACAAATATCCTGCATGGTCTGCGCCAAGAACTACTTTCACTATTTTATCCCTGTTTTCCCAACCAAAAAGCTGTAACATGGGCTTTTAATTTTAGCATTGGGATTCATAAATATGTCTTCTTTTGTCCGGATAAAAGGTTTTAAGTTTCTAATTTTAGTTTTTGATTTTGACCTGTACGCTACATCTTTTTGTGCCTGTAGATAAATTTTTTGAGCTTCTTCGTAAGCGATCTTATCTTCCAGTTGCATTTTTCCGCCACGCTTGTCCTGACAGTGTGCAACCATCGCTTCAACCATTTCACCACGAATGATATAAGGTTTTCCATAACCCGGCTTTTTACGAATTGCCTTTGAAATCCAATTATTGGCTGTTTTAAATTTATATAAAGTCGAATAATTTTCAGCAATCGAAAGCATAAAATCGGCGTTATCCGGCTCCATCATCAAACACGAATTTAGGTCATGAATGGCGCTGTCAAATCTACCAAGATTTTCACAGGCCGTGGCCCGTAATTTATAGTCAGCAGTTTTGGCTTCTTTTTTAATGATAACATTTAAAGGCTCCATGGCTTTTTCGTATTCGCCTTCTTCAATGGCATACTTAGCAAAATTTCGTCCCGCTTTAAAATTTGTCTTATCCTGGTTCCATGCTTTTTCCCAAGCAGCTAATGGACTTTCACCCGATGCCGCAATATATCTCGCAATGGTATCTTGAGCTTTTGCATTACTTGGATCGAGGTCTATTACTTTTTGCTGTGTTTCAATCGCTTTTTCATACTCTTGCGATTTTGAATACAAAAAAGCCAGTGTAGATAAGTAAGCGATACTCTTCGGATTCTTTGCTACCATTGCTTCATAATGTGGAATGGCACATGAAGATTTACCCAATTCCTTTTGTAAAAAGCCGGCATAATAATGTAATTTTTGGTTGTTTGGAAATTTCTCCAAACCTTTGTAACAAGCAATTAAGGTGCTATCTATTTTTTTCTCTTTAAAATAACTTTCTGCGATTTTACCAATTGCCCGGCTTGAGCTTTTGCTTTTATTTAAAAAGACTTTCCACAAATAGGGCAAGGCTTCTTTATAATTTTTATTTTTAAAATATTCACTACCAAAGCTATAAAGTTGGCTTAACTCTCGCGCATCTGTAATTTTTCCGGCTAGCGAATCGAAAGGAACGGCAAGGCTTTGTGGAATACAAACAACTTCCTCTTCAGTATTTTCCTCTTCATCAAGAATCTCAAAATCATCTTGAGAGAACGCTTGTCCTGCAAAAAACAGAATAATTAAAAAAAGTCCTAGTATTTTTATCTGTAACATATTTTTCCCTCGCTTTAGTCTACTAAATTTACAAACCATAATTCATTTGCGCTTATTGAAAAGCTAAATCCAACAATAGTCTCTTCCAAAAAATTCTTTGACAGGTTCCCACGTTTTGAGATAAATCCTGCAAAATCTATTTTAGATTTAAAACGCTGAATCGGTAACGAAATTCCTGCTGTGATCCCCACTTCATTTACTTTGTTTCGATCAAGGTCATTATAAGTTGAGAGTTGATTGTAAAACCCACCAAGTCGCAAATCAATTTGCTGAATATACTTTACAAATTTACGGCTACTACCCTTCCGTTCTAAACCAAACCCCAAATGATAAAACAGTTCATGATTGCCGACTTTTTTATTATCGATTTTATAGCCGTTTTTCCAATCTTGCCATACTAAATCCATACCTAATGAATATGTTGGATTAAAACTATATTCAAGGCCTAAATTATACTCTGCGGGTATTTCCATCTCCAATACACGTTCTTTATTTAAAAAATCGGATGTACTTTCTGCTGATCTTGTTATCTGGCCAAGTACCGTAGGCCTAACCACTATACCAAAATTAAAATTCTCTACCGGTGTACCAAAAAAACTTAAAATGATTCCATTTCCGGCTACCTGTGATTCAGATTTAAGGCTTACAGAAGAACCTAAATTATCATCAATATTAAATAAAACGTTTTCCGTTAGTTTACCAAAAGTAAATTCATAGCCTATCCCAAAAGAATAGTTTTCTATCGGCTTGTAAACCAGATTAATATTTGCCTTACTAATTCCGCCGTTTATATAAATATTTTCTGATATATCTTCACCTATTTGTTTCGACTTGTTTTCAAGTCTCTGTTCCACAGATGTAAAAGGCTGTAAACCAACGCCTAATATAAGTTTTCGTGGTTGTAGAGGGATCGCTAGAAAAACACCAGCAAAATTTGCATTGTCAAAGTAATATTTTTCTGTTTTATTTTTACCCAAATAACCATTATAACCTAAATTCCATGAAAATGTTGTTCGAGAAATATTTGTCCATGTTGCAAAATTACGGAAATTCAATTGCACGGAATCGCTTTTTGCCACCTCATACGAGCTTGCGAGTCCGGAAGACGAATAAGGAAGTTGAATATTGCCGAGGCTATTATTTACTAAGCCAAATTGAGATTCACCAGCCTGGCCAATCCCTATTAAGATTAATAATGATAAAATGTATTTAGTTAGTTTCAAACGATTTATCCTAGTTTTGTGCATTTAAATATTTTATGATCACTTTAGGTGATTGGGTTTTATCAGCTTTTGCCCCCAAAAACCTTTTTACTGAAAGACTTTCAATACTATTTATAAATTCTAATTCGAACCACTTATTTGTAAGGACTCCGTTTTTTATTCCCTGAACCACAGTAGTTGCAAAATCTGATTTATGTGTTCCCAAAATCGACGTGAACCCTTCATCGCTCCTTAATGAAAAGGTTCTTGTCGGGTTATAGACAAAATCATCTTCATCTGCGGCCACTTCTTCAATAGCCCTCAATAGAAAGCTCGTAGAATTATCCGGGTTTTCATAAGGATTTGTATCGTCATCTGTTAGAACCAAGTCTGCACTAAAGATGATTGCATTTTTCGGTACTGTACTAAAATCAAATTTTATTAATACCCGTGAACCAATACCGCTGGAGACAATAATTTGATTGGGGCTAAAATTTAATGCCTGCCCATTCTGATCATCATAATTAAATACCGTGGCATCACGTCTGGTAAAAATTGTATCGATCACAACACTATCGTTAATATGTGTATAATAAAATAAAACAGGGGTAAATGAAGAATTTCGTGAATTAATTTCGAGAACTACATCTTCTTCCAATGGAGAAAAGTACAAGCCAAAATTCTTATCGTTATTTTCACTCCACTTTTCAAAAACGTCATTTGGAAGCTTAACAGATGTTTGAGCTGAATCTGCAAGGTTAAATTGCACTGCATTTATTTCAGAAAGAAATGCGCCCTCTGTAGGGTTTCTCCAAATGTCCTTGATATTTATGCTGTCTGTATCAATCGAGTCAATAATTTGATACATCATAGCAGTTACCGTTTCATTTGCATTGGGACCGAAACTGTTTGCTGTGTTAAATTTTAAATAAACAGAATCAACTACAAGCGCTGTATCTTTAAAAATATTATAGGTAATTTCAAAACCTGCTTTCAGGCCATCGAATTCACCTAAAGAAAGTTTTGCCGTTAAGCTCGTATTTAAAAACTTACCCCTAATGACCGAATCGGCCTGGGCGTAAATTGTATCTTGCACAAAGTTGCCATATCGGCCTTCTTTTCCGTACAAAGGGTTGGGCGCGCTATTTGGCTCAACATTTGAACATGAATAGAGCATAAGAATAACTATAAAACTACTGATTTTAATAAACATACTTTCCTGCTTTAAATAAAAAATTTCTGATTGTAATACTTTGTTCCAACTAATTTCTTAGGCTGAAGTTTCAACTTTTTGGATTATGTGTGCTGCCTCCAAAACATTTTGACAGATATAATCGGGCTGTTTTAACCAATTTTTTTTTTCATAAGTGTACTCTCCCAACCCGTAACCCGTAAGCACCATAATCGATTTTAATCCGTTTGCCTGGCCAAATTGGACATCCTTATACCGGTCGCCAATCATGTATGATTTTTTTAAATCCAAATCGTAATCTTTTTGGGCCTGAAGCAACATACCCGGTTTGGGCTTGCGGCAATTGCATTCTTTTTTATATTTTTCAACCACACCATCTTTATGATGCGGGCAAAAATAAATTTTTTCAATAACGGCTTCTTCACTCCTGGCCTTTTCAAGAAAACCTTTGTGGATCTCATCCAAAAGCTTTTCATCAAAATAGCCACGTGCCAACCCCGATTGATTTGTAATCACAAAAACCATAAATCCCGCTTTATTTAACAGACGGATGGCCTCCAATGTAAAATCAAAAAGTATAAAACGAGAGGCATGGTTTATGTACCCCATTTCTTCATTTAAGGTACCATCCCTATCCAGAAATACAGCTCTTTGTTTTTTTGATTTTGTCATTAGCGAAGTGGCGGCTTATGCTGAAATCATCTTTTCATAGATTTCCAGGTAGCGCTTTGCAGAAATGCCCCAGGAAAAATCTTCCTGCATGATTCTTTTTTGAAGCTCTTGCCATTTTTCGGGTGTTTTATATAATGTGATCGCTTTAACCACCTCATCAACCAAACTTTTTGCGGTCAGCTTTTCCATCACAAATCCCGTTCCATCATCTATTTGTGTATCATATTCTTCAACCGTATCTAAAAGGCCACCAATCGGGGAAACAACCGGGATGGTTCCATAGCGTAAACTGAAAATCTGGTTTAGGCCACACGGCTCGTACTTGGACGGCATTAAAAATATATCTGCCCCGGCCTCAAATAAATGAGACATATTTTCATCATAAGTTACATTTATACTTAATTTCCCGGCATATTTAATCTGTGCGTCCATTAGGGTTTGTGCAATTTCCGGATCGCCCTCTCCTAATATGCAAAGCTGTAAATCCATTTCCATTAATTTTGGCAGGGCTTCTATTACTAAATCCAATCCTTTTTGCTCAGTCAGTTTGGAAACCATGGTCAAAACGGGTACGCCTTCTGTGTAAGGCATTCCCAGGCGGGTCAATAAAGCTTTTTTATTTTCTTCTTTACCGGCCATATCTTCGATAGAATAATTTGACGGCAACGTCTTATTTTTTTCAGGTGACCAGATATCATAATCCACACCATTTAAAATGCCTTCAAAATTTTCGCCTTTATCTTTTAATAAAGGCCCGAATGAAAAACCGGTTTCATCATTTTCAAGGATTTCTGTTGCGTAGTTTTCTGAAACGGTCGTGATATGATCCGAAAAATAGATAGCGGCCTTTGTCAGGTTCAATTTCCCCTCTTTACCGAACATACCGTCTTCTTTTACTTCGTTCTCATCGAAATCGATTTTCTCAGCAATCGATTTATCAAAAGAACCCTGGCTTGTTAAGTTGTGGATTGTATAAACCGTTTTTATGCCCTTAAAAAATTCATCTGCATGATAAATAGTTTTAAGGTAAACAGGCACATAAGCTGTCTGCCAATCATTACAATGAATCACGTCGGGCTGCCAGGAAAGGGTTTTCAATGTTTCCATTGCAGCTTTGGCAAAAAATGCAAACCGCTCCGCATTGTCTTCATAAACTTCATTTGTTATGGGATCGTTGTATAATCCCGACCGGTTAAAGAAGTCGGCGACTTCAACAAAATAAACCTGGACCTTACTTTCGGGCACAAAGGCTGATTTTACACTTGCTAATTCGGTACGCCCATTAACCGTTACAGGAATTTCCCTAAGGCGGATAACTTCGCGTAATACAAATTTTCTTTCATTGATCGATTTATATTTTGGCATGATTATCCTGATTTCCTGATTCAGGTTTTTTAGCGCTTTTGGTAAGGCGCC
Organism: Calditrichota bacterium; assembly: GCA_024277115.1. Classification (GTDB taxonomy): domain Bacteria; phylum Calditrichota; class Calditrichia; order Calditrichales; family J004; genus JABFGF01. The sequence continues at coordinate 23,302 of JAJRVW010000010.1, forward strand.
TGTCACATCACCTAGGCCGCCTGCCCTGGCAAATGGTGTAACTTCCGATGCTAAATATAAAATTTTGAGATGATCCATTTAATCCCTCTACTTATCTAAATAAGTTTTTAATTGGTTTGCTGTATGGCCCGGATTTATTTGATTAATGTAAATACCCGTTGCCAGTTCAAATCCTGCAAATTGAGCCGTTTTTGGAATCAGTTGAATGTTCCAGTGAAAATATGATTTATGCGATGCTAAGAACCCCGTATTAATTATTAAATTAAATGGGGGGAAATCTAAACACTTATTTACTGCTTTAAATACTTTTAAAATGACTTCTGCCAATTTATTTAAATCATCGTGCGAACTCTGTTCATAAAAAGTTTTATGATCTTTGGGAACTATCCAGCACTCAAAAGCAAATCGTGCTGTTTCCGGCACAAATGCCATAAATAAACTATTTTCATAGATTTTATTTTTAATATGGTCCAGGCTGCACAAATAACATTTTTTTGTTTTGTTATAAAACCTTTTTAATCTTTTAAGCTTTTTATTTACAGCCTTAGGAACAAAGTCAATCCCAACAACTTGAGAATGCGGATGCTCCAGAGACGCGCCTGCAAAAAATCCATGATTCTTAAAAACAACAATGTACTTAATATTTTTGACGTTTTTTAAAGATGCTATCCTGTTTTTATATACCTCAAGAACTTTTACTAAATGCCCGCGTGTATAAAGCCCCATATTCAGATCGTGACTAACCGATTCAACTATTACTTCCTGAATACCTGAAATGTGTTCTGAAGGTTCAGTAAATGCGGGATATTTATTAGGAAAGGATCGAATAGTCCACTTATTAAAATTATCCTTTTGGCAAAATGTGTCTGCGGGTGTTAAATGCTCATTTCCCGGACAAAAGGGACATTTTGTTGAAGCAGCTTTTAAGCTACCCCAACCGTCTATTGGTCGTTTGTTTCTTTCCGGCGCAAATACAACAGCATCTTTGCTAATTGGATCAAGCCGAAGTGTTGACATTAATTTCCATTAAAAATTTTTAAAGTTAAATTTACACAGATTTTAGAATCTAATCAAGAAAGAGTACAGCGTTCTATTTGAATTAAGAAAGCATGCGCGAAATAAAGTTCATTGTTTCCTTTTTTATGATATTTTTATCATTATCAAGCGAGAGGACATGATAAGAATTTGTTAACGTGAGAATCCTCTTTTCTTTTGATGATATATTTTTATAAATATATTCAGAACTCTTATAGTCTATAACGTGATCTTGTTTTGAATGAAAAATCAAAGTTGGTACATAAATTTCAGGCAAGTCATGTTTTACATGGGCAAATAGTTTATTGAGTTCTATTATTCCACGTACCGGCGTTTTATCATAAGAAACAGCTTTTGCGCGTGAAACTTCATTTTTAATATCTGGGCCACCTTTTTTATTTATGTATTTTTTTAACCCAGAGATTGCAGGCAGCAGCGCCGACCCTTTTTGCTTTAAAAACAACCCCGGCGCCAATAAAACTAAACCTTCAATTTGATAATGTGCCGCAAGGTGAAGCGCTAAAGTACCTCCCATGGATTGGCCAATTACAAAAACTTTTTTGCATGATTTTCTTAACTCGAACAATGCGTTTTTTGCATCTTCAAACCATTGGTACCACTGGCAATTTTCCAGCTCTTCAACATTTTTACCATGCCCCCGCAACAAGGGCACACTAATCGAGAATTTTTTTTCAATAAAATCTTCAGAGAACTCTTTAAACTCAAAAGGCGACGCCGTGAAACCATGTAGCATTAATAGGCCGTTTTCGGATTGTTGTTTAAAAAACGGTTCACTGTTGGGAAGTATCTTCATTTATTTCTACCGCGAATGATCATATTTTTCATATAATTGTTCAATACCAATCGGATAACCAATTAATGTCAGTTGGTCATTTTGTTCTAAAATGGTTTGGCCCTGCGGCACAATAATTTCACCTGCACGGTGGATTAATGCGATCAAACAACCATCAGGCAGGTTTAGCTTGTTAATTGGCGTTCCAATCAGCTCTGCTGCAGGAGAATTTGGCAACAGCATCAAACGCATGTAGCGGTCATCCCGCAACAACAGCTCCTTAATATCTTGCTCGTTCTTTGCATCAAGCCAGTTTTTAATAAATTTTTTATCATCAACATGGCTGGCTATTTGTGCCAATATCCGCAAATGCTGACCAGGATTATTTTCCGGGCTAATCAAAAAGAAAAATGCGTTTATTTTATCCGTTGGCAAATGTTTTCCTGAAACCTCATGGTCAATTTCCACATTGATTCCATATTTTGCCCGTATAATAATCATTTCGGAGTGTGCTAAATCAGGCAACCTTAGATGAGGCAATGCGGCATTATTTGAAACCGGCGTAGCGCCAACCAGGGTTCCATCTAAAAAACTCTTTTTTAAGATTGAGGCATCAACTTTAACAAGTTTTTCAAATTTTTCAGAGGCTTGTCTAACTATGTATTCAAAGTCGGTTTTATAATTTATATCGATTATTTTAGCGCTGGCCACAACAGCGTCAAAGGGATCTTGGTCACGTAATCCTTTTTCTTTTAATATCCCCCTAAGTTCCGCATCCAACCCTTCGAAACGCTGCTCGCCAAGCCGGGCAAAAATATGGTAAATCGCGCCATCCCGGATGACTTTGCCTTTTGCGTAATAAAAATACCAAAAAGACCCTGCCCCCAGCAAACCAAGCGAAAAGAGCGATGGCAGCCAGCCCATTTCCACAATTATCCAAAAAGGCGTAATAATTCCGAAAATTTGCATCCAGGGGTACAAAGGTGATTTATAACCCGGGTCGTAAGAAGCGATTCTGCTTTCACGCATTACAATTACCGCCAAAGAACTCAGTGCAAAAAGGAGTAATTGAAATGCCCCGGCCAGTTTTGCGATTCTTGTTATGTCAAAGACAAGAAGTATTAAAATAATCAACACGACCGTAATTATGATCGCATTAACGGGAACCTGGTTCTTATTTAGTTTTCTAAATATCGGTGGAACAAGATGGTCACGGCTCATAGCCAATGGATAACGGGACGAGCTTAAAATCCCTACATTTGCAACAGATAAAAAAGCCAGCACCGCGGCAATCGTCATTAGAACCGCGCCCCATTTGCCAACCAGAATATTTGCGGCAGTCGCAACCGGTGTTAAATTATTTGATAATTCATTACCAGGGATTACACCTATCATGACCGATGTACCCACCAAATAAATCAACACAGCGGTACCAAGCGCCATAAACATGGCCAACGGCAAGTTTCTTTCCGGGTTTTTCACTTCTTCAGAAACACTGGCAATTTTAGATAAACCAACATAACTAACATAAACAAGCCCCGCTGTACTGAGCACGGGCACATAATCTGTTTTAAATAAATTGGTAAAAAAGACCGCCTTCATTTCAAACAATCCAATAAATGAAAACCAAACCAAGATTGCCAGAATCCCCAACACTAAAACGGTTTGGAAACCGCCTGTTTTTTTTGCCCCAAAAAGATTAATAAAGCCAAATATCACGGCAAAGCCAACCGCAAAAGGCATCATTGGAATATCAGGAAAAAACAAACCCATATACGCGCCGATACCAACCAGGGCAAAAGCTGTTTTAAGGATCAGCGCCAGCCACGTACCAAGCCCACCTATTGTCCCCAATAGCGGGCCCATACTCCGGTCTAAAAAAAAGTAAACACCACCGGCGCGTGGCATAGCAGTAGATAGTTCCGACATGCTAAATAAGGCAGGGATTACCGGGATTACAGCGATCAGATAACTGAGGATCATTGCCGGGCCGGCGCTGGAATAAGCCATACCTGGAAGTAAAAAGAAACCGTCAGCGATTGTTGCCCCAGTCGCAATGGCATACACATGCAGCAGGGACAATTCTTTTTTTAGCTGTTTTTGTTTATCAAGAATACTCATTTATCGCTTAAGTTAAATAGAAACAATATATTGGCCCTTATGAATCTTTGCGCCAATCATTTAACGCCTTTTTAAGGAAACCATCATTGTTTTCTAAATATTTTTTGGCTTCTTCCGGGGTAACATCTGTAAGGGATAGGAAAATTGCTGTTTTTACATGACCATTGGATTGCTCTAAATATTTTGAGGCTTCATTATAATCAACATTTGCAGCAAGCATTATTATTTTTTTTGATCGTTCTACCAACTTTAGATTATTCTGCTGCAGGTCTATCATCATATTTTCATAGACTTTTCCGAGTTTAATCATAGAGGCTGTGGTGAGCATATTTAAAACCAACTTCTGCGAAGTCCCTGCTTTTAGCCGCGTGGAACCCATCACAACTTCAGGGCCGGGAACCGGACAAATGGCCACATCCACATCAAACGAAACCTGTTCCCGCGGGTTACACACAACAGCCAGTGTTTTAGCCCCACGCTTTTGTGCTTCTTTGAGGGCGCCTAAAACATAGGGTGTTCTTTTACTTGCAGCAATTCCACAAAGCACGTCTTTATCGGAGAGGTTAATCGAACCAACATCTTTTGCCCCATTTTCTTCAAAGTCTTCAAACCCCTCAACAGCTTGGTGCAATGCCTCGTAACCACCGGCGATCAATCCAACGACCATCCCTTTAGGAACACCAAAAGTGGGTGGGCATTCTGAAGCGTCCAAAACACCTAAACGGCCTGATGTGCCTGCACCTGCATAAACCAATCTTCCACCATTTTTAAACGCGTGTGTTATTATTTCCACAGCTTCCGTTATATAAGGAAGTTCCTTTTTTACAGCTTCTGCAACCTTGTGATCTTCTTTATTTATAAGCGCTAAAAGATCGCCCGTATTTAATTCATCAATATTAAAAGTATTTTCATTACGGCTTTCTGTTACCAAAAGCGACAGCTCATTAAATATTTTATTTTTCACGTTTTGTTCTCAATTTTAAATAAACTTTATTTGTTAGATATCCTGAAAAATCTTTCCAGTGATTTGGTATTTCATTTTCTACTACATCATACTTTTCACTGTTTTTAACTTCTTTGATATAGTCCATTCCTTTCATTGTATGAATATCGGCTTTATCCATAAACGCAGCGGCCAAAGAGATTAAATCTTCTATAGAAGCCAGCGCCCTTGCAGAAATAAACTTAAAAGAGGGTGTTTTACTTTTTTGATATTCTTCTATTCTTGTGCAATGAACAGTGCAAGAAAGGCCTAATTCTTTGGCTACCTTTTTAAGAAAAAGCGTTTTCTTTCGCACGCTGTCTACTAAAACCACATGATTGTTTTCAAGGACAATACTTAAGATAATCCCTGGAAAACCCGCCCCACTCCCTAAATCAAGAATATTATCACCAGGTTGGATTTCCTTTTTAATTTGATGCGCATAATAAAAACTACTTAGGAAGTGCCTCGTGACAATCAACTCAGTATCATTGCGGTAAATGATTCTATGTGAAACAGAATACCTTTCAAGATAACTTAAATATGTTTTCAGCTTTTCTTGTTGATTAACCGAAAGGACAATTCCCTCACCTTCAACAAAGCGAATTAGTCGGTTTAATTCTTCATACTGTTTCACGTGAAACTTTTTCTCTTAAATATTTTTCGATATAGATCATTAAAATAGATAAATCGGAATGTCGTACACCGCTAATCCTTGAAGCTTGCCCAAGACTTTTAGGTTTTATTTTATTAAGCTTTTCCCTCGCCTCAGCAGAAAGCGATTCAATTGACAAGAAATCTAAATTTTCGGGGATGCGTTTTTCTTCCATCTTATTAAACTTTTTTATAAGCGCTTCCTGTCGCTCGAGATAGCCTTTATATTTAACTGAATACTCTACATCTAAAATCGAACTTTTGATAAAGTCATTCTTAATTTCTAAACGATCCAACAACTCCTGTAACCTCAACTCGGGCCTTCTTAAAAGCTCCTCGATTGTTACCGTTTGTTTTAGTAGGCTTGATTGTAGGTCTTTTCCAAACATATTAAACCGCGTCGGATCAATCTTTTTTGGCAAAACAGAATCAGTGATTTTTTGAATATGATTTCTTCTTAACACTAATTTTTGTTCAGCTTTTTCATCAAGAACACCAAACTTTTTCGCGTAATCCATTAACCGTAAATCAGCATTATCCTGTCTTAGCAACAACCGGAACTCTGCACGCGATGTAAACATTCTGTAGGGCTCTGCATGGATTTTATTAATTAAGTCATCTATCAATACACCGATGTAGGCTTCAGACCTTTTTAAAATAAACGGACTTTCGTTTTGTAATGACAAAGTCGCATTTAATCCCGCCATTAATCCCTGGGCGGCCGCTTCTTCATATCCGGAGGTTCCATTTATCTGTCCGGCAAAATATAGATTTTTAATCTTCTTGGTTTCAAGGGTATTAACCAGTTGATCCGGTGGAAAAAAATCATAATCAACGGCATAACCCAATCTTAATATTTCAGCATTTTCTAAACCGGGTACCTTTTTAATGGCCTTCTCTTGTACCTCGCCCGGCAAGCTTGTGGAAAAACCATTGACATAAATTTCATCACTATTATATCCCTCTGGCTCTAAAAATAATTGATGTCGGTTTTTATCCGCAAAACGGTCGATTTTATCTTCAATGGAAGGGCAATAGCGCGGCCCCATACCTTTGATTCTTCCGGTAAACATTGGGGATCGATCAAAGCCGGTCCTTAATATATTATGCGTTTCCTCATTGGTGTATGTAATGAAGCAATTTACCTGCGCCCTGTTTATCCCATCAGTAGAATATGAAAATGGCTGTGGCACATCGTCCGGTTTTTGTATTTCCAGCTTTGTATAGTCCAAGGAGTCTTTATGAATACGTGGTGGAGTGCCTGTTTTTAAGCGTCCCGACTTAAATCCATATCGTTGTAGTGATTCAGTAATTCCAACAGAAGGTAAGTCACCGGCGCGTCCCGCTTTAAGATTATGTGTCCCTACGTGAATCACGCCATTTAAAAATGTTCCCGCCGTAAGAACAACCCTATCTGCAAAAAGCTTTTTATTATTCAGCAACACTAAACCGACGGCGCTGTTCTTTTCAACTAAGATTTCAACTGCCATATCCTCAATAACTTTTATGTTATTATGTGCAGCAATATGTTTTTGAGCTACTTGGGCGTAAAAAGAACGGTCTGCTTGTGCCCTGGGTGATTGGACTGCCGGCCCTTTTGAAGTGTTGAGCATTTTAAAATGAATACCAGCTTCATCAATTATCTTTCCCATGACTCCGCCAAGCGCATCGATTTCCCGAACCAACTGCCCTTTTGCCAACCCGCCAATTGCCGGGTTACAGGACATCAGTCCAATTTTATTTTTATCCAGAGAAATCAAGGCCGTTTTAAAACCTCTCTTAGCAGAAATTACAGCTGCTTCGATTCCGGCATGGCCGCCACCAACTATGGCAATATCAAAATGCATATAATTGTTCCACGTGAAACGTGTTATTTCCCAATACAGAACGAAGAAAAAATATTGTTTAAAATATCGTCTGTTGTTATTTCACCTGTTATTTCAGATAGTTTATTTATTATTTCCCGTAAATCTGCTGCGATAAATTCATGTCCGGGGTTGTGTGAAAAAGAGTCCCTGGTGGTAATAATTTTTTCTTTTATCTCTAATAAAATATTATGATGTCTTTTATTTGTAAGGATTAATTCATCGGGCTCATTTTGTATTTCTCTTTTAATATGAAAAGAAATTGCTGAGCGGAGCTGGTTAATATTTTCAGATAATTTAGCGGAAACCAGAATCTTGTTATTTGAAAACGAATTAATAAAATCAATCGTTTCCTTTTTTATCTTTTTATCAATCTTATTACCAATTATTATTACGTCTTCACCCTTGTCCTTGATTAAACGATTTAGCAGTTCTTTGTTTTCAATACTTATTCCCTCAGCTAAATCAAAAAGAGCTAAAACTATATCAACCTTGTCTATTAGTTTTTTTACCCTGTCTACACCGGAAGCTTCTATGTGGTCATCCGTTATTCTGATTCCTGCCGTATCAATAAATCGAACAAGCGTATCTTCTAAAATAATATCTTCATGGATGATGTCCCGGGTCGTTCCTGGGATATGGGAAACAATAACCCTATCTTTTTCGAGCAAAGCATTCATCAGGCTGGATTTTCCAACATTTGGCTCGCCAACAAGTAAAACTTCTATCCCCTTTTGAAAATCACGGCTATTTGAAAAAGATTTTATTAATGTATTAATCTCGTCTAATAGAATATTTAATTTATTTATAACCTCGTCATTCGATACTATTTCCAAATTCTCTTCAGAAAAATCTAAACCTAATTCTAAAAGAGAGGCAAGGTCGATAATGTCTTTTTTTAATTCTTTTATTTTTTTAGAGAGGCCACCTTCAAGAAAAAGTAATGAGTTTTTTACCCCTGCTTTAGATTTGGAAGAAATAATATCCGCAACAGCTTCTGCTTGGGTTAAATCCATTTTCCCATTTAAAAAAGCCCGCTGAGTAAACTCACCGGGTTTTGCAGTTCTACAACCATTTTGTATAAAAAGCTGTAAAATTTCTTCAATAATAAACACATTGCTGTGGCAACTAATCTCTACAATATTTTCTCCGGTATACGATTTTGGCGCCCGGAATATATAGACTATTACCTCGTCAATGACCTGATTGTTTTCTGCTATTAATTTTCCAAAATAAAATTTTCCACCTTCTGCTTTTTCCAGGTTAACAGAAGAAAAAAACCGGTTGACAGTTTGAATCGCAGAAATTCCTGAAAGTCTAATCAAGGAAACGCTTGCACCTGAAACTGAAGAAATAGGAGATATTATTGTGTCTTTTTCATACATAAAATAACCCCTTGAAAAGAACTCTATTTGTTTTTTCTTTTTATTTGTTTTCTTTCAACAGGTTTTCCTTTTTTATCGTCATCTTTCTCTTTAATAAATTTTTGTTGAATTATCGTCAGAAGGTTAAACAATGTATAATAAAGATTTAGTCCCGAAGGAAATCGATTAAATATTGCCAGCATAAATATAGGCATAATATAAACCATTGCCTTTTGTTTTGGATCTTGCATTGTCATTTTTGATTGAAAAAACATAGTTACTGCCATCAAAATTGGCAACACATTAAAGTGATCTCCATACATTGGAAGGGAGAACGGTAAAGTGAACAATGTATCAGCTCGTGATAAATCATCAATCCAACCGGGAATAAAAACAGCGCCACGTAATTGGATGGTTGACCTAAAAACAATATACAGAGCTAATAGTAAAGGCATTTGTAATAACATAGGTAAACATCCGCTAAGCGGTGAACCCTCCGTTTTATACAAAGCCATCATCTCTTTATTTAATCGTTGTTGATCATTTTTATACTTCTCTTTAATTGCATTCATCTTTGGGGTTAATGTTTGCATTTTTTTTGTGGATTGATAACTCTTTTTGGTTAATGGCCACAAAGCAACTTTTATCAATATCGAAAAAATAATTATTACAATACCCCAATTAGGGATAAAAGAATGTAGAAATTCAAGTAATGGTAGAACAACATATTTTGTTACAGGGCGAAATGTTCTTTCGTACGCACCATTGTTCATGATTAATTCATCTAAATTATTATCATATTTCTCCAGCTCATTATTATCTAGTGGGCCTATATAAATTCTATAGATGTCGCTCCCTTTATTGGGATTATATCTGGCAAAAAAACCGTAGTTAAAAAGTTTTTGTAAATAGTCTGGTTGTTCAATTCCACGTCCCTGAAAATAAATCCCATTGGAGACATCTACATCGATTGCTGAGATTGTAGCTACAAAATACTTAGTCCTAATCGCAAGCCAATCAGCTTTTCCTGACAGTGCAGATAGTGGAGTTTGTCCCGGTTCATCTACTTCAAAATTTTCTAAGTCATCCGCCATATACGCATAGGCCATACTGTATTGGCTGTCATCTTCAATATAAGATTCTGTGGATGGTAGTCCGTTTATCCAATTAATCTGGTATTGATTATTTAAAAGCGAAGTCATATTAGAAAAAGATACCTTCAGGTCAATATGATAAGCATCCTTATAAAAAGTAAATTCTTTTCTTATTTCCGTGTCATTATAATTGAGCGTATAAATAAGACTAAAACTATTTTCATTATTCAGATATTTTTGTGAAATATCGGAAGAAACGTTGTATATAAAGTTTTTCGTATCAACATAACTGCCTCCGGCTTCTTGAAAAGAAAGTGTTATATTGTTTTCAAGTTCTTTAGATATCATGTTTACCAAACTGGAGTCATATTTAGTATACTTTTTAAGAACATAACTTTTTAAACTTCCACCACCTTTATTAGATAGTTCAACTATATAATCATCTGTTTCTATAGTTATACTTTTTTCAAGACTATCGGGAATCCCAATTAGTGTTTTATCAGTGTTATCGCTACTTATCTCAGAAACTTTTTCGTTAGTAACAACTTTATTGACAGACGCTTTTTCTACTATATCTTTTTTAATTGGCTCGTGTGTTACAGGTTCAACTTTATCGGGTTTCACGCCCAATACATATTCCTGATAAGAAGGAAGTAACATTAAAATTACTGCGATGAGCAACATTGCCACCAGGGATTTTTTATCCATTATTACACCTTTAATATTTCTTAATAATGTGTTTTAATTTATTATTGTATTCAGTTTTTAAAATATCATATTTAATTGGTCTAAGGTACCTATACAAAAAAATCACCCTGTTATATTTTCTCAACAGAGTGATTTCAGAACGCATATAAAATCGAATAATTCTTTTTATATAGTTTCTATAACAAGCATTGCCAATTTTCTTCTTTATTAAAATCGCAATCTTATTATTAGTATCGTTTTTGACGCTGTAAAAATAAACGGGTCCAAATCTTGTATTAATTTTTATCCCGTTTTTTAATATAACAGAAATTTCATTCTTATTTGAAAGAGAAGATATTTTAAGCTGTTTTGATAAATTCATCGCTTACAGTTAATCTCTTTCGGCCTTTGCTTCTTCTTCTGGCCAAAACAGCACGACCATTTTTAGAGCTCATTCTTTCTCTAAAACCATGCTTATTTTTTCTTTTTCTGTTACTTGGTTGATACGTTCTTTTCATTATTCCTCCACAATTAAAGACAGATCGGCAATTTAAAGCATAAAGTATCTATTTTCCAAAAATGTTATTTAAAAAGATATCCACATTTAAAATAAGTAAAAAAAAATTTATAAATATAAATACTTAAAAAACAAAAACTTAGGAGAGCAATATTTAAATGTTGATAAAATCTTAATAAAGTAAACTTTTATTTTTATTTAGAAAAATCTATTTTTTTATCAAGATAATAACCAAATAGCACGCAATTAATCCACAGAAAAATTAAATTAAGATAGTTGCTATATATACCTTTCATCAATTTCTCCACAAATCCACATTCCCTATTATTATAGTTTTATTAAATATATAATATAAATACTATTATTATAAGAAATTTTGAAAAACAAAATTCCCCTTTCATTGCTTGATATTAATAATCTATTTAGTTATTTTTCGCACTTATTTGATACCACTGGAGGAGTAATGAAATTTTCTGTTTCACGCGACAATTTTTTTAAGGCATTGCAAAAAGTTATTAATGTAATTCCCTCAAAATCAACAGTCGATATTTTGTATAATGTTTTAATTACAATAAAAAACAACAAACTATCCATAATTGCAACTGATCTTGAAATAACCCAAATATCGTGGACAGAATGTGAAGCTATGGAAGAAGGGGATATCACGGTTCCTGGAAAATTATTATTAGATATTATCCGTGAATTGCCAAATGTAAATATAAGTTTTTCGGCTGATTCTAATCATAAAATTCTTATAAAATCTGATCATGGTGAGTACAAATTATCTGGTGAAGATAAAACAGAATTTCCTTCTGTACCTCTCGTTGATTCGGACCAGCAGGTAGAAATTGAAAACGGTTTATTAAAAACTATGATAGAAAAAACAATTTTTGCATGTTCTACCGATCATTTTAGGCCAGCGCTCACAGGTGTTTTATGCCAGATTATGGAAAATGAATACAGAATGGTATCTACCGACGGGCACCGACTTGTAAAAGTAATAAATAAAAATTTTAGTGGAAATGGTATTTCGAGGGATTTAATTATTCCAACAAAAGCTTTAAACTTTGTTGCACGAAACTTGCCCGACTCGGGCAACCAAAAAATTATACTTAGTGAAAACCATATCCTTTTTGAATTGCCCGATACTAAAATATTTTCACGGATAATTAATGAACCTTATCCTGATTATGACCGGGTTATTCCAGCTGAGTTTTCTAAAGAACTCGTTATTGACAGAGCCGAGTTTATTTCATCGGTTAAACGCGTTTCTTTATTTTCAAATCCCATAACTTCCCAGGTTAAAATAGTACTCAGTCAAAATTCAATGAATATTTCTGCACAAGATATTGATTTTGGGGGAGAAGCAAATGAAAATGTGCCCTGTAAATATGAGTTTGAAAATATAGATATTGCCTATAACGCAAATTATCTTATTGATATATTAAGACATATTGACGAAGAAAAAGTTAAATTAACAGTGAACGATGCAGATGGTCCTGCATTAATTTTTCCTGAAAATAATGAAAATGCTGATCTGAATATGGTTATGTTGATAATGCCTGTCAGAATTAATTAGATGTACCTGAGTAAAATTGAGTTAACAAATTTTAGAATATTTAAAAATTTTAAGGCAACATTTGATCCAAGGGTAAATGTAATTTATGGATCAAATGGACAAGGTAAAACTTCAATATTAGAAGCTATTTATTTTAGCGTTATCACAAAAAGTTTTAAAACTAAAACGGATCAAACTGTAATTAACAACGAAAAAGATTTTTTTGACATAAAAGGATATTTTTATAACAGCGAAAATATTTTAAGTGAACAGCGCGTTTATTATTCTAAAAAAGAAGGCAAGCATGCTTTTGTAAATCAAGAAAAAATTAAAAATTTTTCATATTTAGTAGGGTTATTCCCCACAATACTTCTTTCTTTGGAAGATTTAGACTTAACTTATGGTATGCCTGCATCTCGTAGAAAATTTCTGGATATTTTACTTTCCCAACTTTATCCAAGCTATTTATTTGCGTTGCAAAAATATAAAAAGTGTATTCTTCAAAAAAACAAACTATTATCCTTTGATGACTATCCGCAAAAAAGTGAAGAAATTGAGATATGGAACAAACAGTTAGCTGAATCCGGCTCAGAAATTTTGTTTTATAGGCTGGCATTTATCCGTTTTCTTAACAAAAATATTAGTACCTCCTATAATCAGATATCAAAAAAATTAGAGGATATTAAAATTAAATATAACTCTACTGTTCAGGATATAATTGAATTAAAAAAAGGAGAGATAGAACCTATTTTTATTGAGGCACTTAAAAAAAATAAAAAAAATGAAATTAAAAGACAAACAAGCATTATTGGTCCACATCGGGATGATATTGATTTTTTAAAAGATGGGTTCCCTTTTAAGTCACACGGTTCACAAGGCGAAAATAAATCATTTTTAATTGCGTTAAAATTATTAGCTGCTAAATATATTTTTGACATAACCGCAAAAAACCCAATATTGCTCTTAGACGATATTTTTGGAGAACTGGATACATTCAGAATAGAAAATTTATTAAAAATAATTTTAAATACCGGACAAACATTTATTACAACCACCGATGAAAAAAAAGTGACAAGTATAATTAAAAATAAATCCAGTTTTTTGCATCTTGAAGGCAACTAAAGTAGGATGAAAAAAAATTTTACAAACATTAATTTAACGTTAGATAAAATTTTAAAGCAATATAACCTTGCACATTTGTATGCCATCGAATCTATAAAAAAAGACTGGTTTAATATGGATAAAACCATTGCAGCACATTCTGATCCGATTGAATATATACCAGAAAAAAAAGTACTTAAAATAAGGATAGAAAATTTAAATTGGAAAAATGAATTCTTTGAAAATAGAAGATTACTACTCTCAAAAATTCAGAATTATTTTAAAAATATTGAAATCAAAAATATAGAATTTATCTAAGGAAGTTTATGTCCCAGAAAGAATATACAGCTCAAAATATTCAAGTATTAAAGGGGTTGGAGGCTGTTCGTAAAAGACCGGCCATGTATATTGGTGATGTTACTAATAAAGGATTACATCACCTGGTTTATGAGATTGTAGATAATAGTATCGATGAAGCATTGGCCGGTTATGCATCAAAAATATCTGTAATAATTGGCAAGGATGACACAATTACCGTTGAAGACGACGGACGTGGCATACCTACAGATATGCATCCTATTGAAAAAAAACCTGCGGTAGAAGTTATTATGACTGTTTTACATGCCGGTGGTAAGTTTGACAAATCATCCTATAAAGTTTCCGGTGGTTTGCACGGCGTAGGTGCATCGGTAGTAAATGCATTATCGGAATGGTGTGAGGTAAACATATTCCGTGATGGAAAAATACACACTCAAACGTATTCTAAGGGGATAACCCAAAGTGAATTAGTTGTTGGAGAAAACACTGAAAAGCGGGGAACTCAGGTCAGTTTTCTGCCGGATAAATCAATTTTTCAGGATACTGTTTATCAATTTGATATTCTTTCTAAAAGACTACGGGAACTAGCCTTTTTAAATAAAGATTTAGAAATAATCCTTTTTGATGAACGCGATGACCGGGAAGAGACTTATAAATATGCAGGTGGCATTTTAGAATTTGTAGAATATCTCGATGAGGGCAGGTCTCCTATCCATAAACCACCTATTTATATTGAAGGAATACAGGATGATATACCAATTGAAATTTCTCTTCAATATAATTCTTCCTACACAGAAAATATTTTAACTTATTGTAATAACGTCAATACTATTGAAGGTGGGGCTCATCTTTCCGGTTTCAAATCGGCTTTAACACGATCATTAAATTCTTACGCACAAAAGAATAATTTAATGAAGTCGGAAAAAAGTTCGCTCTCCGGCGAAGATGTGCGTGAGGGAATCACGGCAGTTGTTTCTGTAAAAGTTGCCGAACCACAGTTTGAAGGTCAGACAAAAACCAAGCTTGGAAACTCCGAAGTGCGTGGCGCTGTTGAATCTCTTTTAAATGAAAAATTAACTGATTTTCTTGAGCAAAATCCCGCTTATGCAAAACGGATAATCGAAAAATGTATCCAGGCATCGAGAGCGAGGGAAGCTGCGCGAAACGCACGGGAACTAACCCGAAGAAAAAGTGCCTTGGAAAGCAATTCACTTCCTGGAAAATTGGCAGATTGCTCGAGTAATGACCCTGGAGAATGTGAAATATACCTGGTGGAAGGCGATTCTGCCGGCGGCTCAGCTAAGCAGGGGCGTAATAGAAGATTTCAGGCGATTCTCCCGCTTAAAGGAAAGATTCTCAATGTAGAAAAAGCGCGTTTAGACAAGCTTTTAGCTAATGATGAAATTAAAACTATTATTACCGCGCTTGGTACAGGTATTGGCTCGGAGGATTTTGATCTTGGCAAATTGAGATATGCAAAAATTATAATAATGACAGATGCCGATGTGGATGGATCACATATCAGGACGTTGTTATTAACCTTCTTTTACAGATATATGGCCGATTTGGTAACACAGGGAAATATTTATATTGCCCAGCCACCATTGTATAAAATAAAAAATGGCAAAAAAGAAGAATATGTTTATACCGAAATTGAAAAAGACAGATTACTGGAACCCTTGAGCGAAGAAGAACGGAAAAAAGTATCCTTGCAGCGCTATAAAGGTTTGGGAGAAATGAATCCTGACCAACTTTGGAATACAACGATGGATCCTGAAACACGCACAATGTTACAAGTAAATGTAGAAAGTGCTTTTAATGCGGACCATCTTTTTACAACTTTAATGGGCGATGAAGTGGAACCACGTAGAAAATTTATTGAAGACAATGCCCGTTATGTTAAAAATCTGGATATTTAGAGGTAAAAAAATAAAAAATGGCTGAAAACGAAAATATACTCCCCCGGTTAATTGAAGATGAAATGAAAGAATCGTACCTCGACTATTCAATGTCTGTAATAGTTTCGAGGGCGTTGCCCGATGTGCGTGATGGTTTAAAACCTGTTCACCGCAGAGTTCTTTTTGGGATGCGCGAACTTTCCATGTCTTATAACCGCCCTTATAAAAAAAGTGCGCGTATTGTTGGAGAGGTCTTAGGAAAGTACCATCCACATGGTGACACCGCTGTTTATGACACAATTGTGAGAATGGTTCAAGATTTTTCCCTGCGTTATCCTTTAATCGATGGCCAGGGCAATTTTGGTTCGGTGGATGGCGACTCCCCTGCTGCGATGCGTTATACAGAAGTAAGGATGGATCAAATATCAGATGAACTTCTTACGGATATTGATAAAAATACAGTAAACTTCTCCAGAAACTTTGATGATACATTAGATGAACCAACGGTTTTACCAGCAAAAATTCCAAACCTTTTAATAAACGGTTCTACCGGCATTGCGGTTGGCATGGCCACAAATATTCCACCCCATAATCTGCGGGAAGTGATCGAAGCTGTAAAAGCTACAATCGACAATCCTGAAATTGAAATTTTAGATTTAATGCAATTTGTTAAAGGTCCGGACTTCCCCACTGCTGGAATTTTGTATGGTACAGAAGAAATTAAGCGGGCCTATACCACCGGCCGCGGCAAGGCACGTGTTCGCGCGCGCGCATCAACCGAAGAAATGAAAAATGGCCGCACACGTATTATTGTTTCCGAAATACCCTATCAGGTAAATAAATTGAACCTGCTCAATAAAATAGTTGAGCTTATAAAAGATAAACGGATTGAAGGTATTTCTGATTTACGGGACGAATCGGATCGTGATGGTTTACGAATAGTGCTTGAACTTAAAAAAGATATTGATCCGGATGCCATTTTAAACCTGCTTTACAAACACACCCAAATGCAGACAACATTCGGGATCATTTTACTTGCCCTTGTAAATGGCGAACCAAAAGTTTTAAATCTTAAAGAAATTATTAGTCACTTTATCAACCACAGAATTGAAGTTGTTGTAAGGCGCACGCAATTTGAGTTGGACCAGGCACAACGTCGGGCACATATTTTAGAAGGCTTGCGCATTGCCATTGATAATATTGATGAAATAATCGAACTCATCAAAAAAGCAAGTGATCCGGTGGACGCCCGCGAAAAATTAATACAACGCTTCGGGTTGTCTGAAATCCAGGCAAAAGCTATTTTAGATATGCGGCTTCAAAGATTGACAGGCCTGGAGCGTGATAAAATTGAAAATGAGTATCAGGAATTACTTGTTCAGATTGAAGGCTTTAAAGCTATATTGGCCAGCAAAGAAAAACAATTCCAGATTATTAAAGACGAGTTGGATGAAATTCTTGAACGTTATGCTGATGAGCGTAGGACCGAGATAGTCGAAAATTATGAAGAAATTGCTTATGAAGATTTAATTGCTGAAGAGGAAATGGTCATTACAATTTCCCATGGTGGTTTTATAAAAAGATTTGCCTCTCAAGAATATAAAACACAGCATCGGGGTGGAAGAGGTGTCTCTGGTGCCAGTGTAAAAGACGAAGATTTTGTTGAGCACTTATTTGTTGCCAGCACGCATGATTATATTTTATTTTTTACTGATCGTGGGCGTTGTTATTGGCTAAAAGTTTATGCCATTCCGCAGACAAGTAAAACGGCTCGCGGCCGATCAATTATCAACCTGATAAATATCGAACCGGGAGAAAAAATCCAGGCGTTTGTTTCAGTCCGTAATTTTACCGAAGGCGGGCATATTACAATGGCCACACAAAATGGTACCATTAAAAAAACAGAACTGGAAAAATTTAGCCGCCCGAGAAAAGGGGGTATAATTGCCATTAATATCCGTGAAGAGGATAAGCTGATCAATGCACAAATTACTTCCGGGGAAGATGAAGTTTTAATTGTTACCAGAAATGGCCGCTCAATCCATTTTAATGAAAACGACGTGCGATCCGTGGGAAGAAACTCAACAGGTGTTAAGGGTATTACCTTAAAAAATGATGACAAAGTTATCTCCATGACGATTGCGGATAAAAATAAGATGCTGCTTACTTTATCAGAATTTGGATATGGCAAGCGTACCCGGATTGAAGACTTTAGGGTTCAGAATCGTGGTGGAAGTGGGATAATTGCCATGAAAGTAACTGAAAAAACCGGTAAGCTTGCCGCTGCTGTGGAAGTATCTGGTGATGAAGATATAATGATTATCTCAGAAAAAGGTATTGTAATCCGGCAAAAAATTGAGCAGGTTAATATTATTGGTCGCAATACCCAGGGTGTACGCATGATTAGGTTGGACAAAAATGACACGGTTAGTGATATAGCCTTGGTAATTAATGGTGACGATGAGCCTGAAGAAGAAGAAGCAACTGAAGAGTAATGCAAATGAAAAAAATATCAGATTCCACAATACGAAGATTATCAAAGTATTATAGGACTCTTTCTTCACAAATTGAAAAAGGCGTAAGCACAATATCGTCCAATGAAATTGCCCAATTAAACAGCATAACCTCTGCACAGGTTCGTAAAGATTTATCTTTTTTTGGGACATTTGGAAAAAGAGGCCTTGGATATAACACCGAGCAATTAAAAGATCAGATCGCAAATATTTTGGGGCTAAAAAAAGAATGGCGTGTTGGTCTTGTGGGTTTTGGAAATATTGGCCGGGCCCTGTTAAGATACGACGAGTTTAAAAAACAAGGTTTTAATATAAAGGCAATTTTTGATAACGACCCGACAAAACTTGGCCAGCAGATTGATAACCTGAAAATTGATAAAATTGAAGATGCATGTAATGTTGTGGCAAAAGAAAAATAGAAATAATAATTGTTGCTGCGCCTAGTCAATATGCACAAATAATAGTTGATCAATTTATTGAATGTGGGATCAAGGCATTCCTAAATTTTGCTCCAATTAGCTTAAAGGTTCCCGATGATGTTCTTGTTAAAAATGAAAATATGTCTATAGAGCTGGAAGCGCTCTCATATTTCCTTTTTAATAAGTAGGCCATAATGAGTTTTGATTCAAGAAAACTCATCGTGTATTGGATTGCTTAGTATTAAAAATAATTAGTATATATCAAACTGATTCTTAATAAAAAAAAGGATTGTCTTTTAAAGACAATCCTTTTTTTTGTAATCTGACGCTGTATTATTTTTCTAACTCATCTGCACGTTGAAAGGCTGCGGTGGCTTTCTCTTTTTCATTCAAAAAAGTATAGCTTTTGGCCAGGTCAATCCACATCTGTGCGTCTTCAGGAAATAATTCGACCCCTTCTTCCAAAGTCTCTTTTGCATCTTCAAACTTTTTATTTTGTAGTTCGGCATTGCCTTTAAGCTGGTAAGAGCTTTTAAAATCAGGATTAATCTCAATCGATTTTTCAAAAAATTCTATAGCCATGTTCAGCTTTTCAGTTTTGGTCTCTTCGGGAATACCTTCTACTACAGCGGCTTTATAGAGAAGTAAACCTAAGTTGAATGGAATAGCGGAATCGCCTTCGTTTACCTCAATCGCTTTTTTATAAGCAGGGATAGCTTTCTCTGGCATATTTAAAAAATCATAAGTTTGTGCCAGATAAGTCAAGGCTTCACTATTTTCACCATCAATTTCTGTAGCTTTTTCAAAATTTTCTGCTGCTTTATCAAATGCTTTTTGATCATAATAGAACTTACCCAAAGTTAACCATGCCTTTGCAGAGTCTGGGTACTGGGTTGTTAAATTTATAACACCTTCCAAGGCTTTATCACTTTCACCAATTAGATTATATCCCTGGTTGATTAAATTTAAAGCGCCATAACTTTCCTTGATTATATTTGCATCAGTAAATCTTTTGATTGCAGTCATCATAACTTTTTTTGCTTCGTCGGTAGAATGATCTTCAAGTTTTAAATATTTATTATAAGATTGAACGCCACCGTTAAATTTACTGGCAAAATAAGTTTGCTTATCGATGCTAATTTTTTGCTCGAAGGTTTTAGCAAGTTCCAAAGATTTATCATAAGCCTTCATCATATCGGCAATGCGGTCTTTTTTACCATAAAGTTGGCCAAGTAAATACCAGCCTTCAGGATTTGCAGGATGTTCGGTTGTTACTTTTTCAGCCAAAGTAAGGGCCTGGTCAATTCTACCATTTTTAAAATGGACAAATGCACCTTCCAGCTCAGGTGGACGGCAACTCGACAAGGCAAGTAGTAATGTGATGGCAATAATGCCGATTAAATTTAATTTCTTCATTAAAAATCTCCTATGGTTGTAATATATTTAGAATTTTATTTTTATCTGGTTTTTCAATAACGCCCAAATTTGTAATAATAGCAGTCACAAATTCGGCGGGTGTTATATCAAAAGCAGGATTATACACATTATAATTATCAGAATTGCCTATGCCCCAAAATGAAACAACTTCTTCTTTCGAACGCATTTCGATTGGTATGTCTCTGCTGTTCTCAGCGTTCATATCAAAAGTAGAATCAGGCGCCGCCACATAAAACGGTATATTAAAATGTTTGGCTAAAACAGCGAGTGGGAACGTACCAATTTTATTGGCAAAATCCCCATTTAAGGCTATGCGATCTGCCCCGACGACAACGGCATCAATTAAATTCTGAGAAAATAAGCTTCCCGCAGCGTTATCCGAAAGTAGCGTGCATGGTACATTATTTTGCGAAAGCTCAAAATAGGTTAACCGGGCGCCTTGCCCAAGCGGCCTTGTCTCGTCAACATAAACATGTAATTTTTTATTTATTTTAAACGTCTCATAAAGTACAGATAAGGCTGTGCCGTTTCCACCTGTGGCTAATATCCCCGCATTACAATGCGTGATTACATTATTATATTCTTTGAAAATTTTTGTGCCAAAATAACCAATTTTTTCACAACTTTTCCTATCTTCTGCATGTATTGAAAGTGCACACTTTTTAAGTTCTTCCAATAAAATATTTGATGTCCGCTCATTAAAATTAGAGTAGGCAGATTTCATTTTATTTATGGCAAAAAATAAATTTACGGCTGTAGGCCGTGATAATGCCACCCTTTTACAAATAATATTGAACGATTTCTGGGACAAACTCCCTTTTTCCGTTAAAAGTTTTGCTTCAAGAAAAATTGAGTATGCAGCAATAATGCCAATTGCCGGCGCTCCACGAACACGTAGCTTTTTAATAGCTTCGATGGATTTGTTTAAACTGGCAAGAGTTATTATTTTAATCTGCTTTGGTAACAGAGTTTGGTCTATTATTTTTAAAGTATCATTTTTAAATGATATGGCTTCTAATTTCATAAAGCTTTAAATATAAGAAAAATTGTAAAAGTATTAAATACCTTATTTAATTTCAGTAAAAGTGAAATATAATTATAATTATTTAAAAAAGGAAAAAAATGAATCTTGCTAAGCGTGGCATTATATTACTTTTGTTTTTTGTATGCTCTAATTTATTTGCACAGGAAGAGTCTTTCGAAGAACAAAGTTTCTTTAAAAAACTTGAACAATCTTATTATTCATTGGCATCAACAAATGTTAAAAATTTTACAGTATTACTTACAAATTTAAAAACAGAGACCTTTGCAAAAAATAATTGGAACAATGCTGAAATTTTTCCGCTTCAACTGATCTGGTTATCGTCAAACAAATTGTTTTTGGCAGAACAAGGCGTGCCTTCCCTAAACGACTCTACAAAAAAACTCTATACACCGATGGTGTCAGACTTAAAAAAACAAGTTACGGGCATACTTTTTGATTTTAAAAGATTTTACTTAAACGGGATCAATAAAAGTATTTCGCAAGACTATGTTTTAAGAGAAATGAATGATATTGTTGAAATAAAATTTCATTCAATTTTAAAAGGCGATACTACAAGCTATACATATTCTTTTGGAAAAAACGGCTTATGCTTAAAAATTGAGACACTCACTTTAGCAAGTAACACACATATTACAACTTACCCTCAATTTAAAATTGTTAAGACAAAATGGTTAATTACCGGATGGGAAGTTCAGATAACAAAAAATAATCAAATTGAAACGGGCTTTATCATAGAGCTAAAAAGTAAAATATTGGGAGAAAATTGGGTGCCGTCCGAAATGTATATTACCGTACAACAATCAAAAACACGCGGCACCACATATCAGGATGTAATAAAGTTTAGGAGTTTTTTATTTAACCAGCCCTTGCAATATATTCAATCTGTAAAGTAGCTATTTTTTACGTTTGGTGTTTTCGTTAATATATCCACGTTTTTGTGCATAACTCCACAGGGTGCGTTGCAGTAATTTCCTGCCACGGTATAAACGGGACATAACTGTGCCCAAAGGTGAATTTATAATATTGGCAATCTCGTTATAAGAAAACCCTTCCACATCGCAAAGAAGAACAACTAATCGAAACTGATAGGGAAGGTTCTCCAGGGCTGTTTTAATATCATCCTCAAAATAAGCCTCGGTTATATCGCCTTTGGATTCTACCTGGTCCGGGTTGATCAATTCACTCTTTTTATAAAGGGCAAAATCTTCCAAATCATCATAGCTCACTTTTTGGGGCGCTTTTACTGCCTTGCGGTAAGCTGTAATAAAGGTGTTGACTAAAATCCTAAAAACCCATGCCCTAAAATTTGTATTGGCCTGGTATTGGTCCAGGGCACGATACGCTTTGTACAAAGCTTCCTGTACCAGGTCTTCTGCATCAGACTTATTGCGTGCCATGCGCATTGCGGTACTATGCAAGGAAGGAAAATGCGGTTTAATAAGCAGGGAGAATCTTTGTTGTCTTTGATTCATTGTAAACCTTTATGCTGTGAATTGTCCATTTTAAAGAAAAGGGATTTTTAAATCAAGGGTTCTTATATGGAAGAGGTTTTTTTTAGGCTGATTCTAAAAGTGGAGCCTTCATCAATTTTTGAATCTAATAGAAAAATTTTCCCCTGATGGTAGTCTTCAATAATGCGTTTTGCTAAACTTAAGCCCAGCCCCCAACCCCGTTTTTTAGTACTAAATCCGGGTTTAAAAACACTTTTCTTATTAACAGGTAAAATACCTTTTCCATTATCGGTAATATCGATATGAAACCATTTGGAGCTTTTTTTTGAATGTAATGAAATCGAAATAACCCCATTTTTATTGCCGATCGAGTCAATCGAATTTTTAATTAAATTTTCGATGACCCACTCAAACAAATCACGGTTTAAATCATAATAAAAGGAATCTTTATTTTTTAGCTCGATCGAAACGTGTTTGTTTAAATTTGGCAGCCGTTTTTTATAATACAAAACAACACCTTCGATAAGCTGATTTATATTTTCACTTTTAAGTTGTGGAACGGACCCAATTTTGGAAAACCGGTTTGCAATTTTATTTAACCGTAAAAGATCGTTGCTCATCTCCTTTACGGCTGTATCCTTTTGGGAATCATCGATGGAAATAAGTTCTAGCCAACCCGAAAGCGAAGTGAGCGGCGTACCAAGTTGGTGCGCTGTTTCTTTGGCCATTCCTACCCAAATATTTCTTTGTTCACTTTTTTTAATATATGTAAAGCCAATATAGCCAAATAAAATAAAGATTACGGCAATAACTATTGCAAAGACTGGCAGGTTTTTAATCTTGTTAATTTCCTCTGGGAAACCATAATAATAATAACCGAGAACAGTTTCCTGATAAGCAATCGGAATGGGTTGGTTCTGGTTTTTAATGGTCTCCAGGTATTCATATAAAAAAAGGGAATCCTCTTTATTGAGAGTGTTGACCGTATCCAAATGCGCGCTAATATTTACCCAGCTTTGTGGTTGCCCGTCAATATCGGTGTAAATTATAGGATAATCCGCTTTTTTAATAACCTCGTTAAAGAAAAACCCCACATCGTGTTCGGACTCGGGATTATTGATATTGGATTCAAAAACCTTAATCCTAAATTGCAGTTCCTTGGTCGATTTTTCTTTTAGTACATCAACCAATTGTTGGGTGTACCATAAAAAGCCACTGATAATTAAAAGGCCTACTACAAAGAGAAGGCCTTTAAAATTTGCGCTATTTTTTATAAAAAATTGAAACAAGAATTTATCCTATTGTAAATCTTCCAACATTTCTGCGGCAACTTTTTTATGGTCGGCATCATTTGCGTGGCCAATTTCCAAAGCCAGGCATTTTTTCAGGCTTTCGATAGCGAGCGAATCTTCATCCATTACCTCATAAGTAATTGCCAGCTCCAAATGATGGTTAATATAGTTCGGGTTAATTTCGATCGCCTTTTTAAAATTGGCAATGGCTGCTTCGTTCGATGCATCTTTTGGCACGCCGCCTAAAAACATATCTGCAAACCCGCGCTCTATCCAGCTAAGGTTAGAAATTTTTCTGTTCCAACGCCCAAGGACATGATAGGCGATATCATTTTGATCATTGTATTTAACAGCCAGATCTGCTTCTTTTTTTATTTCTTTAGACATTTTTATGCGTTGCTTTGCTCCGGCATCTAAGGCAACACGTCCCAAAGCAATACTTAAATAAAGATGGCCATTACTTTTTTCTTCATTATTATGCAGTGCGTTGTGCGCATATTTTTCGGCCTCTTTATAATATGCAGCGCGCTCATCATCATCTTCAAGGTCTTCGCCCAAATCAATATATGCACGGGATGTTTTCCAGTTTGCCTCATAATTTTCCGGGTTGATGGCAAGTGCTTTTTTGTAATTTTCTAAAGCTTTTTGGTTATCAAAACTGGCATAGGCTTCATCACCTTGCGCTATAAATGATTCTTCACTTTCCTGACTAATGGCCACGCCGGCGAATAGCCCCAATAGAATTATAAAACTAATCAAACGATACATACACTCCTCCTAATTTAATGAAATAGCTTTTATTGAAGGATAACATCGTCTATCTGGATATTATCCACAACATCCATACCTTTTATAACTTTTCCAAATGCGGTGTAACTTCCACGCAAATGGGGTTGTTCTGATTGACAAATAAAAAACTGGCAACTTCCGGTGTCAAAGCCCGAAGTCGCGATCCCGATGGTGCCCCGTTCAAAATCTAAAAAATCTTCTGAAGGAACAAGATAACCTGCGCCGCCCCAGCCATTTCCTTTGGGATCACCGCCCTGTATAACAAAATCTGCGATCACACGATGAAAAATTAAATTATTATAAAAACCGGATTCTGCCAGTTCGAGAAAGTTTTTAACGGTTATAGGGGCCGCTTTTGAAAAAAGTTCTAATTTAATTTCGCCCTTATTGGTGGTAATTTCAACAAATATATTTTTTGACGGTAAAGCCAGGATAGAATCTACGGTTAAGTAGGCTGGCATACTTAGTCCTTTTTTATTTTCACTAAGCAAAAAATTTGGATACTGCGCATGAAATTGAGTGCGTACTCTTTGTGTACTAATATTTTGTGTCAATGTGCTCAGTTCCTCTTCAGAAAGCTTTTCGTTTTTTGCCGCTAAAAGTTTGAGTATGAGTTCCTGGGTTTCAAACTCATCGGGTTGGTTAAACTTTTGAAAAGCGTCAATTAACAGATTTGTGCTTACAATTTTTTTCTTTGTTTTTTGCCAATCCAGTACACTAAACAAGACGGAATAATAATCTGTCTCCATCAAGTTCTTAATATCGTTAAAAGTAATCCGCCCTTTTTTGTTTAAAATTGAAAAGGCTAAATAAACCAGTCGTTTCTCATTTACGGATAAAAAACTTTTTATAGTATTGATTGTAAACCGGCTATCTTTTAAAGCAAGTGCATTGATTAAGTCCTCTTTAAATGAAATGGTGCCTTTGTCCAGGTTTTGCTGGATTAAACGGTAGCCAATTTTGGGTGAATTTTGTGTAATTAAATTAATGAGCTGACCCTTTGTGGTAAAATCATTTTCTGTTTTAAAGTGGTTTAATAAATACAAAGTTGCCTTCTCCTGAAGGAGCGCTGCGTAGGTTTTATAGGCTGTAACTTTTAAATAACTTTTTGATTTACCGATTATATTTTTTATCAGAGTTTCATCGCTGCTATCCGCAAAAACGCTAAAACTTTTAAGGGCATACATCTTGTTTTGCCAAAGTGTATCATTTAAGATGATATCCTTTAGTGAGGCGTGTACATTTTTTATTATTGCGGAATCCAATCGTACTTGCAGAAAAGACTTTTGATTGGCTGTCAGTTTTGCCAATGCTTTTAAATAGTATTTACGTGTGGTGAATTTCGTTTTTGTAAGGTTTTTGGTAATATTTAAAAAATCGGATGTGTCCACACTTTGTAATATAAAATATGCGTTTTCCTTTAGGCCAGAGTAAGTCCATGTGGAATCAGAAAGGCGCTGTTTAATTAAATGGACATCCATTTTTTTACGAGCAAAAATCCCGGCTGCTTGCAAAGCATGTTTTCGCAATGCCGGGTTGTCTAAGGCTCCAATTATTATTGGAATAGATATTTTGCCCCCACATTTTTCGAGGGCACGGATAATATTTGCTTTAGCGGTATTGGAACTAATTTTGTTATATAAATCAATTAAAATTTGTTCAGCCTTATTTGAACCGGTTTGGCCTAAAGCAAAGATTTGGGCATCCAAAACGGCATCGTCTGTTTCGTTTTCCAACTGATGTTTTAAGAAAGGAAGCAGGCTGTCATTTTTTGTTTTGGCAATGGCATTGAGTGTTTCGATCTGATATTCCACAGGCAAACTATTATATAACTTTTCCCAGGTTTTTGGGTTGCCATTTCTGGAAATTTCGAGCTCTTTAATTTTACGTGCAGCGGATATCTCAGCATCATTATCATTACAAGAGGCTGTTAAAAAGACGAGTAAAAAAATAAAAAAGAGGCGAATGTACACAAAATTTTCCTTTCAGTATATTTTTAAGTACTTTGTCTTTTAATATTAATGCAAAGGTTTGACATTAATTTAGTATTTATTTAATTTTTAGTTCCAATTTTCTATAATCTCAAATATATAAATATGTTTTGTTGGAGGAATAATGGCCACACAATCTAAGGGCTCCATTTTGTATAAAATAATAATTCTTGTGTTAATAGTAGGACTGATACTTGTAATATTAATTCCTGCTAAAATATGGAAACAAGAAAAACAAGAAATGAAATCGGCCCAATTTAATATGGAAAGTATTTATGAAGCCGAAAAATTTTATCACCGATTAACAAATACCTATACAACGGATCAGGAGCAGTTATTATCCGTGATAGGCCAGGATTCTACTTTAAAGCAAGCCCAACAACTTGTAAACCATACACAGAATCTAAAAAACCTCCTCGATAGTTACCAAAATATTCCTTATTTAAATAACCTTCTTATTGTTGATCAAAATCTATCTACAATATCCAATGACTTAAATAGTAATGAACGTTGGTTTAAGAGCCGTGAAGACATCCAATCCCAGGCGGAAAAGTTAAATCAGGAATTAAGGACATTAAATAGCGATCTTGAATTTCCAAACTATGTTGAAACAGCAAATATTTTAGACACACTCTATCAGTTAAGAAGGGATCTATCGGATTATAACTTACAAACAGCAGCATCCCGCTGTGCAGATTTATCCGAAAGATTGAATGGGTTACTACCAAACGTGGAACTTGATAATCTTCAAGCTAAGTGGGCCCAACTTTTTAAAGACCTTACTACCTTCCGGAAAGACCTTGATGCGACAGATATTAGCAAGCAAACAAGTGTTGCTGCGAGGATTAGAGAATTTAGCTTAACCATTGATGAAAACATGCAATTGTTGAAGTCCATCAATAAAGCAGAAAACACAAAGAAAGCTGAAGAAATCAGCCATTTATTATCTGAACAATATAATACATTTCTTCAGGATTTTGTGATTACGAGTAAACGGGCATTATATAAATTGGCCAAAGAAGACTCGATGGTATTATATATTTCCAAGAATAATTTTATTAGTCCGGTCAACGGTCAGCCGTATGTTCTGGGAATTACACCGGATTCTTCGGATATTAAAGTAGAAAGCCCAATGCTTCTCGATGAACTACTTGCAATGATAGAAGCAGATGCTGGTACTATATCTACATTTGATTTTATTCCACACTATATGGCTTATCTGGATACACTTAAATCAATCCACCAAAAGGTTTGGCTATTAAAAAGTTATTACGACGAAATATTGACATAACCGTGAAGAATAAAGAACTGGAAGAAAGAATATCCAAGTATGAGAACGGTAGTGAGTTTTCTGCAGCTAATGATTTACGCCAATTTGTCGACTTAGTGCATAACAGTAAAAGTTTTAGTGACCTTAAAGAAGGTATCGAAAAAGCACGTAATGCGGTAAGTATTATTAACCAAATTTACAGTGAAAACCTTTTTGCAAATATTGATTCGGTACATAAATCTGTTATTGCGGATTTAGAAGAATATAACACAATTTTGTCTGGCATTCGCAGACTTCCGAAAGGGGTCGAAAAGTTTGAAAACGAAATATCTCAACTTGAAACAGTTCTTTCAAATATTAAAAAGAAAACCGCTTCAACAGACTCAGAAATGTTAGCTAAAGTTCAGGCCAGCCTTGAAGACGCGCTATTATTTGCGACGGAAGGCAAGTCTATAAGAGTATACGGTGTATTCTGTAAAAATCAGCAAAACTATGGATATATAAATCAATCAACAAAGAGCTGGGAAGAAAAATAATTTTCTCAAAGGAAGAATCAATTTCCTTTCTTAAATATGAATAATACATTTAGTTTATCTTTTTCTGATAATTCGTTTCAGTTGGTGCATTCAACAAATGATGGCGCTGAGAGCAAATTGGTTTCCTGCAGCGAGTTTTTATATCCCCGGCCAGTTCCGATCGATGAGGTGTTTTCCGATGCGAACATACAGGCCGTTACCGATTATGTGAACAGTCTAAAGACAGAAAATAATCTTCAAGAAGTTGATATTGTTTTTTCCCTCCCCTTTAATTATGCCCATATTAAAAGAGTTGCATATCCAACGGGTTCTGAAAAAATAGTAAAGCGGGGTCAGATCGAATGGGAATTAGGATATGTTCTCTCTGAGAATATTAAAAAATATAAAATATCCGTATTAAAGGATTCCAAAAATACTGACTACTCCGAAGCATTGATTGTTGCGATAAATAAAACACTCATACAATGTTTACAATCTATTGCTGAAAAAAGCGGTACACGTATTTCCGGTGTTTTGTTAAACTGCTTTGCGTTGGAAAACTATCTTGATAATAGCATCGCTTTTAGCCCGGACCAAAACTATATTTTTCTTAAAATTGGCGAAAAATACATAGAACAACATTTCTTTTTAGGCAAAGAGTATCTTACTTCTTATATCGATTCAGTAAACGACTTACAAAATCGTACAAAAGAAGAAGTTGTTTTGGAATTATCCAGCGAACGTAGTAAACAGGTAGAAAGCCTGGCACAACAAATGGGTAATACCAATAATTTTGATTTGGTAATTTATGGGAATTCCTTTTCTGAAAGTCTTAAAGATACGCTAAAAAATGGCCTTTCTCTATCTGTTGAATACGCCACCATTGGTAGCTATCCAGAAAAAGACGGGTATAAATTTATTGAAGCATGGGGCTCTATTCTATAAACTCAGTTGTATACTGAGGAGGACTAATGGCAAAATACAACTTATTAGAAGATGATGACATCTTTGATGAAGATGATGACCTTACTGAAAACGATCCGATTGCCGGTTCGGATGAACCTTTACCGGATACAGGTATATCGGATGATATAGATATTGAAATAGATGAAGACTTATTAAATATTGAACCAACGGATGAACTTGATGACCAGGGTTTTGAAGAAGAACCGGCCATAGATAACCTTCAGGAAGATATTGCTGCAGAACTTGACCCCGATCCACAAGAACTTGAACCTGAAATAAAAGAAGAAAAACCTGTTGAAGCAGATAAGCCATTTTTAACAGATGATTTTGAAGACGATAAACAATCTGGTATAAATTATAAGCCAATTGTTATGATTGGCTCAGTCATAATAATTCTTATTCTAATGTATGTAGCTGTAGATATCTGGGTTTTATCAGATTCCTCCCAGCCTGTGGCGGATACAGAACAGGTTGCCGAACCTACCAAAGAATCTGTTGCAGAAAAAAAAGCAGCGCTGGAAAAAGAGCAGAAACTGGTTTTCCTCTCAAAAATTTCCGGTAAAACAAGTGCCGATATTGCCGTTGTAAACAACGCTGTTAAAAATGCCCAATCCTCCGCAAAGCTTTCCTCATTATTATTATATGGCGAGTCCTTTTTGTTTGAAGTATTTGGCTCGGATAGAAATGAAATTGCCCGTGTAAATATGAGCTTAAAAAGTAATATGCCCGGAAATAACTTTTCTGTAATTTCTTCACAGACACGGCCCGGCGCCAATGGCGGTGTTTTTGGGCTCTTTAAAGCTTCCCTCTCTTCTTCCGGTGGGAATGCCGCTGGAAAAAATGTTCAAATCAGTTTTAATTCGATTAATGATTTTGAAAAATGGCTTAAAAACACATCGTCTTCAAATGGTTTAAAAGTTAAGTCATTGTCCAATAAGTATGTAAAAGAAGAAAGTAAGTTTAGAAAATTTGAATTGGAAACAACTTTAACCGGATCTTTGGATGCCTGCAATACTTTCCTTAAAAAACTATCTGCAAACGGTAGCCAGGTGAATATCCGGAAACTCAACCTGGTAGCATCAGACCAAAAAAGTTTTCAATCAAAAAAATACCAGCTTAAGCTGATTTTAGAAATTTTTGTGTAAGTCATGCGGATTATCTCCGGTGTTTATAAAGGCCGAAGGTTTCAAGCAGGAGAAGACCTTTCTATAAGGCCTACAACCGACCGGGTTAAAGAATATATTTTTAATATCTTGCAGGACTTTCAGGAAAATAAAATTGTTGCAGATATATTTTCAGGAAGCGGCAATCTCGGTTTCGAGGCGCTTAGCCGTGGCGCACAGCATGTAACCTTTGTTGAGAAAAATATTTCTTCTATTCGGGTTTTAAAATCAAATATCTCCAGTTTTTCTTTAGCGCAATCCCAATTTAATATTGTTCATAAAACGGCCTAAGATTTTGCAAAGCAGGATCATGGCAAGATTGAACTCTATTTTTTAGACCCACCATTTGTGTATCCGAAACTACAAGACCTTATCGATACATTGTTAAAATCAGATGATTTTAAAATTGGCAACCTGATGGTTCTAGAGCATGAAGTAATAAACCCAATCGCCAAAGAAAGTCCGTACTACAATCTGCTAAAGCAAAAAAAAATAAGCCGGAGTTTAATTTCTTTTATTGAAAAAAGGATAGAAAATGAGTGAAAAAAAAATTTCTATTTACCCGGGCACGTTTGATCCCATTACGCGTGGCCATATTGATATAATTTATAGGGCCAGTAAAATTTTTGATGAGGTGATCGTAACGCTGGCCGTAAACCAATCTAAAAAACCGCTCTTTACAATTGATGAACGTATGGTCATGATACATGATGCCATCGATGAGTTCTCCAATGTGAAGGTGGCAGAATTTGATGGTTTATTGGTGGATTTTGCCAGGGATAATTCTGCCCAGGTTATCATCCGTGGCTTACGTGCTATCTCCGATTTTGAATATGAATTTCAGATGGCGTTAATGAACAAAAAATTATCTCCCGAAATTACAACCGTATTTTTAATGCCCAACGAAAAATATACTTATTTGAATTCTACAATTGTTAAAGATGTAGCAAAATTTAATGGAAATGTTGATAACTTTGTCACTAAATTAGTCGCTAAAGAACTGACCAATAAATTTAGTGCACAATAAAACAAAATTCTCCAAAATGTTAATACAGAAAGAAAACCATGGACTTTATTTCTCAAATTAGACAAAGCGCCCGACAGGCTGAAAATAAGAAAATTTTATTCCCGGAAGGTGAAGACCCACGCATCCTCGAAGCGGTCACAATCCTAAAAAAAGAAAATTTCATAGAACCGGTTTTATTGGGAACAAAAACGGACATTGAAAGTATCGCAGAAAAAAATAATTTTGATATCAGCAGTATTGAGATCGTTGATCCAATTCTTCAAAAAAACACGGATTTTAACAAACTCTATTTTGAACTGCGTAAACACAAAGGAATGACCGAAGGGCAAGCGGCCGAAACGATGAAAAACCCACTTTTTTATGCCGCGATGATGATCCGAAATAACCAGGCCGATGGCGCTTTGGCCGGGGCGGTAAATACAACAGGCAATGTTTTACGCGCGGCGATCCAGGTTATCGGGCTTGCAGAAAATATTACCGCTGTTTCCAGCTGCTTTTTTATGGTGCTTAAAGATGGGCAGGTTTTTACATTTGGCGATTGTGCCGTCATCCCCGATCCGGATGCAGAACAATTGGCCAGTATTGCCTTAAGTACCTCTGAAACCTATTTAAAAGTGATGCATCAAACGCCTTATGTAGCCATGCTTTCATTTTCTACAAAAGGGAGCGCCAGGCATGATAATGTAAGCAAAGTTATTGAGGCCACTGAATTGGTAAAAAGGCAAAAACCTACTTTAAACATAGATGGCGAACTGCAATTTGACGCGGCCTATAATAAACAGATCGCTGAAAGCAAGGCACCCGGCAGCCCGGTGGCAGGTAAGGCAAACGTTTATATTTTCCCTGACTTGGATTCGGGAAATATTGGATATAAATTAACACAACGCCTCGGTGGCGCGCAGGCAATCGGGCCAATAATACAAGGCCTGGCAAAACCATATAATGACCTTTCGCGTGGCTGTAGTGTTGAAGACGTGGTTAATACTGCATGTATTTTAGGGCTTATGGCCTAAGTAGAAGAGTTGTACGCTTAAAATGGAGCAATAATAAAAAATGCCAACATACGATTATGTTTGTACGAGTTGTAATTATGAGTTTGAAGAGTTCCAGAAAATGTCGGATCCTTTATTAGAAGTATGTCCGCAATGCAAAGGAAAATTACGCCGTAAGATTGGCGGCGGTGCAGGCCTGCATTTTAAAGGAAGCGGATTTTATATCACCGATTATAAAAACAAAAATTCTTCGGGCAATGGATCTTCCAAAAAAGAAAAAACGGCAAAACCCGCCGAAAAGAAAAAAACGGAACCGGCCAAGAAAGAAAAAACGGTGTAACTAATCAGGCGATCAACTTTTAATACACAGCAGCCTTGATTCCCTGGTTTATAACATCAACTAAAACCCAAATACTTTTTATAAAGAAAGGACAGTAAAATGTCTAAATTAAAACAAAAACTCCAAGATAAAATTCCTGAGTATCGGGAAAGAGTTGGGAACTTGATTAAAAACCATGGACAGGTTAAGGTCGATGAAGTAAAAATGTTTCAGATATACGGCGGTATGCGTGGCTTAAAATCGCTTACTACCGATATTTCCTATCTTGATCCGGAAGAGGGCATCCGTTTCCGTGGTTATACAATCCCTGAATGTCTGGAAAAAATGCCAAAGCCGCCAGGTGCAGAAATGCCTTATGTGGAAGGCCATTTTTATCTTTTGCTTACTGGGGAAATTCCAACCCAGGAAGATATCCAAAGCGTTGTAGAAGAATTTAGCGGCCGTAGTAAAGTGCCGGAATATGTGTTTGATGTGTTAAGGGCCATGCCTAAAGAAGCGCATCCGATGTCTCTGTTTACAGCGGCAATTACATCGCTTCAGCGCGAATCCCTTTTTGTGCCTGCTTATAATTCGGGTATTTCCAAAATGGATTATTGGGACCCGACCTATGAAGATTCGATCAACCTCTTGGCCAAACTGCCGGAGATAGCCGCATTTATTTACCGCTTAAAATATAAAAATGATGATCAGATCGGTAGCGATCCTTCTTTGGATTTTGGCGCCAATTTTGCCCACATGATGGGTATCGATGCGCCTTATGATGAAATTTCCCGTCTCTATTTTATGTTGCACAGCGACCATGAAAGTGGCAATGTAAGCGCGCACACCACACACTTGGTGGGCACAGCTTTGTCGGATGCTTATTTCTCGTTTGCCGCGGGCATGTGCGGACTTTCCGGGCCATTGCACGGTTTGGCAAATCAGGAAGTTCTCCGTTGGGTACAAGGTGTAATGGAAAAGATGGACCATAAAATACCATCCAAAGAGGAAATGAAAAAATTTGTGTGGGATACGCTTAACTCCGGCCAGGTAATCCCCGGGTTTGGACACGCCGTACTCCGGAAAACAGATCCCCGTTATGCAGCACAAAGAGAATTTTGCCTTAAGCACTTACCCGATGATGAGATTTTTAAAATTGTAAACCTGCTGTATGAGGTAGTGCCGGATATTTTGGTGGAACAAGGCAAAGCTAAAAACCCATGGCCCAATGTGGATGCACAATCGGGTGTTATACAGTGGCATTATGGTGTAACCCAATATGATTTTTATACGGTGATGTTTGGGGTTGGCCGCGCGTTGGGTGTTTTAAGCAACCTGATCTGGGACAGGGCTGTTGGCCAGTCTTTGGAAAGGCCAAAATCTTTAACCACCGATATGTTGGAAAAGATCGCCCGGGAAGCATCGAAATAAATTGAAATTTGAATGAAAAAAAGGCGCCTATGGCGCCTTTTTTTGTTTTGTGTCTTTGTAAAATGTGAGTGGAATTTAGCTTGTTATTTGAAATATTATAATTTCTTCTAATACACTATTCGTTAGTGCAATCATTTTGCTGATACCACAAAATGATTGGAAACAGTGTTATTAGTGGCTGGCATTCCGGTTATATTTTATATCCAATACCTCTAGTTTTAACCAAGTCCAATCGCCTTCATTCAGTTTCCACGTAGCCGTCATTATCGCAGGAACTTTAATGTTTTCAAAAGTCTTGTAGTCATTAATTGACATTACCCATTCCTCTCTTTTTGCATCGACGTCATTACCTTTATAACGTAAAGCAGAATATTTTGTAACGTCACCTTTGGAATTGAAATAAAATGTTCCGCTTCCTTTAGCCCCCTTGTAGGTCAAAGTCGCACTTGCCGTTGTATCATTTATTGGTTTCCAGGAAATGTATGGACCTAACGCCAAAGAAGTAAACCAAACCATTTCTCCTAAATAGCGTTGTGCAGTGCTTTCGTCCATTTTTGCGCCTTTTTCATTTACTACATTGAAAAGTGAATTCAGTTTTATCAACATTTCACCTTTTCCGTTTTCAAATTTATCTCTGCCCTGGAAGTTGAGAAAACTATTCATTTTTACATCTACTGTCCATATAAAAGCAGGATTGTCTATGGTCGTATATTGAATTGCTGTAGCAGACATCCAATTATTTTGGTCTGGCTTCATTTTTATTTCGGCTTTTTGCATTACTTTTCCGACACTCATATAAGGCTTCCCAATTGCCCCGGAATGACGGAGCCAATTTTTTACAGGTTCAGGCAGGCCCTTTATAGCATTCTCTGTAATGACTTTTTCATCAAGTGCTTTGTTTTGGCTTAAGATATGATTTGTTTCCTGGTGAACAAGCTTCTGGAAGCTGTGAAACCCAAATGATATTATTGAGACGATTAAAATTACAATGTTGGGTATCGTTCCAAACCTGGCATCTTTCCAAAAAGTTATAATAAGTATTTGGGACATTAGTACGGAAATAAGTCCAATTAGCCAAGCGTATTCTGAGTTTGC
The DNA here is from genome assembly GCA_024277115.1 of Calditrichota bacterium. Lineage (GTDB taxonomy): Bacteria > Calditrichota > Calditrichia > Calditrichales > J004 > JABFGF01. Next base: position 59,004 of record JAJRVW010000010.1, read on the forward strand.
ACTATATAAAATCCCATACATTAGAAATAAGGCTGTTGCAGTTAACCAAACTAGCCCCATTGGTTTTGATATGGGAAGTGTCAATTCTTTCACTTCCTTCAGGCCATACCCTTTTACAAATCCAAGTAAATGAATTAGTCCGTGAATAAAAACGATTATTAAAAAAACTATTTTCATTGTTCTTGTCTGTTTTTATGCTTGCTACTAACAATTGGGCTATGTGTATTGCTGACTTTTGAAGCGATAAATTTTTAATTTACCACAAATTTTATTTATTGTTATGATGTCCATATTTAGTACTATCTGCCAAATGCACTATATTTTTATTGTATGCTGCCCTTATTGCTCCTTTACAAAAATAAAAACATCTTCAATTTGTAATTTAAATATCTTTGATATGTCGTATGCAAGTTTCAAAGAAGGATTGTATTTTCCTTTTTCAAGAAAAACTATAGTTTCTCTTCTGACATCAACTAATTTGGCTAAGTCAAGTTGTGTTAAATTTTCCCTAGCTCTCAATTCTTTAATTCGATTAGTCATTTTTAAAACCGAAAAATTTTAAAACCACCCAAATTACAGTGAAAATAATCACCATTCCGATTACACCATAATTAATTATTTGACTAGTTTCAAAATTAAGGTTGTCACTGAAATAACTAATAAATATCCAGAAATAGAGCGACACATAAAATGACAAAGATGATGCCTTTTGTAAAATCAGTTTCGACAATTCATCACTTGAGGGCTCTCCTTTTCTAATGCTACCAATACGTCTGAACAAAATCAGCAATCCTAAAACGGCTATTACCACTAAAATAATGTTTTCCATAACTTGCCCCCGGTGTTATATATATCTAACACTAAGATAGAAATAAATAACATTCAATTCCAACTTTATTTTAGAAATTATTTATTGACTGATATTCAGCTTGTAATTTTATTGGGCAGAATGGTTTGAATATGGTGCGTGCCGCACTTTAAAGTTGTTCACTTTCAATTTACTATCAATGTATATTTAAAGCTCTATTTTTCATATTTACAGCTAATTGCGGTATGCACTATATTTTTTGTTACCACACGTATTTTTTATCCTCTTGCTATTTTCCTACATTTATCTTTATCATCTTTTAATTCTCGAAGTCTCATCGGATTATAAGTGTCATTTAAAAGGGGACAATATTTTTCAATTAAATCACTTTCAATATTAAAGTCACCCTCATATTTTGCAATACTCAATTCTATATTATTTTTCAACCATTCAATAATTTCTAATTTGTCATCGGTAGAGAATTTAAAGTTGTTCTGGTTAGATTTTCCTTTTAAATGCCCTTTAATTGGAAAATACTTCAAAACACAACCAATGCTTCTGAAAAACGTACCAGGTCTTTTCAGTTCTAATTCTTGTTCTAATCTTTCTCTTAAAGTTTGTCCCTCTGCTTTTCCAATATAAATAAACTTGTATTTTCTTTGGTCTAATATTCTTTGATATCGGTCAGGGAGTCTGGAATTTTCTTTAAATCTTATGCAATAAAATCCAGTCGAGTCTAATATATCTTCGTCCAAATTTTCAATAGAACAAAATTTCCCGTTTACAATAAGTTCGTGTTCAATATCCTTATTTTCAACAAATGGTTTTTCAACCGTTGAATCTTGAGAATTTTTTTTCAAATCTTCTTTTATTTGTTTATTTTCTTTATTCCCTTTCCCAACAATTTTGATTTCTCCAGTTATTATTAAATTGTCAAAGTCTTGAACGGTGTAACCTTTTTTACTTGAAAAATCGGAATAGTAAAAACCAAAACTTCTAATTCTGTTTCTGATTGTTTTCTGTTCATTTTTTGAAGCCATCAGTTTTTGTCTAATCAATTTTCTGATTTGATTTGCTTCATAATCTGTAAATTCTCTTTTTCCTTTCATATTCATTGTTTTATCCTATATGTGTGGTAACGTAACAGCTAAGATAGGTTGGGTATTTCAATGTATTTTAGCGCGTGTTGTGCGTAGTTTATGCTTCCCAATTAGAACAGTTTCCACAATGTGCCATGAGATAGAAAGAGAAATGCACGAATTATGTCGTTTAGGATCACAGCCTTCTAAGCGACCGT
>JAJRVW010000163.1 GCA_024277115.1 Calditrichota bacterium
ATTAAAATCGCCAGTGGCTACGGTTACGGCGAAGGCTATAGTTACGGTTATGGCTACGGTTATGGCTACGGTTATGGCTACGGATCAGGCTCGGGTTATTACACTGATGATAAACCTGAGAAAAAACGGTCGTTTATGAAAAGGCTTTTTAATAAACTTTAGTATTACGGAAAACAAACGACAAGCATATTGAGTTTGTAATACTGAAGGGCATATGTTTAGATTAACTGGAACAATTACAAATTATCTTGTTAAAAATGAGCGGCTTTCAGAATCAATTGAATTTTGCCCTGATTGGTGCCGCGGGTTACATTGCCCCCAGGCACATGAAGGCCATAAAAGAAACCGGTAATAACTTAATTGCAGCACTTGATCCCTTTGACAGTGTAGGTATCATCGACAGTTTTTTCCCTCAGGCTGACTTTTTTATTGAAACCGAGCGCTTTGACAGGCACCTGGACAAGCTTCGGAGATCGGGGAACGGGCACGTGGATTTCGTGAGTATTTGTTCGCCTAATTACCTCCATGATGCGCACATCCGGTTGTCTTTACGCAATGAAGCGAATGCCATTTGCGAAAAGCCGTTAATATTGAATCCATGGAATCTTGCCGGGCTGGAAGAGATTGAAAAAGAAACAGGGAAGAAGATTTACAATATCCTTCAACTACGGCATCATCCCACAATAATTGAACTGAAAAACAGATTCGATCGTCTTGCAGAAGATGGTAAGATACACGATATCCGGTTGACTTACATTACCTCCCGTGGAAAGTGGTACTATTACTCCTGGAAAGGAGATATTTACAAATCGGGAGGTGTGGTTACAAATGTTGGAATTCACTTTTTTGATATGTTAAGCTGGATTTTTGGAGAGCTTAAAAACAGTACCGTTCACTTGAAGGAGAAAAGCAAAGCTTCGGGATTATTACAACTTCAAAAAGCAAACGTTTCCTGGTTTTTAAGCCTTGACAGAAACGACCTGCCTGCTAAAGCCGTCGAAAAAAATCTGACAACCTACAGATCGATTCAGATTGATGATAAAGAGATTGAGTTCAGTGGTGGATTTACGGATTTGCACACAGTCAGCTACAAGGAAATTCTATCGGGAAGAGGATATAGTATTAACGATGCAAAACAAAGTATCGAAATTGTACATAGAATCCGGAATCAGGAAGCTTCAGCCAAAACAGGCGATTATCACCCCTATTTAAATACCTTATAATCAGAATAGTGGACAATACAGTAAAATCGTGGTTCGCTGTTTATGTTAAGTCGAAAACTGAAAAGAAAGTTGCCGAAGAGTTCCTGAAGTCAGGTATTGATCATTATTTACCTTTGGTTAAAGAACTGAGGCAATGGAGCGATCGTAAAAAATGGGTAGAAGCACCTTTGTTCAGGTCCTATGTGTTTGTAAATATCCGACCCGAAGAATATTATCCTGTGCTTCAGGTAAATGGTGTAAGCCGGTTTATCACTTTCGAGGGTAAAGCCGTTCCCATTCCACCACAGCAAATCGAAGCAATCCGGTATTATTTGAATGGAAAAGAGCAGGATACAGCAGAAAATATTGTTTGGGAAAAGGGGAAGAAGGTCGAGATTATCTCTGGCAGCATGATAGGTTTAACCGGTGAATTGGTTGAGCTAAAAGGCAAACACCGGCTTAAAGTGGAAATTGAAGCTGTTGGGAAGACCATTTTGATTGAAATACAAAAGAATAAACTGAGAATGCTTTAATTTATCGGATATGCATTTTTTTGACATATTAAGTTTTGATGCTTTCCTGGTAATTGCAGTAGTCATCTTTATTATTGTTTCTCTTTTTTTTAATTTGCTTGGTGCCGGCTTTACTTTCACCATCGCCATTGCAGTCCTTGGCATTTTTCAGGTATTAAGTCCGGGCGAAATGATTTCAGGATTTGCCAACGAACAACTTGCCATCATCATCCTGCTGTTAATTATTGGTGATGTATTAAAAAAATCCTCCATTTTTATCAATCTTTTTGACAGGATTTTTATGAAAATTGGTTCTTACCACGAGTTTTTGGTAAAAATGAGCGTAACCGTAGCAGGCATGTCAGCCTTCCTGAACAACACTCCTTTGGTTGCAATCATGATGCCTTTTGTTCACAACTGGGGCAAAAAGTACAATATTTCACAATCAAAACTCTTAATTCCTTTATCGTTTGCAGCTATTCTTGGTGGTTGTGCAACTTTGATTGGAACCTCTACAAACCTTTTTGTTAACGGACTAGTGACCGACCAGCACATTATCCCGGGACTGAGTTCACTGAATATTTTTGATTTTACACCGGTAGGAGTAATCATGATTGTTTTGGGAATCGCGTATATGGTTATTTTCAGTGACAAATTGCTTCCCGAGCGAAGCGATCTGATGGATGATCTGAGCAGCAAAAGCAGGGAATATATTGCTGAGGTAAAAGTGAAAAGAGATTCAGGACTGCACGGATTAACAGTTGAACAGGCCGAAATGCGTAACCTGAAAGGATTGTTTTTAATTGAAATTTTAAGGGAAGGAAACAGCATTTCTCCGGTTAC
>JAJRVW010000164.1 GCA_024277115.1 Calditrichota bacterium
ATTTGGATATGGAAATACTAAAAAATAAAACTGAACCGTGGGTCAAACTGGCGCGAGCGGTTTAAGTTCTGATTCCGCTACGCTTCATCAGAACTTAAACCGCTGGAAGAACAAAGTACACAACATTTAGGACTTGACTTATGTTATCCAAGAAATGGAAAATTATAATATTTTTTGTATTGTAAAATAATTCAGCTTTAAAAGTATTTTTAAATTTCACAGAAACTATATTAACCCTAAGAGAACCCCAATGACCAACCAAATAAAATGCCCCAACTGCGGGCATAACTTTGATGTAGAAGAAGCCCTTTCGGGAAAACTGGAAGCGCATTTTAAAGCTGAATACGAGCAAAAAACAGCCGAACAGGCTGAGAAGTTCAATGCCGAAAAAAGAAAACTTGATGAACAAAAAGAGCAGCTTCAATCCCAAAAGGAAAAACAGGATGAACTGCTAAAAGCAGAACTTGCCAAACAAATTGAGCTGGAAAAACAAAAAATAGAAAAGGTTGCCCAAGAATCTGTTGAAGCGAAAATGGCCGCACTGCAAGAGGAGAACGAAAAACGCAAAGCCGAGAACAAATTCCTAAAAGAAAAAGAAGTCGCCCTGCTAAGAAAGGAGGTCGAACTAAAAGAGAAGCAGGAAGACCTGAACTTAGCAATGCAGAAAGAGCTTTTGGAACGGCAAAAGGAGATCGAAGAAAAAGCGCGCGCCAAAGAGCGGGAAAATTTTGAGCTGGAAAAGGTTAAGTTGCTCAAACAGATCGAGGATAACAAGAAACTTGCGGAGGAAATGAAACGCAAAGCCGAGCAAGGTTCCATGCAACTTCAGGGGGAAGTTCAGGAGTTGGCACTGGAAGAACTGCTTCGGCAAAATTATCCTTTTGACAAAATCGATGAGGTACCCAAAGGGGCGCGTGGGGCCGATTCCATCCAGACGGTGATTAATCCGGCCCAGCAAGTATGCGGTACGATTGTGTACGAAAGTAAGCGTACCAAAAATTTTGGCGGAGATTGGATCGATAAATTAAAACAAGACCAGGTTCTGTGTAAGGCCGATATTGCCGTGCTGGTTACCCAAACTTTCCCAACAGGGATGGATCGCTTTGGCGAGCGTGACGGTGTGTGGATTTGCAGTTTTCGGGAAGTGAAAAGCCTCTCTTTTGTACTGCGGGAAATGCTGATCAAAACCAATTCTGTTAAACAGGCGCAAGAGAATAAAGGCGATAAAATGGAGCTTTTATACAGCTACTTAACCAGCACGGAATTTGTACAGAATATTGAACGTATCGTTGAAAATTATGACAATATGCTTGGCCAGCTTAACCAGGAAAAAAAGGCCATGCACAAAATTTGGGCTCAAAGGGAAAAACAGATTTGGGTCGTACAGGAAAATATCGCGTCTCTGTTTGGCTCCATCAAAGGGATAGCCGGAAACGCGCTTGGTACGGCCAATGTGCTGGAGTTGCCGGATACGGATATTGGGGAATAAATTTTTAATTTTTCAAGAAGGTAGAAGTCTCGGTTTGGTTAATTTCTCTTTTTGTATGGACCTGTTCTACCATCACCTTTAATTTATTTGAAAAACCCCGGAGTTCTGAGAATTTTTCGGACACCTCGCCTACCATCTGTGAGCCGGAACCAAGCTCATGGATAATTTTTTCCAGGGAATTTTTAACTTCAATGGAAATAGTGCTTTGCGTTTTAGATGCACCGGTAAGCAGGTTAATAAAACCCGATATTTTCTCCACATATTGGATGGTCTGTTTCATACCTTTTTTTGTCTCATAGCTTTTGGTTTTACCCTCGCCGATGCGTTCCACTGTTTCCGTTAATAAATCCCCAATGTTACTTGCAGCCGACGCGCTCCGGTTGGCCAGGTTGCGCACTTCTTCGGCAACTACGGCAAAACCCCGCCCATGCTCGCCTGCCCGTGCGGCTTCTACCGCAGCATTTAAAGCCAGTAAATTGGTTTGGAAGGCTATCTCGTCAATCAGGCGGATGATCTCTTTGATGGAATTTGAGGAATTGCTGATCAGGTCCATAAGCCGGATAAGTTCGTCCAATTTGCCCGAACCCACCTCTGCATTTACCGAATATTCTTTAATCAGCCCGCCAATTTCACCGGAATGCTGTTGGATCTGTTCCGAGCCTTGCACGGAATTTTCAACCTGGGCAATCATCCCATTGATAGCGTTCATTTGGCTTTGTGAAACATTTTGCAAGGTTGTACAGGAGCTCTTTATAAATTTTGTTGAATTACTCACCTCGCGGATAGTGCCCTGAAGGCCGCTAATTGTCTTAGAAAAATTCTTTACAACAAGGTTAAAATCTGTACTGATTTTCTCAAATAAGTTTTGTAATTCTACGGTCTCCATGCTGCCTTTGTCAGCAGAATAGGAAACATCCAAAACATTATCTGCCAAGGCCTTTAATGCCGTTGATAGTTTGTCGACCTCATTTTGCTGGTAAACCATCATTTTTTCAATCATCACCCTTTTTTCTTCCGATTCCTGATGCGCGGCCTCGATCTCTGCGACCATCTTGCTTATAGTACTAATATCGGTCATGGTCACTGCCACCCCAATGGCGCGTCCCAAATCACCCACGATTGGCTGTCCGATTACCTGGACTTTTGTATTTCCCCCGGCCACTTTATTAAGGTCAACCTCAGCGCTTGTAGATTCGCCCATATCTAAAACAATTTTAAATTCCAGGTCATTGATGCGGCCTGTTTGTTGCGCGACAAGCTCCCGGCCCTTTTTATTAATGTATTGAATTTCCTGCGCATGGTTAAGGGTAACAAATCCATTGGGCATGCGGTCAATAAATGAGATTGTCCGCTCGAAGGCCCGGCTCACTTTTTGCATAATTTCAGCATAGGCGCCATTTAACCCGCCCAATTGCGGCTTGGTTTGTAATTTTCCCGCACTAATATCCGTGATATAGTTCTCGGTAGATTGGCTCATCTCTCTTAGCGAATCCTGAATTTTATTATAGGCGGTCGCCAATTTACCAAAGGCATCGTCCGAGTCCAGCACAAAGTCATCGCGTAACTCGCCAGCCGCCGTTTTAACAAGTTCGTTGGTAAGCTGGGACAAAATTTTAAAGACGATCATTTTAACCATCAAAAAACTAAAAGCCCCGACAAAATATCCGGCCAGCAGGCAGCCAATCACAAAATAAAGTTGCATGCCATCGTTGTATTGCACAAAAAACGAGGCATATACCGGGAAGATCATGCCCATGGCCAGGCCAAAAGCATGCATCGCCCAAAATAGTTTTTTTGATATGGAAAGATTTTTCATAAACACAAACTCTTTTATTTGTTTTAATAAATAGTCGGTTTGCCAAATTTAAAAGTAAATGATTGTATGAAACTGGCGGGAAATGATCAGAAAAAAATATAAAGCTATCGTATTATGGCAATCTTGCCAACTTGTTCCCTCTTTGGGGAGACAACAACAAAATAATAAATACCACTGCTTAAAAGCTTGCCATGGTCATCACGCAGGTCCCATTTAAGCTGCAAAATATCCTCCGCATTTTTATTGTACAAAGTGCGCACAGGATGCAGGTTTAAATCCATAATAACTATTTTTGACTCTGCCGGTATTTTATAAAAATAGCTGATCCCATCGCTAATTTTGGCCGGGTTGGGCCCAAAGGCAACTTCGGGGGCTGTGGGCAGTTGAAAGGTGGAATCGGATTTGAATGTAAAAGTAGCGCTCACAGTTGTATCGCGGCTGTTTGAAATGAGAAATATAAAATCCTGCGGCACCTGCTCGAGTACGATGGGCTGGTTTACCCCCGAGCTGATGGATTGTACAGCATTTTGGGCGCTGTTAAAATAATTGAGCCGGATATTGGGATTATTTGTTTTCACCACAACCGAGGCAACACCGCTGTTGTTAAGAATAGAATCGACCGCAATATAATAAAAGGATTGTGGCGCGATGGCCGTTTCCAGTTTTACAATAGACTCGCCGCTAAACTTTGCCGAGTTAGGGATTGTAACCATCGGGAAATCGGCGGCATCATCAAAAAACAAATCCGGGATAGCGCGTTCGCCGGTAAAATACATCCATTTG
>JAJRVW010000165.1 GCA_024277115.1 Calditrichota bacterium
GGGCGGGATGGAAATTGAGCGCTATTTATGGCAATCGCGCCGAATACTAAAATTAATCGGAAAAAACATTTCACATACGATGCATAAAACAGGCATCAATGTTGCGGAACCCAAAGGGGCTTTTTATCTTTTCCCGGATTTCACGCCATTTAGGGATAAATTATATTCACGCGGGATAACCAACAGCAGGGATTTATGTCGCCGCCTGCTGGAAGACACCGGTGTGGCCTTTTTGCCCGGTTCGGTTTTTGGCCGGCCTAAAGACGAGCTTACTGCCCGTCTGGCCTTTGTTGATTTTGATGGTGCGCGTGCCCTGGCCGCAGCGGAACAGGTGCCAGCCGAGAAGCACTTAAATGGCGCTTTCTTAGATGATTACTGTATAAATATTATTGAAGGGATCGATAAAATGTGTGAATGGGTGCAAAAATAAATTGCGTTGTGTAACTCAGGTTACTGAAAAGACCGACTACTCTTCGTATAATAAGTCAATATTTATAATCAACCGTTTAGAGGAGGAGATGATATGAAGAACGTAGGAAGTACGGATAAAATTATCCGCATCGTGCTTGGCGTTGCGATTGGCGCTTGGGGGATCTGGGCTCAAAACTGGTGGGGCCTTGTTGGACTTGTACCATTGGGAACGGCGCTAACTGGCTGGTGCCCGGCATATTTTCCATTTAAAATAAATACCGCTAAAAAATAAATAAACAGGGTTTAACGCAAGTTAAGCCCTTTTTTCTTTTATGTTTATATAAGATCGTTTCCTCTACGCTGTGACAGAACTGGACATTGTAGAAGCCATAATCGCCGGCATTATGGCGGCAACCATTGCTGCGGCCTGTACAGCTTCAATGGCGCCCTGGGCAGCTTTGCCGATTAACTCGCCATTAATGATTTTCTCGATTCTCTTTTTACGGCTTTTTAGCTCTTTTTTATCAAATGTTAATCTTAACAGGTCGGCGCTTTTTGCAAGTGATAAAAGTATAACTGTCCGTGCTTCAAAATCATCGCCATCCTCAAATATTATTTTTCTCAATTTCTCAATTATTTTTTTCTCTGGTTGCGGGTTTACTTCTGGATAAATTTTACGTGAAAAAATGAATAAAACTTTATCCTCATCTTTGCGCAATATGCCGCGGTTTACTAGTTGATCGGCCACGCGGTGTTTTAAGCTTTTTATATCTGCAAAACGTGTTACCCAGGTTTCGAGCGTTGCCCGCCTTTTTACCGTGGCAATTTTTTGCAGGCATTCATCTAATAAGGGTTCACCAATAGGTGTATTGTTTTCAAGGTTAACATATTTTCGTTTAGAAGAATTATCAATTGAAATGTGATTTGTTAATAGTAGTTCGGATAAGATTGCCCCGCCAACGGCATACTGGTACATGGCCCCCGCAGCGATCGTCCCTTTCTCATCTTTTAGGGCCAACAGTAAAATTTCTTCGTGTAGAAAAAGTGTATTGTTTAAGTCCATGATAGGTGCTCCGGATAAATTTGTTTTTAGTGGGCTATAAAAAAGTATACGATTTTTTTTAAAATAGTTTTGATATTTTTAAATCAAGCCCGGCCATCTTTCCAAAACCTGAAAGAACCTAAGGCCTTATCATTGCAGAGCTTTTCGCTATACATTTTAAAATCTATAATTTAGTGTTATTAAATCAGGCTGATATTTTAGTTTTGAGCGTGATTTTTTATTCATGGCCATAAAAATCAAACCATCCGCATTAATATTAAAATTCCATGCAGAGGCCGCGTTACCGGAATTGGCGCGTGGTGAAAAATAATTATACATCAGCCAGAAACCGCCGGTAGCGCCGATGGCCGAAGAGGTCAAAAATAAACTGCTGTTATCATTGTTTTCTGAAGAGAGAAGATAAGCAAGCCCTGCGCCAAAAAGGCCGCCCGCTACTTCACTAAGCCCAATAAGATAGCCTTGCAGAGTGCTAAAATCTTTCCCTTCTACAAATGTGCGGCCATAATGCAACCCAAGCGCCGTACCCAGCATCGAGGCGCCAATAAAAATTTTATTATTGTCCGTACCGGATAAATCTACAAAGGCCAATGGAATGTAAGCGCCAAGCATCCCGACTGAACGCAGCACATAGGCATCGCCCCGGGTGTAATATTGGTTGCCCGATTCCAGCTTGCCAGCCCAATAGCCCAAACCTGATCCGATTAGCATCGAGGCATTTGCACCGCGCTGTTTTATGTCTAACAAATAAGCTGTTGCCACGCCAAACCCGAGACCAAAATCTCCACCGGCGCCAATTACCTCGGCAGTGCCCGCATGCATATTATATGTGTTTGCGGCATTAAAACCATAAATCGCTTCGGCTATGCTCAAAACCATCCCCGAGGCCAATACACTACGATAATCAGGCGTTTCGTCAATTAAACCTGCTAAAGCAATTCCATGAATGATCCCCCGTGTACCGGCGTGGTTAAACAAAGTCGCCGAGGCATCTGTAACGGGTATATTTTCTGTTAATTTTAAGGGTAAATAAAAACCTGCCGCCCCGGTAAGCATGTAAAGGGCCAAAGCTGTTTTACCTTCCTGTACATTTAAAACTGTTGGAAGCGCCCAACCGTAAAAACCAATGGAAAGGGCGACCGACCCTCCAATTAATTCTTTGCGGCCTTCCTGGTCAAGAATGGTGTCCGGGCTTTTCTCTTTGATACGTTTCGAGACTTTATTTCGAAATGTGCCCACTTCTGTTTTGGAAAGGGGCAAGCGCGCTTTAAGTTTTCTTCCTGCATCTTTGTACTTTATCTCTAAGACAAAAGAAGAATCGGGGAGTTGATATAACTGGGCGCTTTTAAAATGACTGTATTCCGGAAAGAGCGCTAGTTTTTTCTCGAGCCTGGCATTGATAACATCAATTTTGCCTTCCGTATCAAGCGCGACTTGTACTTCTTGTGCAAAGGAGAAGCCTGAGCAAATAATTGAAATAATCAGGACAAATTTAAGCGAGGTTTTGTTGCTCATACTTTTAATCCGGGTAAAATGTTTAATTCTCAAATTTATCTGTTAAAAACATGGTCAAGCATTTTCCCTTCAATAAGGTTATTATCCAAACTCGATAATTTACTTCCCAGCCGGGCGTTATAAGAAACACGCGTTATTTGATAAGCGCAATTTTTTGGGTTTTAACAAAGGCTGCAGAACGCACCCGGACAAAATAAATGCCGCTCGATAGGCCCGAGCCATCAATCGAAACGGAATGGTTCCCTATGGATTGGTTTTGGACAATCAGTTCTTTAACCATTCTCCCTGTCAGGTCATAAACCCCTATTTGTACCCTTCCGGATTTGTATAAATTATAGCGGAGCCTTGTGCTCGGGTTAAAAGGGTTTGGGTAGGCCGGGAAAAGATCAAATGCGCGGGGAGCAGAAGTTTCTAATTTTCCAATTGCTGTAGGTGCGCCGGTTGAGAATTTCCATGATATGTTTTGGGACACCGGAACGCCCAAGAGGTTTGTAATGTTTGTATTCAGGGTTACCCTGTATTCGGTGTTTTCCATAAAGTTGTTGTGCGGGGTGAAAACGATGCTTGTGCTATCAAAATAAAATGATCCCGGAATAGATGAATCACCGGCTTGCACATAAAAAGAAAACAAGTTGACCGTCGCCGTATCAATAGCCACATCAAATTCCACGGTGATGGAATCGGAAAGTGAAACATTAAAGGCATCTACCTCCGGCCAAATGGAAACAACTTCCGGGGCAGGCGAAATGAGGAAAAAATCTACATTTTCCGTTTGTCCTTCTTCAATAATCACGGTCTTTGTTTGGCTGCCATATCCGGGCAGAAATGTTTGTACCGTAATTAGTCCTGTAAAAACACTGTCAATCATATATGTACCGTCTGTTCCGCTAAAGGCCGTTACGCTTCCATTTGCAACAACTTTAACACTATCCAAAAACAGCGAAGTGGTCTGATCTTTAATTGTGCCGGTAATGGTTCCATAATTACGGTCTAAAGAAGGGTTTATAAGAAGTTTGATAAAATCAATGGCATAGCCATCTCCCGCACCTGTTGTATAATCATCAAAAACAATCTCTAATTTACCATCCTCCAGCAGGTATAAATATGTTTCCGGGACCTCATATTTAATAATCCGTCCAATTGGCCCGGTTTGGATGAGATCGTTGATTATAATCTCCAGGCCGGGGATACGCACTCCATCCATCAAAACCTGATACTGTGCTTTCCATAGGGATGCCTGAAAATCATCAACAAAAATTTGCAGCATCGCCGATTGTATCAGCAAACCGTCCAGCTCATAATTTAGGGTAATGGGGCGCACACTGTTTTCCGGCCTGGATGTGCCGGCCGTGTAGCCATCGCGTCCTGCAGGAGGGCTGCCGGTATAGCTGGTTATTACCATAATCCGGTCGGTGCCGCTCGGGTCTATTGTGTCGGCTGCCCAAGGATATCCATGGGAGGGCGTGTTTGCCCCGGAGAAAGGATTAAAGCCCACCGGCCAGCCAAAACCAAGGTTGTCAATATCACCTGTACGGACCATTAACGCCGCTTCGGGCGTGTTTCGTAATAGTTCGTATTTATTAGCCCAATTACCGTTACTGAGGGAATCTTGCGCCGCGGAATAGTTGAATAAAAACAGAATCAAAAAAATAAAAAATATAGATTGTTTCATGGAAGCCCCTTTTTTTAAGTAAGAATAAAAAGCGTTTTAAGTTAATAAGATATTCATCGGTTGCAAAGTAATTTACCAAAGCTGTCCAAAATAATTTTTACCGCAATTCAAATAATTTTAAGGCCGCTTTTGCGTGTGGGGTTTATTGAAAGAGTCACTTCCTAAAAAATTGTGTAGATTATTTTGTCTAATTCATTCGTGTTAAGGGCTTATCCCGCCTTATTATTCTCTCGCCCAAATAGCCCTGTCCCAAGTCATCTTTTTTCAATCATTGTGCACGGTAAAAACCGGATGACTAACACCCCGGTTTTAAAGATATTTGTTCTCCGCCATGTATTTCGGCAAGCTCAATAGCCATGGCGGAGTTAATCCGTTTTATATCCGTTAAAGAAAGGATTACAAAGCAAACTTAAAATGTTTTGATCAATTTATGCTGTTCTACCTACCTGTTCCGCCTCTTTTGGGCTGGCTTTACTTCCTATTAGGAGGCTTTGAATAACCCATCCAAAGTGTCATTCCTGTACGTTTTAAACAGGAATCTATAGTTAAATAGCCCGTTTCCTGCTAAGAACATGCAGTTATAAATCCACGTGTTCTTGACGGGAGAATGACATATGAGTTTAGGTTATGCAAAGGTTCCTATTACATATAATCGGGACAATGGTTTTTATTCCTCCGGATAAAGAAAATGAGAATCGGAGATATTTTCCTTTTTATATTGATTAAATCTGTTAATTTTGGAAAGGATAACAAACTGAAGGAGCAACGACCATGTCAATCTTAAAAAATAAAACGATTATTATTACAGGCGCCAGCCGGGGCATTGGCAAAGCTATGGCCATACGTTTTGCTAAAGAAGGGGCCAATATTGTTGCCGCGTCCAAGTCATTAAAGGGGCACCCCAAACTACCCGGATCGCTGGAAGAAACAGTAAAAGAGGTGCAAAAAGCCGGTGGAAAAGCGGTTGCCGTTCAGCTTGATGTGCGCCATGCGGAGCAGGTCGAAAATATGGTAAAGGCTGCCCTGCAAACATTTGGCGGAATCGATGTGCTAATCAATAATGCCGGGGCGATAAGTTTAACGCCCATTGAAAAAACCAGCCTTAAATTATATGACCGCATGCATTTTGTAAACGACCGGGCTGTCTTTTTGTGTTCGCAAGCCGTGATCCCACATCTTAAAAAATCAGGCCATGCCCATATTTTAACTTTATCACCGCCCATAAACCTAAAGCCAAAATGGTTGAAAGATTACAGCCCGTATACCGCGTCGAAATACAGTATGTCGCTGCTTACACTGGGGATGGCCGGCGAGCTGCGTGATGCCGGGATTGCCGTAAACAGTTTATGGCCAAAAACAACCATCGCCACGGCGGCCATTGAGTTTGCCGTTGGGGATAAAAATATGCTTAACCTGTGCCGAAATACCGATATCATGGCCGATGCGGCCTATGAAATTATTTCGACGCCGGAATTGGGACTGACCGGAAAACTTTTGATAGACGAGGATATTTTACGCGATCGCGGTGTGGACGATTTTGACAAATACGCTAATAATCCACAATTTAAAGAGAGGCTTTATCCCGATCTATTTATTGGATGATGATGATGACAGATAAAAAAGAATCATTTATAGAAGCCGTTAAAATTGTATTTTACCTGATCGCGATAATTTGGCTGATCGAAATTGTGAACCTCTTGACGGGGCATGCCTTTTATCAGTGGGGGATTTTGCCCAGAAATATTGACGGCCTGCCGGGGATTATCATCCACCCGTTTATCCACGGCAGTTTGCAACACACAATTTTAAACAGTTTGCCCCTGCTTATCTTAGGGTCGTTTGTAGCGCTGGAGGGCAGGGCTGCGTTCGTGAAAACAACAATCTTTATCGTTCTGGTTGGGGGATTGTTGCTTTGGTTAATGGGGCGTTCTTCTTACCACATAGGCGCAAGTCTTTTAGTTTTTGGATATTTTGGTTTTATCCTTTCCAAGGCTTTTTATACTAAAACCATCCGCTCTATTTTGGTAGCTATTATTACAATTTTTATGTACGGAGGTATTGTTTACGGTCTTGTTCCTTTGGATAACCGGGTATCGTGGGAAGGGCATTTGTTCGGACTGATAGCCGGTGTATTGAGTGGCCGGGGTTTAATGAAGATGCCTAACTAGCGAAAATTCTTTCGCAAATCTATCGGTCTGTTTTTTACTTCAACATTCTGTATTCTGCAATCATCAGTCCCCAAAAAACACGGGACTGGAAGCAAAATTTTTTAATTAACGTGAGTTCGATATAAAACTTTTGCATTGAGAAAACTATTTTAACCTTAAGTATAGGCATATAACAACAACTCACCCCCTAAGCAGTTTCTACTGATTTTTAAGTTTTTCAAGTCCCCTCTCTTACAAGAGAGGGGATTTAGGGGTGAGTTCCAAAAAAAATTATACTAAAAATAAATGTTTTCTTTAGATCGAACTCAGGTTAATTAAGAATAACGATTCTCAAATTTAGATTTAAGAAGTAAAAGCAAAAACTTAAAACGCCCTAACACTAGCAACAGCTTTTCGGGGCACTCGCGTGTAAGGTTATAGTAAGGAAGTTATCTCGTACAGAACGGGGATTGAAAAGACGAGGAAACATGCCCTAAGTTTTGGGTTGTAATTGATTGATGTGAGTTCGGACATTTAAAATAATTTTATTCCAGGCAAACCACAATAAAAGCCTTTGTATTCTCCCAGTTTATGGGGATCACATACGATTCAATATCTTCAGGAAGTTTTATATCGCGGGCCTCGCCATCAATAATAACGGGCACTGAAATTAAAAAATCGGTACCAAAAATATTACGCAGGTTCCCGGAAATTGTATTGGCAATCTCCCCAACAAGGTCTTTTATATCATCAACCGAAACATCCTCTTCTTCTAACATGGATTTTGCCAGGGCAACAAGTTGCAATTTCTCGGCCGTAAAATAAATACTCCCTTTTCTCTTCCCCGAAATACCAATTATGCCGGTATATTCCAGAACAACCGGGTTGTCCTTTTTTAAAAATGGGATTCCGCACTCTGCTTTTTTTCCGGAAATACTGGTAAAAAACTGGAGGGTTGTTTCGATTACTTTGTTTAATTCATTTTTAGTCATTTTTAGGCTACTGTCTCTGCAAGTTTTAATAATTTAGATCGGACATCTTCAGTCGTAAAAGGTTTGGCAATAAATGACTTAGCCCCCTTTTTTATGGCGTTAATCCCCGTGGCCTTATCGGTTAGGGCGCTAATTACGATTACTTTAACCTGTGGGTTTATTTTAATCATTTCTTCCAAAACGGTTAAGCCGTCCATTTCGGGCATGGTTATATCCAATGTAACAATTTGTGGATTTTCTGCTTTAAACAACTCCAAAGCTTTTAGGCCATCTGCTGCAATACCAACAATCTCGAATGTGTCCTCCACGATACTTCTCTGAATAATCTTGCGGATAATAGATGAATCGTCGGCAATAAGTATTTTTATTCGGTTGGACAATTTTTCCCCCTCTTGGTATTGCATTTAATTTGAGTGAACAAGCGGCAAGGTAATGACAAATTCACAAAACTCAGATTCTAAAAAGTTCACTTCAATGGTACCACCATGTTTCTTTATTTCTTCCTGGATCAAATCCATTCCCACGCCCCGTCCGGAAATAAGGTTGCTTTCCCGCGACGATGAAATCCCCGGTGTGAAAATGACTTTTGCAATCTGCTGCGGGTTCCAGGAGTTTATCTCCTTCTCGGCCCACAAGCTGGATTCTAAAGCGCTAACTTTTAGTTTTGCAAGCTGCAGTCCGCGGCCATCATCGCGATAGGTGATGATAAATCCGTTCTCCGATACTTTACTTGCAATGGCAATTGTGCCTGTTTCCGGTTTATTTAGTTTTTTCCTGACTTCCGGTCGTTCAATGCCGTGTGCCAGGCTGTTGCGTACAAGCTGGATGAGTACATTTTTTAATAATAACCGGTACTGCGGCGGGATTTTTTCTTCCCGGTATGTCTCAGATTTGAGTTGTACCTTTTTATTCATTTCCCCGGAGAGCCTGTTAATCAGGTTGTCTAAAGATTGAAGGAACGAATAATTTTCCGGAAGCGGGGTGTTGCCGTCAAATTTACTAAACTTTGCTAACCTGTTGATAAGCTCTTGGAGCTCGCCCAGATTGTTTTTAAGGGATGAAAGTTCCATGGTAACGGATAAGAAATCTTCTCCACAGATTGTATCGTCCTTTGCCGACAGTTCCAAAACTTTACTTTCCAGGGTATGAATTTGGTTGGCAAAAAAACTAAGGTCCAATAAATTTGCGTTCCCTTTTAACAGGTGTAAAGAGCGGGCAATTTGCTGAAGGATGCTTATATAATCATTATCTCTGGCGCCATTTTCCAGTAATGCCTCAACAAAGGCCAATTCTTCGGTTGTGGTTTCCATAAACTCGAACAGCATTTTAGAGTCCAAGTGGAGAATGCCCATCAACCATTCAATCTGCTTTTTAGATTTGGCTTCGGTGGCGATAAGTTTCTCGGATAAAATATGCTCTTCTGTTTCATCGGTAACTGTTACGATCAGGCCGGTAATTTTATTTTTCTTTACGATTCTTTTAAAGCGGAATGTTAGAAACTTTGTAGTGGTTTGTTCCCCTTTTGTATTTTCAAAATTAAATTCTTGTTTTTCAAGGGGGTTTAATTCACTGATTAGTTCTTCATCAATTTCGGGGTCAAACACCAAATCCAGGTACTCGCTGGTTAATTTTACCTCTGCTTCAGGTATATAACCGCTGAGGAGGTTGATGAAGTTATCGCCGGAAACGGAATCTATTTGTAAAATATTTAATAAAGCCAGGGAATGTTCTGTTTGGATGATACGTTGGTCATTCAATAAAAAGAAGCCTTCTTCCACATTATGTAAAATGCTGTCTTTCTCTTTTTGTGCAAGCCTTAGGTCAAGATTTGTTTCTAGCAGTTCTTTTGTTCGTACCTGCACTTCTTCTTTTAGGGTTTCGCGTTGTTTTTTTATTATTGAGATACGAATTTTGTAAAATGAAATTGAGAGCACTATAATCAAAAATGCGCTCAATGCCTGAAACCACCATGTTGCCCAGAGAGGTGGTTGCATATAAATATTGAGGTGTGTTGCCGAGTTGCTCCAGACTCCGTCATTATTCGAGCCCATTACGCGGAACACATACGCACCACCATCCAGGTTTGTATAGCTGGCATAGCGCCTGTTCCCGGCATTGATCCAGTCTGAGTCAAATCCCTCCAGTTTAAATTTATATTGGTTCTTCCCAGGATTGGTAAAATCGAGGGCTGCAAATTCAAAGGAAATATATTTATCATCGTAGCCAAGGTTAAGGGTGGCATCTTCTGCAATCAGGCTATCAATGGCAATGGGTTGATCGTATTTAGTGAATGAAGTAATGACCACCTGAGGGACAACTACGTTTTTTCTGATGTTTTCCGGTAAAAATGCTGTTATGCCGGAGATGCCCCCAAAAAACAATCTACCATCCGCAAGTTTAAGGGCGCTGTTGGCGTTAAACTCGTCATTTCGGATACCGTCGCTCTGATCAAAATTTGTAAACTGGCCGGTTTCTTTGTTAAAACGGGTCAACCCTTTTACTGTACCAAACCATAAAAACCCCTGATTGTCTTCCACGATGGAATAGTACACATTGTATTTTTTATCATCCTGAAAATAATTTGTGAATTGATTGGTTTTCAGGTTCAATTTACCTAAGCCATATAACGTCCCAACCCATAAAATGTCTGGTTCATCCTCGGATTGATACAGGCAGACTGCGAGGTTATTGCTTAAACTGGCCGGGTTACCTGCTATATTTTTAAAATTTGTAAATTGCTGTTTTGGGGGATCGAACTTACTGAGGCCATTATAAGTTGCCAGCCATAGGTTGCCCGCTCTGTCTTTAAGAAGGTCCAATATTCTGTTGTCACTTATCGATGTGCTGTCGCCTGGGACTGTTTTATAAACAGTAAACGTATTTGTTGCCGGGGTAAACAGGTTCAGCCCGCCCAATGTTGCGACCCAGTATGTCCCATCATCATTTTTGAGAAAGTCCCGAATATTATTATCCGATAAACTCGTTGCAGATTTATTATAAGTCAGGTGTTTAAATGTACCCCTGTCGCGGTTAAAAATATTTATGCCGCCGCCATCTGTACCAAGAAGAAGTTTGTTTTTACCAAAACCTGTAATCGCGCGGATAACATTATGGTTAAGGCCGTTGGCACCGCTTTTTGCCGAATAATGTTTTAAGATGTTTTTGTTCAGGTCCCACGAGCTAAAACCTTTAACCGTTCCTACCCAGAGCTGGCCAGGTTCGGATTCATACAGGCCCCAAATTTTATCGTTTACCAAACTGTTTTTTTGTGTCGGGTTTTGATAGTAATTTTCAAAAACTGAAAAAGATTGGTTAAAATGGTTTAATCCATTATTTGCCGTCCCGATCCATATAATCCCGGTACGGTCTTCAAATAGTGTTAAAATCCGGTTACTGCTTATGGAGGTTGGTTCACTTGGGTTGTTTGTAAAATTATGAAATAGATTTTTATCAGGATTGAATAAACTCAGGCCGCCGTCTGTACCAATCCAAAACTGATTTTGAGAATCCTGGTAAATTGTATGGATCGTATTTTGAACAAGGCTGTTCTCATTAAAAGGATCATGCAGGTAACTGGATTGTAAGCCGGTCCTGGAATCATAAATAATTATTCCATGTAAAGCCGTTCCAATCCAAAGCTGGCCATCCGGATCTTGATGGATGGCCGTTATCGCTAAATTGGGGGTTGCCAGCTCAATGCGCTGCACAAGGTCTGAGCCGGGCGATATTTTGTTTAACCCATCATCTTGTGTGCCAATCCAAATAGTTCCATCCTTGTCTTCAAATAAGGCAGATACCCTGTTGGAGCTAATTGTATTTTTATCTTTTTCCTTAAACTGAAGGGATTTTGTAAATACATATTGGCTGTTATATTGGTAAATACCGGCCCCATCTGTGGCAACCCAGATATTCCCATCAGAGCCACATAATATGCTTTTTATGTTTTGTGATACAGCTGTTGGCGAAGATGGGCTGATAAATTTACTAAGCTGCGTGTTCAGTACCTGCAAGCCATTGCTGGTAGTGCCCATTAGTAAATTGTTATTCATATCTTTTGTGATGCAGGTTATGTGGTTAGAAAGAAGCGGGCTGTTGCTTAGGGCATTTTTCGCATTAAGCTCAAAACTATAGCCATCATAGCGGTTTAGGCCATTTTGGGTGCCAATCCACATAAACCCGGTTTGATCCTGGATAATTGACGTAACTGTATTTTGGGTAAGGCCCTCGCTGGTCGTGATCTTATCAAAACTTATATTAAGATGTTGGCCAATGACAAAAGTGGAATAAAGAATAAAAAACAACAGGGTTTTTTTCATTGCGTTTTTTGAAGATAATTGCACTATATTTCAGCTAATCTTTACATTTTGTTCGTCATAAAAACAATTCATATTAGTATTCTGCTTATATTGAAACATATTGATTCACCTGTCTATGCAAATGTCAAAAACCATTTTCCCTTTTTAAAAATTATGTTAAAAAATCAATTTCCGTTTATTTTAAATAAGTTGCGCAACAAAGAGAGTTGGGTACTTTATATCTCTATGTTCGTGTTGGGGGCGTGTGGCCTTGCCTATGAATACACTTTAAGTAAAATTGCCGGCGATATTCTGGGCGACTCGGTGCGGCAATGGGCCGTAATTATTGGCGTGATGATGTTTTTTATGGGTATTGGCGCAGACTTGCAAAAACATTTTTCCGATAAACTTTTAATCGATTATTTTATTTTCTTTGAGGTTCTTATCGGTCTGGCCGGTGCGTTTGGCCCCATTGCTTATATTTATGTTTATGGCCACTTCCCAATGCAATTTATTCTGACAAAATATTTTTTTATCATTTTGATTGGTTTGGTCATTGGTTTTGAAATCCCCCTTATCACCCGCATTAACCAGCAGTTTATAAAAGAGTTAAAATTAAATCTGGCATCGGTATTAAAAATGGACTATATCGGCTCGCTTGCCGGGGCGTTGGCCTGGGTATTTTTACTACCCGTATTTTTTGAACAAGTACAGACTGCTTTTGTCTTGGGGATGCTAAATATCTTTGTGGCCGGGTTTACTTTTCTCTTATTCAGGAAAATGGTCGTTAAAAAAACATTATTGGCGGTTTTTATTATTCTTTCATTAAGCGCTACAATTATTGGATTTGCCAATTCAACAAACTGGCGGGTTGCCGCAGAACAATATTTATATCGCGATCGAATCATCCTATCGGAAACCACGCGCTACCAGCACATCGTTTTAACCCAGTCCCGATCGGGAAATATTTCGTGTTATATTAATGGGCATCTTCAGTTTAACAGCGTGGATGAATATATCTACCACGAAAACCTTGTGCATCCTGCGTTTGCCATAGCGCCACAAAAAGAGAATATTTTAATACTTGGTGGGGGAGATGGCCTCGCTGTACGTGAAGTTTTAAAATATCCGCAGGTCGAGCATATTGTTTTGTGCGATATTGACCCGGCGATGACCCAACTTGCGCAAGAGAATGAAATTTTTAAAGAAGTGAACAGTCAAAGTTTGTCTGCAGCAAAAGTATCGGTCTTAAAAAACAATGTACTTATCCCCGCGGACAGTACCGATATATATATGGTCAACCAAAATGAATTTCATGGACGCAGGGTTGCTAAAACAGGTCGTGTGGAAATTATTAACCTGGATGCCGTAAGTTTTATAGAACAAATTTCCGGGATTTATGATATTATTATTTTAGATTTTCCCGATCCCAATTCACCCGATTTGGCAAAACTGTATTCGGAGCAATTTTATCACCATTTAAAAAATAAACTTGCGGCCGATGGTATAATTGTACAGCAATCCACATCGCCTTATCATGCCAAAGAAGTTTTTTTAAGTATTGGCCGCACGCTAAACGCATCCGGGTTTAGTGTAATTCCGTACCATGACAATGTCCCGTCTTTTGGTGAGTGGGGCTGGTGGATTGGTGGACATGCGGGAAGTTACTCTGCTGCAACTTTGCGGAAAAGAATTAGTAGTATTGAAAAGTTAAATGTGGATACCCGCTATTTAACGGCCAAAGTTTTAAAAGCTGCATTGATTTTTGGTAAGGATCAGTTAAATTCGGATGAAAATGAAATAAATAGTCTGGCAAATAATCTGGTCTATCAGTATTATTTGGACTCCTGGCAAGACTGAGGTTGGGGTTCTGAAAATTGAGGCTGTGGGTATGCCAAGGTTTTAACGATCAAAAAAAAAATAATCTTATATCAAACCCAGGTTAATTAATTCATATCTTTAACTTGAAGTATTCGAAGTTCACAATGAAAAAATAAGAAGGTACAAACAAGCAATTAGAAAATGATTTTCAAGTTTCAAGCGTCAAATTTAAAAATTAAGGAGGCATTAACATGAACGAAAATATTTTTAAATATTTGGCCATATTCTTTTTTGTGGTCGTGGTCTGGTCGTTTTGCAGTGATGATAACGGAAGGCAAAACAATTATTATGACGTGAATGTACAAACCCTTGTTCCTGCTGCCGATGGACTGGATTTAAAAGCTGTGAGCGAGTTGCTTAAAAAAGCAAAAACCGCCGAAGAATTGGAGCAACTCTTAAACTCCCCCGCACAAGGCGTAAATAATCTTGATTTAAACGGAGACGGCAAGGTGGATTATATAAATGTCACCGAATATGGGACGGAAAAAGTAAAAGGATTTTCGCTTTCCACCCAGCCTTCATCAGGCGAAACACAGGAATTGGCAACCATCGAAGTTGAGAAAGTTTCGGATAAAGAAGCCAAAATGCAAATACAGGGGAACGAACAAATCTATGGGCGCAACAATTATTATCATTCCAGTTTTGGCTTAACAGATATGCTGATTATGGGTTATTTGTTCAGACCGCATGGCTTTTATGGTTCGCCGTGGGGCTATGGTCGTTATCCTGGTTCTTATGCACCCTATAACACCATGTCACGGTCTGCCTACTCCAACAGGACGCGCTCGTATACTTCAGGTAGTAATTTTCAGAGCAGCCGCAGTTCGACCATCAACTCCAATGTAAAATCGCCCAACGCGGGCAAGTCGGCAAAAAGTGTAAAAGCCCCGCTTCGAAATCCAACATCCTCACAGAAAAGTTTTCAGGCCAAAAGCAGAAGCAGTTCACGCAGCGGTGGGTTTGGGCGTTCATCATCCTCACGGCGCAGTTCGTCCAGCCGCAGTGGTGGTTTCCGTTCCGGCAAGTAGGGACGTATTGTATACGTCAATAAACGTGGGGCGTAACACACGCGCCTACACCGTACATTTTGCATGATTTAGGAGAAAAAAATGAACACATATTTAGAAAGATTATTGGATACAGAACCGGTATTCTGGTTGTTGAAATTTGAAGGGGCTGTTTATCTATTAGCGGTTTTTATCGTTTTATACGCGGCCAAGCTAATCTACGATTTGTTTACACCGTTCAGCCTTAACGAACAATTAACCAAGGAGGATAACAAGGCAATTGCTGTTTCATTTTCCGGTTATATTTTTGGTGTAATGATTATTTTGTTAAGCATCTTTCATTCCGGCACAGCGGTAGAAGGGGGTATTAATTCTCAACTCGATTTAGCCCGGGATTTATTGGCAACTATAATCTGGGGAATAATTGGCATTTTACTTTTAAATCTTTCCCGCGTTCTTAACGACAAGTTTTTATTAAGTAAATTTGATAATGTAAAAGAGCTGGTCAAAGATAAAAATATTGGCACGGGCGCTGTTCTCTTTGGGAGTTATGTCGGTTCCGCGTTAATTGTGCGCGCTGCAATTTTTGGAGAATCCAGTGGCTGGATAGAGGATATAACATCTACTTTGCTTTATTTTATAATTGGCCAGATTGGTTTTCTCTTGTTTGGCTGGGTATATCAAGTCATCAGCCGTTATGATGTCCATGCGGAAATTGAGAAAGATAATATTTCGGCGGGCGTAGCCTTTGGTTTAAGCCTAATAGCGATTTCCATCCTGCTTTCCGGCTATATTGTGTTGTATGATTCCCTGCCCGGTTTTGCTGTTTGGTTTGTAATGGGTCTATTCGTGTTAATGGTCAGCCGCTACATTGTTGATAAAATGATGTTGCCCGGTTCGCTTTTGGACGAGGAGATCAGCGAGGATCAAAACTGGGGCGCTGCCCTGGTAGAAGGAACCGTGGCAATTGGCATTGCCTTGCTGATGGTACCGGCCTTTTTGGGATGAGTTAAAACTGGTAAATTGAAATTTGAAATTTGGTTAAAACATGAAAGACATTACAACGCTTGATGTTTATAGGTTAGCCGAGGAATTATCTGATTTAGTTTGGGAAGCCTTTGATCAATGGTCGAGGAAGGTTCAAAATACAACAGGATATCAAATCATCAAGTCATGTGACAGTATTGCGGCTAATCTTGCTGAAGGATATGGAAGGTTCACACCTGCTGATAGAAAAAGATTTTATCTTTATTCACGAGGTTCTTTTGAGGAGACAAAAGCTTGGTTGAGAAAATTAATTCGAAGAAAAATAATAAAAAGTGAAGAAATTGATCGTTACACAGAAATCATAAATGAACTTGGGCCAAAGCTAAATGCTTTTATAAATAAAACCAAGTAACAAGTTTCTAATTTCAATTTTCAAGGAAAACAAATGAAAAAAAAATACACAATCTCCGAAGAGCAAAAAAAGGAATTTGCGGGTGTTTACTTGCTGGAATATATGATCAATACGCCCTATTCGCCGCCAATTTTTTTAGATGGAAACGATCAGGACCTGGAAACAATCCTGGTGTGGCTGATGGCGCAGGGACTTATTGAAATAAAAGACGACGAAAAATATATCCCAACCCAAAAGGGCAGGGAACACCTTAAGAAATTTATGGCGCGTTACAGCGAGTATTTAACCATGTTCGACATTTTTTGCGCGGTGGACCTGGAAGCCGGCGAATTTGCTTTTGAAAGCTGGGAAGAGTTCGAAACCGATGAGGAATTTCAGGCTTTTCTTGATGATGACCGCTGGGACGATTTGCGTGTTGCCGTGGCTGATTATAAAGGGATGAACGCTGTCGAAATTGTATTTATGAACTTTATAAACGAGCATCGATTTGGACGCGATGAATCCGGCTGGCAGTTCGATCTTTTACTGGGCTCTGTGTGGGACGAGATTCTTGAATTATGCGAAAGCTCCATACAATGGGAAGAACTGGGTTTTGAAGACGAACAGGGCGCGGTGCCGGCAGAATCAGTCGTGGAAGATATTATCACACAAGGAACGGAGATTATGCTTGACCTGCTTGGCGAGCGGCCCGTTGAAGAAATCAACGGTAAAAGCACGGTAGTCGATGCCGTCTATTATGTGGATGAAGTAGGCATGCCAGAGCCTGATCCGGAACAGTATAAAAACTATCTCGACCCCAAATATAAAAGTAAAAACTGGAAGAATTAATGAGTGTCCGTTTATAAACTCAGAATTTTAAACAAAAAAGAAAGCACAATCCTGTCATTCAGAGCCGTTGTGTGGCGTTGAAAATCCCGTGTATTATGACGGGGAAGAATCCCATCGAAAAAGGATGTATAGTCCTGAAATAGGTTGACTAAACCAGTCAACTAAAACCAGGACAAAAAATGAGCAAAAACAAGCCAAAGAGATATAGTGAGGTTTTCAAGAGGAAAGTTGTTGCCGAAGTTCTTGAGGGCGTGTTCACAAAAGA
>JAJRVW010000166.1 GCA_024277115.1 Calditrichota bacterium
AGCAACTTCTTTTACCATCTGCGCGCCCATATTTTCAAATGGGTCGTCAAGTTCAATTTCTTTGGCGACGGTCACGCCGTCTTTGGTCACGGTCGGTGCACCAAATTTTTTATCGATCACCACGTTTTTGCCTTTGGGGCCGAGGGTGGTTTTTACGGTGCGGGCGAGTACATCTATCCCTTTTTTTAGTTTGCCGTAGGCTTCGGCATCAAATAAGATCTCTTTGGACATCTTTTAGTTCCTTTCGTTTTTTTTAGATTAATTTTCAAAAATGGCTAAAATATCACTTTGCTCGATGATTAATAAATCATCTTTTTCTACTTTAAACTCGGTACCGGAATATTTTCCGTAGATAACCTGGTCACCAACTTTTACATCCATCGGGAGGCGTTTGCCTTCTAAAGTCAGTTTTCCAGGCCCCGCTGCGATCACTTCACCGCGCATTGGTTTTTCTTTTGTAGCCGTATCCGGCACAATAATACCACTAGCTGTCTTTTGCTCCTCATTGACCGGTTTTACCAAAAGCCGGTCTTGCATTGGCTTTATATTCATGTTTATCTCCTTAACTCTGATTTAATGACATAGTTTTTATAATGAACGCACACAGTTAATCAAGAACCATGCCATCTTTTATGATTCTATGCAATCTCTTTAAATACAACACTTTAGGAGTAAAAAATAATTTAATCAAAGAAAGGGAAAAGTTTTAAAATTTTATTTTACTGGCAAGTCTGTCAGCAAATTGGAAAATATGTCATACTCAGAAGAAAATGTGCCGGGTCATGTTATCACGTTTTGTTCCCACGCGTGTAATTTTTAATATATGCGGGAAGCTGTATATTTTTATCCAACCGTTCATCGCTAACCGGCTCTGCCGGGTTAAGCCCAAGAGGGAGCAATCCCGCCCAGACGGGTAAGGCATAATCTTCCTCTTCATCCACAACCGGGCCGCCACGAATTTTTGCAGATGCCTCGTTTATAGGAATCGCAACCACATAGGTTTGTTTTATTTCTTTGTCCGAGGGCTGGCGTGCATCATCCCAACGCCCCGGAATGATATGATCTACAATTGTTTTAAAAGCTTCTTTTTTCTGATTATACTCTTCGACCAATGTGCCTCTTCCAAAAAAAACTACCGAGCGATAATTCATGGAATGGTGGAGAACAGATCGTGCCAGAACCAGATCATCAACCAAAGTTACTGTAACGCAAGCCTCTGCCCCATTTTTTATTGCTTGTAACAACCGGCTGCCCGGCGCTCCATGCAAAAGGATTGTATCACCTTGCCGCGCATAATTCATCGGGATAACAAGCGGGCTGTTATCCTGGATTAAACCGACATGACAAATCAGGCCTTCATCAAGAATTTGATAAATTGTTTCTTTATCGTAGTGGCCGCGGTCCGGCTTACGTTTAATTTTATTTTTAGGTAAAATCGGGAAATCAGTCACGTTAGTCCATCCTTTTAAAATAGATTTGAAACAATTTCTGTAAATCCGACCCACGTACCCAGCGCACTCCCTAGAGAAGAAAGAATAAAAACCAAAAAGACACGTAAGACTTTATTACTCCACCAGTTTTTCATTTCTCCGGCATCATCCATTACGGTTTTAAACTCGTGCACAACCGGTGGTTTAAAATAAGCCTGGACAAATGCGGCCACATAGCCTGCGCCAATCAACGGTGTTAAACTTGTGAAGGGTGCACCAATAAACGCAGCAAAAACTGTGAGCGGATGCCCCAATGCGATAATCACCCCCAAAGCGCTGGGTATACCATTTGCCAGGAACCAATACAGGGCATTATTTCCTGCCTGGTCTAAACCTTTGTCATATCCGATATAGAAGATCGATGCAATGATAATTGCCGGAATTGCCCAGCCAATGGTTTTTACAACCGGCGAGGTTGGTGGTATAATTTCAATTTCTTCAAGATTGGTTTTTGTGTGGTTTAATAATCCTTTTTTAATTCCACCCATATGGCCGGCACCGACAACACTTACAATTTTTTTACCCTTTGCTTCGGTCATTTTTTGTGTGATGTAACTATCCCGCTCATCGATCAGCACTGTTTTTAAAACGGGCATCGCTTCGCCCAGTTCGTTCATCATTTCGTTTAAAACATCTTTTTGGCGGATTTCTGCCAATTGCTCTTCGCTGATTTCCTGATCAGTAAAAATACCGGCCAAACCGGATGTCATCAATTGCATCTTTTTAAAAAGGGAAAGGGACTTCCAGGCGCGTCGCATGGTTATCCGCACGTCACGGTCGCAAAGCTCCACGGGGATTTCATTTTCATCGGCTACTTTAGTCGCTTCCAATAATTCCACACCGGGCATTACGCCCAATTTTTTACCCAATCTTTTTTGGTAAGAACTTAACAGGAGGTTTATCAATAATGTGGCCAATTGTTTTTGGCGTGTTACTGTTTTTAAGTCGAGGTTTTCCCATTTTTTCTGTTCTCGCAGCGCTTTATAGCGTTGTTGATCAAGCTCCACGCAAACGGTATCGGGCTTTTCATTTTCTATAACTTTTCGTACGAGGTCTGCGGATTGCTGCGAAATATGCGCTGTTCCAACGATTATATATTCACGCCCGTCAACATTTACAATTTCAACATCGTTTCCATAATCACGCTCAATTTGGCTCATTCAATATCCTTAAATAACTTTTTATAGAATTCAATCTGTCTTAATAAAATAAAAGGGGAAATTTAGAATTGTTGGAGGGTAAAGGCAATTTAATATTTAGGGGGTGTTTCGTCTTGATAATTTGAAAATAAAATTTCGTTGCGTTTATAGATATTAACTTTAAAGCTATCCGGAATCCTCGACCAGTCCATTACCTGAACAATAATCGGAATTGTCGAGTCCTGGAGTTTTTCCCTGAAACGGTTTATTTCTTCTATATTAACAGGTTTCAAGCCCTGGGGTTTTATAACCAAATCTAAATCCTGGTATCATGACTATCACCATTTACCCGGCTGCCATAAGCCAAAATTTCTACTGGACTATTAAAACTTTCCTTTGCAATCCGACAAATAGCCTCTTTATCCTTTGGCCTTAAATTATGCATTTTTAATCCAGTAAACTATCTCTTTCCAGGTTGGTTTTTTTCCCTGCATTAAAGTTGTAACCCGGAACAGTTTCCCCGCAATATAAATGATTATTACAATTGAGAAAATCATTATAAATGTTGTAATATAAATATCCGCCGAGATGGCCACAGAACTTAGCGGAATGCGTAAAATCATAAATGAAGGACTTAAAAACGGGATGTAACTGAGAATCCGGATCCACCCGGAATTGGGCTCAGACAAGACAAGCAAGGATAAAAGTACGGGGAAGATGGCCAAGGTCCGTAAAAACTGGTTAATCTGCTGGGCATCATATTCACTGGGGAAAATGCTGCCGATGGTAATAAAAATGGCGCCATAAAAAAGAAAGCCCAACACAAAATAAAGAATAAAATAAAAACCGTTTTCTAAGCTTAAATAACTTAGTCCAGATGATGAAATCAACCCGGTTGAAACAAATATTCCTGTAAATAAAAACCAGGTCAAAACCTGTACCAGGCCAAGCGAACCAAGCCCCAATATTTTCCCC
This sequence comes from Calditrichota bacterium, assembly GCA_024277115.1. GTDB lineage: Bacteria > Calditrichota > Calditrichia > Calditrichales > J004 > JABFGF01. The sequence continues at coordinate 3,605 of JAJRVW010000166.1, forward strand.
GCCATAATCTGGTTACTGCTGGCATAGGACAATAACACCTCTATCACCCTACTCGATTTTTCTAAAAGAACACCGCTAAACAAATAACCGCACGATGTAAAAATCGCCATAAAAAGTAAAAACACGCCGATCAATGGACCATAAAATTGGGCGTAGATATTCCACTCTTCCTGCTTTTCTGAGCTTTTTCTAAATTTCTCCAAATGGATCGGGCGTAAGAGGTCGCGCATTTCCCTGCGCTCAATATCCGCATCTACCATTCTTTTGCGGATCGCTATATTTTGGATAACTTTTTCAATCCGGTCTGTATCCATTAAATCACCGGCATTTTTTGAGTGATATTCGATAAAACCGGTTTTTGAAAAATTTCCCGGAAAGACAAGATATGAATTCAAGACATTTGACAAGATCATTGAATCTGCCGAGACACGCGCCACTTTTTCGTACATACTGTCCAACGCCGTTTGAAAACGATGCAACTCAATCTCGACCAACTCTTTTTCTTCACGTACCTCGCGCAATTGCTCGTACGATTTATCCAACGCAAACTGGCGATTTGGCGTGCCCTGGTTTTTATAATACCGGGTACGGTCCCGTTTAATCTTGCTATGAAGCCGTGCAAGTGAATCCAGTTGCTGTTTAATCTCATCAAACTCGTTGGACATCATGCGGTAGGGTTGTGAATTATTAACCGAAATATTATAAACCTGGTATTCAGAAAGCCGGTTTTCCATACGCGATTGACGGTTCAGTTCTTTGGAAAGTTCTGCTCCTAATTTCTTGCCTTCCGTCATATCAATTATACCGATTAATTTTACAGAAACCTCCGGCTGATAATTAAAAAAATAGATGGGCAGGATAAAGATCGCTGTAAAAAGCAGGGGCGAAATAAAAGTATTAAAAAAGAAAGACCTTGATTTTACGCGGGATACAAATTCCCAACGGGCTATACGAAAGATATTTTTCATAAAATATACCTGACCGGATTATTGGATTATTTTGATAAATATATCGTGAAGGGAAGGTTCTACAATTTCAAAGCGCCGGATATTGGTACGCTTGTTTATTTTATTTAACAGGTCAGAAACAGGTATTTTTTTATCGATTATTTTTATTTTGGACGCCAAATTATTTTCTTCCAGCACATCTATTTCATCCAGGTCATGTAAAAAGCCTAATGATTCTGCTTCAATTAATAAGGCATCTTCGCGATGATCTTGTTTAATTTTTTTCAAGCTGCCATCAAGCACAACATCACCGTGGTTAATCAGGCAAATATGATCACACAAGTTTTCGGCCAATTCCATCTGGTGCGTGGAAATAATCAGGATTTTATTTTTTTGTTTGTACTCGGCTAAAATATCCCGCAAAACAATTTGATTGATCGGGTCCAACCCGGCAAAAGGCTCATCCAAAATCAACACTTCCGGGTCATGTAAAAAAGCGGCGATAAACTGTACCTTTTGTTGCATCCCTTTGGAAAGCTGGTTTACAGGACGATCAGCAAAATCAACTAGACCCAGGCGGTCGAGATAACGGATGGCCTCGACTTCTGCTTTTCGTTTTGCCAGGTTGTTAAGGGTACCAAAATATACTAGCACATCCAGTACCGATGCGCGCGGGTACAAACCTCTTTCTTCCGGCAGATAACCGAAATGAAGGGCCTTTAAATTTTCACGCAATTCACCATTAAATAAAACCTCGCCCGAGTCAGGCTTAAGGATATTCATGATCATGCGCATCATGGTTGTTTTACCGGCGCCATTGGGGCCCAGCAAGCCAAAAGTTTCCCCGCCTTTTACACAAAAAGAAAGGTCGTTGATAATCAGCTCATCAGCAAAGGACTTGGAAACATTACGCACGTCCAACAGGTTTGGGGTTTGCTCTTTGGTCTTTTTGTGGGATTTTTTTTTATCTGCCATAATTGTTTTTTGATTTACAGGAGCTTTACCATAAATCCTATAAATTTAAACAGTCGCCTAAATATCTATTTTTGTCGGGTCTAATATAAAAGTATTCTTCCTTAAATAACAAATTGTTCATTTATAGTATCAATTTTACTTTCGTTTTTAGTCAAGTCCTAAATGTTGTGTACTTTGTTCTTCCAGCGGTTTAAGTTCTGATGAAGCGTAGCGGAATCAGAACTTAAACCGCTCGCGCCAGTTTGACCCACGGTTCAGTTTTATTTTTTAGTATTTCCATATCCA
>JAJRVW010000167.1 GCA_024277115.1 Calditrichota bacterium
AGAAAAGAGAACGCCCAGTCGCCAACATGCGCTCATACTGCATACCGCAATTAGTTGTAAACAGTAAATTTGTGTTGCTAAATTTAGTACATTCGTACACAGAAAAATACTAAAAATCAACTGCGGCACAGCAGCATAGCGCCGCCCGTTGTAGCCAATTTGAAAAAAACGAATAAAACTGCAATTTGCGGAGAATAATCCATATATTTGCCGCATATTATGCGGAGTTTGGTTTATGAATAGTAAAATATATATCTATCAACAAGAAAATTGGCCAAAATTCATTTGGGACATAAATGAATTATCTGATTTATTGGCTGAAGTAAGGAATAAACAAGGACGATTAATCGGTAAAATGGAAGCTTTGGGATTTGATTTACAAAATGAAGCTCACCTTGAAATATTAACATCCGACATATTAAAAACTAATGAAATAGAAGGTATTGTCCTGAATAAAGAAGAAGTTCGTTCATCGGTTGCACGAAGATTAGGCATTGACATAGGTGGACTACCACCTATAAATAGAAATATTGAAGGTATTGTTGATATGATGTTTGATGCAACAGGTAATTTTGATAAAGCTCTTACCAAAAAAAGACTATTTGATTGGCATTTTGCATTATTTCCATTAGGTAGAAGCGGTATGTATCAAATCATTGTCGGAAACTGGCGAGATGACTCAACAGGACCAATGCAAGTTGTATCAGGAGCAATGGGAAAAGAAAAAGTTCATTACCAAGCCCCGCCAGCAAGTGTAATAGACAAAGAAATGACAATCTTTTTAGATTGGTTTAATGAGAAAGAAAATATTGATTTGGTATTAAAGGCAAGTATTGCACACCTTTGGTTTATTACATTGCATCCATTTGCAGATGGTAACGGGAGAATTGCAAGAGCTGTTACAGACATGTTGCTTGCCCGTTCAGATGGGCTTCCTCAAAGGTTTTACAGTATGTCTGCACAAATACAAAGAGAAAGAAAATCATATTATGAGATCCTCGAAAAAACACAAAAAGAAAAACTTGACATAACAGAGTGGATAATTTGGTTCTTAAAGACATTAGAACAAGCCATTGTAAATTCGGAAGAAACACTTGCTTTGGTAATTAAAAAACACAAATTTTGGACTACTTATGGAACTTCAATAAAAAATGAAAGGCAAAAAAAGATTTTGAATAAATTATTGGATGATTTTACCGGTTACCTTACGACATCCAAATGGGCTAAAATTGCAAAATGCTCGCAAGATACAGCATTGCGAGATATACAAGATTTGATTGACAAAGGCATATTGATAAAGTCAAATTCAGGTGGAAGAAGTACCAAATATGAATTGAAAGATGAATAAACTGGCTACAACATAATAGAATTTAAGGCCCAGTTGAGCCCAAAAAAACAAGGCAGCGGATTAGGGAAAGGTACACTGCCTGGTTTTTGTCATTTATTCAGGAAAGAGCCCGCTCAATTGGGTTTTAAATTCTATTATGTTAGGTGGCGTATCAATTTCCTCTTTTATTTGGTTTATCGTGATCAAAATCTGGTGGTGTGGTTTTAAATGATTTTGGGACAGTATCTTTTTAGGCGGACTGCCGTTACCACCCATGCTTGAAAAGACAATTTGAGATAAATATAAAAAATTATGTAAATTTGGAAAATGAACTAAAACTAAAAGTGGACCTGGTTTCAGAAAAAGCTCTTAAGAAACAATTAAGGCAAATCATTTTAAATAGCGTTAAGTACGTATGAGTCCGATAAAAAGAGAATTCATTTTATACCTGGAAGACATGCTTGCATCAATGGACAGGATTGAAGAGTATTTGGTTGGACTTGACTACAGAAAGCTTAAACAGACTTATATTGTTGTAGATGCAATAATCCGGAATTTTGAAATTATTGGAGAAGCATAGAAAAACGTTCCGAAAAACCGCATTGACATAATCGAAATAATAAAAAAGGAAAAAGCACAGGGTGGTAAATAAAAGCGTTAAGAGCTGGTTGCCGACGATTTGCAACGTAAAAACAAATGGAACTGAACAAAGAATATATTGACGGCATGCTGTCGAGGTATCATATTATTATTGAAGAAAGAAAGCGAGATTTTACCGGATTAAGCAGATTGTTAACCCCAAAGTATTTAAATAGTTATAAATAATGAAAAGATTATTCTTAGTTGGATTTTTGAGTCTTTTTTTAGTCGGTTTGACGAATGCACAGGAAAACGCTGACAGCGATAAGGAAGAAAGCAAAAATGAGTTTTCCGTATTTATAGGCGGTACGTCTAATAGCGATGCAACGGCTTTCACCCTGGGTATTGATTATAAACACAACTTCACTAAAGTTGTTGGCGTTGGGGGCTTTGTTGACTATGCCATGGGCGATATCCAGTCTGTTCTGGTAGGGCCAGCCCTCTATTTGCATGCCTGGCATTTCGAATTTACAGTGGCTCCGGCTGCCGAATTCAGTGATACCGAAATAGTGCCCGCACTCAGGCTGGGGACCGCCTATAAATTTGAAATTGACAGGTTCTCTGTTTCCCCGTCTTTATTCTTTGATACAGAAAGAGTTGAAGCCCCGTCATGGGTTTACGGTTTGAGTTTTGGATATGAGTTGTAACAGAAAACAGAAATTCACAGCGGAACATGGAATAAGGAGCTGGATTGAAATCAGGGAGTGTTCGGTATTCTTGAGAATTGCTTTCTGCTGACCGGGAGATCGAAGACAGGTTCAGGGAAGCTTTAATCATGAAACCGCCAGCTAATTCCAAAATAGAAGCGTGCATCACGTGCGGGGTAGTGGGGAGCCAGGTAATAGGTGTAATTGCCCAGGTAGCTGGTCAGATTTGCTGCCTTTAAAAACAATCGTGCCGTTTTCACCTGAAGGGTAACATAGAAATCGGCAAACAGGTAATTGCCAATTTCCGTTTCACTTTGAAGGTAAAACCGTCGCAGTTCAGGCATGTAGGCATCGGCATAAAAAGAGGTAAAATAACTGAACTGGAAACCGGTCTGGAGGGTTCCGGCCTTTTTAAAGACCGGACTCTTAAAATAGAGATCAAGAATCCCGAAAAACTCAGGTACACGAATGATTTCGGGTTTGGAGAAAGTCTGATAAACCAGCCTGCTGTTGATGCCGAACTTGCCGATGGGCAGGTTTCCCCTGAGATAGACTTTTAAAACCGTACTGGGTGTCCCGATTTGTTCAGGCTGCACCGAGTCGTTCAGATAAGTATAGTTGCTGAATGAAGAAAAGTCCACTCCGGCACGTATGCTTTTGAATTGGTAGGAACCACTCAGCACCATGATGGTTTCTTTTTTTAAATCGTTCTTCCATCTGAAGCGGTTCGACTGGTACTCGCTGAAAAACCACGAGGGTGTACGTCCGGCAAAGTGAAGTCCGAAATGCAGTTCCCCGACATTTTTATCCGATGTGCCCAGAAACTGGTCGAGTTTTGCTGTTATCCGGTAATCGCCGTTGTTGTATCCACCCAGAACAATGCGCCCGTCGGCTGTCAGGTGTGAACTTTTGAACAGCTTCAACGAAATCCCCCCGAAAGGCGTGATCTGGCTAAAGGATGTTTTCACCGAATCGTAGGGCAGGGTTTGCTGGATAAAATCATGGTCGGCACCAAAATAGATGTAAAAGATCTTACTCAGCAAGTCATCGTTGTAGCCGATACTTGACCACTTTACGCGATTGTGGATACGTTGTTGAAAAAGCGAGTCGTAGGTTTCAGTCGAGTCGATTGGCGCTGCATAGGGCCGGTAAAAACTGACAAGGGGATTGTTGTCGTCGTAAATCCTTTTGTTTCGCTGCAGTTGAAAGGCCCAACTGATGTTTCCGGCATCTATTTTCCGCTTTACAGAATCCTTCCCGGATTTCGGTCTGAGCAGGTTAAAGTATTGCTCAATGTAAACGCCCGATTCGGTAATCCGGTTCCGGGCACTACTGGAGTCTAGCATGATCGGGATGATTCGCCTGTTCTCTTCTACTTTGTCTTCAAAAACGCTGTCGTAACGGATGCCACCGTTTTCTTCCACCACAATCTTGTTACGCAGATAGTTGGCTACTACGCCGTAACGCTTGTTTGGTGTGTAGTACTGTGCAGTAAAGTAATACCTCTTGTCATCGCTTTTGCTTCTTTCGTAGGGGCCCGGTGAGTTGAGCACGGTAATGTCAAGACCAAAAACAAAACCTTTGAAGATCTCCCGGTTGAGCACCACCGACAACACTTGTTCTTTTTTTGATCCCAACACGTACCGAACCTCGGAATAGGGTACATAAAGTTTATAGTATCTTACCCGGCTGTTTTGGTAGCTGTACTTTCTGAAGTGCTTGTTTTCAAAATCATAACCAACAGAAAGGGTAGGGGTAAAGGCCAAATTTTTATGGGCAAGGCCGATGTTGCTTAAGGTTGAATAGAAACCGTTTTGATGGAATAAAGGATCGTACTGCTGAAAGTACAGTGTGCTGGTGTCAATTTCGTGAAAGGCCTCGGCTTTCAGGCTGTCCAGTGAGCCACTGAAAAACCGGACATCCGTCGAATCGATGCTGGTTGTCAGGCGGAAAGCGGTTTTCTGTTGATTTTCGCTTTTATCACGTGTTCCTGTTTGGAGGATCACCAAAGAAGAGTCGCGCGAAACGACGAGGGTGTCGGTCTGGGCAAAAGTCAGGCCCTGCAGCAGGCAGGTCAAAGCAATGATGAATGTGAAGTGTTTCCTGACTTTCAAGTGCGCGGGATTTAGACTTGTTGAAAAATCAAAAGTAAGAAAAAACAGCTATTGACAAAATGCAAAATTTTTCCTTGTTTCCCTTGCTTTTCCTGCTCATATTTAGTACCTTTGGGGGTTATTTACAATAATTGTTATTTAGTTAACAGTGTTGCAGATTGTTACGGAAAATGAATTGACATTTAAGGACAATAGGCAAAAGGAAATCTGCCAGGATTTTGTTTTTTACGTATTGCCCCTGTTTATTAACCAAATAAAAAGGAGGTAAATCATGAATCACTTTCACAAGCTTTTCTTAATCGGTTTTGTGCTTGCATTTTTAAGTCCGGAACCGGGAATTGCACAATCGCAATTTGATTGTTCGCTTTGCCACAGCACAGTCCACGGTAACTGGGTGTTAAGCCATCACGCCGATACACAGAACGATGTTGCCGGCGAACTGGCGGAAGAATGGGTGGGTCTGCCGCCTGACTCGGTAATCAACGGGCAGGAGGCGGAGGATTGCATCGCCTGCCACAGCGCCACATC
>JAJRVW010000168.1 GCA_024277115.1 Calditrichota bacterium
CTGGCCGATCGGCCAGGGAAACCGCCTGTCGCCTGTATTCTTCTGAGTAACGATCTGTTTTTCTTCGGGCCATAAGTAAACCTCCTTCTAATAAGATAAACCTAACTAGGATGAGTGTCTACTTTTCGTGGGTAAGTCCTTTTCATAACGATACTCTTGCCAGGTTGACATAATTATAGAGGAGTTATTAGGATTTACCGCTACTGCTGTTTCTCTTTGATCTTCCTCATTCTCCTCAATTGTAATATTCGTTGGAGTATATACTGCTACTACATAAATGGTTAAAACAAACAATAAAAAAATTATACTTCTCTTCATTTTTGCCTCCTGATAAGTTGGATTTTGAAGAATTATTTTATAAGAATAAGCTTGTTTTGTTTATTGTTGTTACCGTTAAGTTTCATATTTATTAAATATAAACCGGAACTATATTTACTAAAATTAAAGTGCAACTTATGATGTCCTTGTTCTTTGTAATTATTAAATATAGTTTCAATTTCTCTACCAATAGAATCATATAGATATATCTTTATTTTTGCCCTTTTTTTTAATGTGAATGAAATAATACCATAGTTATTTGCAGGATTTGGATAAATGTTAAACTGAAATTCAGAAGTTACAGCAGGAGTGTCTATAGGTCTGATATAAGTAACATCTTTTTCTTTAAGTTTTAGAACACCATTACCATTAGCAGGGATGTAAATATGTTCATCATCAACATCAATACCAGAAATACTATGATGTCTGTAATATGCTTTTATGTGTGGATTGTAGATATTTTTAACATCAATCACCTCTAAGTTCCTGCCATAAGCCATATATACTTTATGATTATGTACTTTTAACCGTACAATACTTCTTCCCCCAGGCGTTGGTAAATAACTTATTTCCTCAATGTTTTGTCCATCAAATTTATATACAGCTAAGCCATCATCAACACTGGCAAAAATCGTGTCATTATAAGTTTTGGAGAAGCTGAACCTTCTTTCCGAAAACGATGCTACTTCCATCAAATCATTATCTAAGTCATATATGCGTAATCCCTTATTCGCTTCGCTGCTATAAAGATATTGTTGATTGACCTCAAGACTATAAGGAAAGTTGTGTACTTTAAATTTATTATCTAATTGAGGTTCTGAGAGGTTTGATATGTCAATAACAGTTATGGAATCTATACCGGTTGTTACATAAAGTTTTTGCTTATACAACTCCAACGAAGGACGTTGTCCGACAGCCCCTTTAAATTCTAATGGAAAATGTGAAATATCTATTAAATCAGATGCATTACTCCAGTCAACAATTGACACACCATATATGGATAGTATATATAATAAGCTGTCCGAAATAGCGATGTCTTTAATACCAAATGTATTGGAATATTGCGCAAATAACTGTGGTTCATCACCAGTTAAGTCAAAAATGTTCAAATAATCGGCATATACAAATAATTTACTGTCATAAAGTTGCACCTCACGGGCACTTCCACCTGTAGGAAAAAAGAATAATTCGTTAACTTTGTTTAGACGATTGACATTATAAATGCCAAATCCGCTTAAATTAGCTGTGTAAATCAGACTGTCCGAAAAAACATGTTTTACAGGAAAGTGCGGGTGTTCAGCTTCAAAACTATCAGCAATAACTGGGAAAAATATATCCGAGATATCTATCGTATAAAAACCAATGTCCCTTTTTGGAATAATCACAATATCTTCATTGATACTAATTTCACCGCCCCCTCCATAATAAATAACTTTTTCTGACAATAACTCCGGAAAAGCACTGTTGATTTCAAAGATTTTAAAATTTCCACTACTCATAGTTATAAGTCTATTGCCATCGGATGCAATTTAAATCGGTGCACCTGAAATATATTGTTCATTAATCAGTTTTGGATTATAAATATCGCTTATGCTAAATACTTCTAAAGAGTATGAATCCCAAGTACCTATAAATAAAAGTGTATCAATAACTGACAAAGAAAATGGATCAGAAGATGAATATATTTCTGTAATAAACTGCGGTATTGCCGGATTGCTTATATCATAAATGCGCGTTGTACCTAATAACCCCGCTAAAAATAATACATCGTCTTTTATATATATTCTTTCAATACTGTTATAGATAAACTCTTCATAAATAAGTGTGGGTTTTTGTAAGTCTGATATATCAAATACCCTAAAAGGTGGACCTACAAAGAGATAATTATTGTGGACATTAATATCATTAACATAGCCATCTAGTTTTATTTCACTAACAAATAATGGCGCCTCCTTTAGAGACACATCATATACTTGGATAAAAACACCATTCCCAATAAAAATATATTCTTCCCAATAATCAATAGCCTTACATATTCCCCAGCCAAAGACATCAATTGGTGAAATTCCGCTGTCTGAAGTAGCAATATTAGTTTTTATTTGGTTATGATTTGAATGAAGTGTTTGTGTAAAACTATAATTAGTAGATAAGATTATTATCAAAGAAAACAGAATAACTCTCATCTCAATTCCTCTTTCACATATTATATCAATAATATCAAAATATTTAAGATATATCCAATATTAATTATTCTTTTATTATTGAGCTATTACTCCTGCCGCTAACGCCCGGCATAAGCCGCACGCTTTTTGTGTCGGCTTAATGCCGTTGTTATGTGTAAAAAAATGAGGTGAAAAATGAAAGTTTACAGGTTAAAAGGAACACCATTGGATTTTAATTATAGTGAATCTTGTGAATTAGAAGATGACGAATTAAAAACCATAGAAGAATTAGGCGCAGATGTAGTCTTTTATTGGTATTCGTATGGTTCTTATGAAGGTTCGGGGCAAATACTTTTTAGGATTAATAAAAAGTGGTATCTACATGATGCTGGACATTGTTCATGTTATGGGCCAACTGATGACATAGAACTTACCTCTCCGTATGATAGCCCTGATGATATACTAAAAAATTGTTCTGAAGAATACCAAAAAGAGATCGAACCATTAATAGAATTAGCGAAAAGTGAGCATTATAAATAAGGACACATAACCCCTAAACCTCGCAGTTAGCAAAATAACTTAATAATAGCATGGGAAATCCGAATTAAATGATCACGACATTATTTTAAAGGAGATCCCATGCTAAACTTTTTTCTTGACGGTTATTTAAACTACTGTAATATGCTCGGCCTGGCCAAAAACTCCAACAAAGAACTGGCCCGCTATATTAAACAACTTAATCTTTTCCTGAAAAACAGCAAGCTGGCATCTGTTGGGCAAATTCAATATAAACACCTGTTTAACTTTGCCGTTTCGGACGATGCCGCGCCAACAACCATAAAAGCGCGTATCTGGGCCCTAAAAAAATTCTTCTGCTTCCTTGAGTTGCATGGCCACATCAAAGATAATATCGCAATAAACTTAAGTCCACCCAAAATCCCCAAAAAAGAAACGCGCTTTTTAACAGAAGCTGAACTGAAGGTTGTTTTTACTGCCCTGGCCGAAAACAGTCATAGCGCAAACGGGCTGCGCGATTTTGCCATCATTTCGCTCATGGCCATCGTTGGTTTACGCAAATCCACGGCCGTTGCCCTAAATGTGGAGGACTTTGACGCGCAAAACCACATCCTGACGGTACAAGAAAAAGGGTTATATGGCAAAAGGCCCATATCTGTCCCGTCAGCTGTTTCCGGGCTGATAAACGAACATATTTACCGCTCAGGGATAAATGAAGGCCCGCTCTTTTTAAACCAAAAAAGACAACGGCTGCGGCCCGCCGGCGTCAACAAGATCGTAAACCTGCTAAAGGAAAGGTTGATTGAAAAAGGCCATTCATTTGCCGAAACACTGCACCCGCACATCTTTCGTCACAGTGCCGGCACACAGTTAAACGAGGTAGCGGGTTTTACCGTCACTAAAGAAATGCTTGGCCACAGAAACGGCCAGAACACCCGTAAATATATCCACCTCTCGCCAACTTCTTATGGCAAGTATATGATGCGCCACCCTTACTTCGACAAAGCTCGGTAGAACTACTTTAACCTTAAAACAATGGAGCTTATACCATGAACGATAAAAAAATCAATGAACTGTTATGGGATTTTCACAGGGAGTTAAAAAGACTAAATAATTTTAACGGTGAGACTGTCAAAACCTATATATCCTGCGTTCAAAAATACGAACGGTTTTGCCGCGAAGGACTGGACATTGACCTGCTAGAGACCAAAGAGGAACACCTGTTTGAGTTTATCCTCAGGTTAAAGAAACGGGTTAGCCCCAGCCGCACAGCACACTTCAGGGCCGCCTTGAGGCGCTTTTTTAAGATGCTCCATCTGCGCATGGAGATCGAACATAACCCCGCGCAAAACCTGTTGCCCATCAAGAGAGCAAAGCCAACCCGCTACAAACATATCCCGCGGGAGATTATTTTTAAGATGCTTAAGGCCATTGATCAAAATGAAGGCGAACGCAATGGCACAAAAAAACGCGATAGACTGCTGCTGCTCATTCTGTGGTGCCTTGGCCTGCGCTCAATGGAGGTGCGGTCTATCAAAAAAGAAGACATAAAGATCATGGGGCCGGATAAAAAAATGCGCGTTGCTGACTGTTCACGGTAAAGGCGCCAAAGAGCGGGCTTTGCTGATCATGGACAAACTTTTTGACCTGCTGGTGGATTATATCAAAGACCTTAAAAACAATGATCTGCTCTTCGGCGGGCAGAACAAAAAAATCAGCCCTGATGAGCGTTGTCGAATCATGGACGATTCCTCGATCAATAAACGCATCAAAAAATATTGCGTGGCAGCCGGAATAAAAACACACATCACCGCCCACTGCCTGCGCCACAGTTTCGCCACCGAAATGTATTATGCCAACGTCCCCTTAGAAGCAATCAAGGTCATGTTGGGGCATGATAACCTGCGCGAAACATCCGGGTATATCCATGTAAGCGGGTGCGATATAAAAGAATCCTTAAACTGTTTAACGATAGGGGGGTAAAACCATGGCCTTAACTTTAACACAACTTAAAAACAACATAGCGCCTTTTCTGGAATACCGCAACCGGGTGGGCTATACGCGGCCTTCCACCTCGCGTTCGGATGCTATAGACTTGAGGCTGTACACCAACTTTATGCAAGACAATAAACTGGATTGCATCACAGGTAGTTCGCTTATCGGCTTTCAACAACATCTTTGCCAGGAACGCAATAACGCGCCGGCGTCTGTTAACCGCAAGATATTTACATTGCGCGCTTTCCAAAATTACCTGGAGTTAAACGGTGTGGAAACTGCTGAAAAACTGCCTTTTAAAAAGGTGCTCAAGATCCGCGCGGCAAGGCCGTACAGGGCCAACTTTTTAAGCGAAGAAGAAATCAAAAAGCTCTTTGGCGCCATCAATAGAAACAGCGTTCTCGGTCTGCGCGATTATGCTGTCTGTGCCCTGATGTACCTTCTGGGACTGCGCGTTGGCGAGGTGCACCGCCTGGATATGGGCGATATTGACTGGTATGAAAATAAAATTACCATCAGCGGAAAATGTGATGTGAAAAGGGTTTTGTTATTGACCAATGAAATAAAAACGGCTATGGAAAACTATCTGGCCGTACGCGGAAATATTTTTAAGGCCGAAGGGAACAACGCGCTTTTTATATCCAAAAAAGGCAACCGCATCGCCATCAGGACCATCGAGGATAATTTTAAAAAATTACTGAAAGCCAGCGCTATTGAAAAACGGTTTAAAGTATCACCGCATACTTTGCGCCATTCCTGCGCTACTATGCTCAACGAAAAAGGGGTTAAAATCCTGACCATTCAAAATATTTTAGGCCACTCGAACCCCAACACGGCCATCAATTATTACCTGCATACGCCCGTACATATTATGCGCGCCGCGTTGGAGAAACTGCCGCTGACGCTTTTCTTAAACCGGTTGATCGATGAGGGGGAAATCCGCCTTACATTTCAGCAGCAGAGGTACAGAAATACGGGATAGGCTGTCCCGCTTTTTACGCCTGCCCGGCTCAGACGGGTTCTTTGACATTCTGAAAAAAAAAAATAAAATAGGCTTGAAACTGACAGGTGTGCTGTGTTTTAAATAGGGCTTTTTAGAAAAATATTGCCAGTCCTTTTTTAAAAAAGTATATTCTGTCCTAAAATAAAACTTTCGGGCTTCCCTATGCTTTTTGAAGGGCTGCTTTTCTTGCTAAAATAACCGGTTTAGGGCAACTAACTTTGTTTCTTACTGCGCGGTTCGTGCCAGGCATAAGAGGATTTTACACGGGATACACTTACAACCTGAGATCATGCCCTGCGTGTAAAATTCCTTGTACAACACTTGGTTAGCAACGCCCACATTTTGGGAATATTGTGTGAAAACCTGTTTATGAGCGTTCCAGGATTCCTAATTTTTCCAATAATTGAGGTTGTTCCTCCAACGCTATACGGACGATGGCAATAAAATCACTTAACCAGCTTGAAAGTTCATCGATGGCATTGTCCCTTGTCAAAGTGGCTTGTTGTGCTTCGCCCATTTCTTTTTTCTGGTTGGCATTTGCGGCTTTTGTTTCTTCCGCTAATAGTTTGCCCGCTGCCAGTTTTTCTTGTGTGACGCCAAATTTTTGGAGCTTTGCCAAAATATTTGAATCGGCAAGGGCGTTGGCGTAAAACCGGTCGACTTGCCCTGACCAACCGGAATAGGATTGTTTGCGTTCGCCGGACAAACCGAGTTTTTGATACGCGGCCGGTTCGTTTTTTAAGGCGACGCGGGCAATTTTTACGAAGCGGACATATTCTGTTTTGGCCGCTTTTAGCTTTGCGTTGAACTCTTCTGTGGCAGAGTATTGGTCACCGTATTCTTTTAACTGTTTTTGTTGCAGCTGGTTGGCCGATTCGTACAAAGTTTTGCCTGCTTCGATTGCTGTTTGGTCATAACCAAAAACTGTTAATAATGTTTGTACTTCGGAATCGTTAAGGGCGTTTTCCAAGGCGGTATTTGCCTGGATCAGCAGTTCTTGAATTGAGTTTGCCATGATATTTTCTCCTTAAGATATGATGGTTTGCAATTTGTCGGTGTCCTTAAATGATTTTATGGCCTATTGCGGCGAACATTCTTTGCCCCTAAGTGATTTTTAAATGCCTTTTGGGGATTTTCCCGTGCCGTTTTCTCATTTTAATGTGGCTTGGAATGATTTATCTATGCCTTTTAGTGATTATTCTGTGGCCTTTAACAATATTTCGATGCCCTTTTATGGCTTTTTAGTGACCTTTTGCCATTTTTCAATGCCGTTCTAAGATTTGTTATTGAATTGGAATGATTTTGAACGGGCCTGCTCCCAATTTGATGGGATTAATGAAGTGTTTTTTTAACAACGAACAAATTAAGCCACGAATTCATTGATTTTTTATCATTTGAGCCCTGGAGACAAAGGCAATATTTATATACGTTTGTGCCTACACTGTTTTAATACGGCTGTTTTGGTTAGGTCTTAAAATTTTTTATTGAAATTTATTGAAATATTTACCCTGACTGGAATAGCGCTTCGAAAAGGAAAAGGGATGATTTTACCTTCTCCCCAAACCAGTTTGCCTTTGGGTTTGCATGGGGTTTTCTTGCCTTCCCGTCATCGCCAAACATGCCTATAGAATAAAGCGTGCCGAGAATATCCGGTTTGTTATCAATATTAAAACCCTGTTTATCCCAATAATTTTGGATGATCCGCAGATAGGCCGCAGCGTAAAAAATATTAAGGGAATCGTCTTCAAGTTTTGTCAAAAGTTCTTTTGCCGAGGTACTTAATTTTAACAAACCAACATATTTTTCGCCGGGACAAAATATACTGCTTGAATCATTTAATTGAGTTTCGATCCAGTAGGCGGTTTTTATCTTTACCTGGCAAAAGCCCACGGAACTATTGTAACCACGTTTGGCGATTAAGGCGTCTAATGCTTTGTCCTTCCAATCATAATTTGAGGTACGCTCCACATAAATAATCGCGGCAAGGTAAGACGGGTCGATATTAAAATTTTTAGATGCTTCCAATATCAAAGACTTATTCACGGCTATCTTTGCTTTTGTACTGTCCGGGTTTTCCGCATGGAGAAAACTGGAAAGAAACAAGAATATGAAAAGTTTTATTTTTATCGACATGTTTTAAGAATGCCCGGACAAACCGGGCATGTGTTATTTTAATATTTTACTTGCGCTTAATATCTCAATAAACCCCAAAGCACACTAAGCCACGAATTCACCAATTTTTATGTTTTTATACCATCCCCTAACAGGGATTGTTAGTGAGATTGGGAAGAGATAGCTTAGATAAAAAAAGCCCCGGACAAGCCGGGGCATAGTATTTTGCCTTATCACTTGAGTAAGATCATTTTGCGTGTTTTTTGGAACTTCACTTTTTTATCCGTGACGGAAGTTACCGTGAATTTGTAAATGTACATGCCCGTTGCAACAACATTTCCAAAATCGTTGGTACCTTTCCACAACTGTTTATGATACCCTGCCGCGACATTTTTAAGCTTGATCGTTTTAACTTTCTGGCCAATGGTATTGAAAATTTCAATTTTTACATTGGATGCTTTTGGCAGGCCAAACTTAAAGGTTGTTGTGGCATTAAAGGGGTTGGGATAGTTGTGCGCCAATTCATATTTTTGTGGCAGCAATCCTTCTTCCCCAATTTCTGTTCCATCGATCAAGCCGAGCAGAAGGGCGGCTTCTTGTGTTTCCGGTTCGTCCGGGAACTCTGAGTTCATGATGGAAAATACCTCCAGCGCTTTTTTATCGTCCGCTTTCTCGATAAGGTTGCGCTCAAGTGCGCTGAACAAGACGTTGGCCGCGATGGTTTTGTTTTTGTATTTTTTATAGGCCAACATTGTGGATGTTTTTCCCAAACCTTCGTCTTCGTCGTATTCCTGATCAACA
>JAJRVW010000169.1 GCA_024277115.1 Calditrichota bacterium
CACCTCTTCAGGGACCGTTGCTATTAATGAAACCACATGGCAGTTTGCCCATCCTAATCTGCCTTTTGGTGGTGTAAATTTCTCAGGCCTTGGCAAAGCGCACGGCTATTTTGGTTTTATGGCTTTCACCAACGAGCGATCCGTTTTAAAACAAAAAAATGGCTTTACCATGGCCATGTTGGTACAGCCGCCTTATACTAAAAAAGTAAAAATGGTCGTAGATTTAATTGTGAAGTATTTATAGAGGTTTTTGTAATCCGCTAAGCCCTGGATAAATTTTTTAGTATCATGCAGGTTTTACCGGAGAAGATAAAGCTGCCTACATTTTGGCACTTGGGGCTGTTCTCAAAAAAGCTAAGTAATTTGTTTATTACAAACCATCATTGGAGGAAAAAATGAAAGTAGTTTCTTTTTTAATCGTATTTTTTGTATCAACAACAGCGTTGTTTGCGCAGATTAAAACACCGCAACCCAGTCCGTTTTGTACAATTAGCCAGGTTGTGGGAGTTACAGACGTGTCAATAGAATATTCACGGCCGGGCATAAAAGGACGCGTTATATTTGGTGGACTTGTTCCTTTTGGTAAGGTGTGGCGCACAGGGGCAAATAAATCGACCTTGTTAAAATTTAGTACGGATGTGATGCTGGAAGGGCATAAAGTTCCGGCTGGCACTTACAGCCTTTATACCGTTCCTGGTGAGCGGGAGTGGAAAATTATTATCAACAAAAAGCTGGATGCCGGGCAAAACTATGTGAAAGAAGAAGACCTGCTTTCATTTAAAGTTAAACCTAAGTTAAGGCCCCTTGCGGTTGAACGGTTTACCATCGAGATAGCGGATGTAACGGATAACTCGGCCAATATTGTTTTGATGTGGGCGCAAACCAGTGTGACTATCAAGCTGGAAACCGAAACGGATAAAATGGTGATGGAAAGTATCAAAAAATTTCGGGAATCGGAAGAGCCAAAAACGGCAAATGGGTGGTACAGCGCGGCAAATTACTATTTTAAAAACGGTAAATCCCTTGATGATGCTTTGGAGATGGTCTCTAAATCTATCGAGTTGAATGACAAACCTTTTTGGGTTCTGCGTCTTAAGGCACAAATCCTGGCAGCCAAAGAGGATTATGAAGAAGCGATCGTTTGGGCAAAACGCAGCATGGTAAGCGCACAAAAATCGGGTAATGAGCAATATGTAAAGATGAACGAAGAATCGATTACCAAGTGGAAAGAGAAGCTGTAACAGCGTAAAGAATTAATATAAAAAACCAAATAAATACAACGGGATTTTTTGTCCATGCCCGATTTCGATTCCATCCAGGGCCAGGAAACTGTTTTGTCTATTTTTTATCTGGGAAAAATCTTTGTTTTTTCCACCGATCTCAAATACATAATTTTCGTTTATCATAAAATCACCTTTTGGTGGAACAGTCACAGTTGTTACAGAATTGAGTTGGTTTGCAAAAAATGTTTCACGGATGTTTCCGAGGAGGGCATCAAATCCCGTTTCTTCAGAGATAGTTTCGATTAGGCTGCTATTCTCCAAATATATTTTCCCGGGTTTTCTAACGGCTTTAAATCCGCTCCCAGAACGGCGTACCAATAATAACAGACCTGCTTTTTCAAGACAATCGATGTAATGATAGACGTATTCCCTGGAGATGCCCAGGCTTTTACTGATTCTGTCGATATTAGGAATAAAGGGCTGTGAAGAGGCGATTAACCAAATAAGCTTTTTTATGGCCGGGAGTTTGCTTTGAGAAATATTGAATACCGTTGTCAGGTCTTCAAATAAAACTTTTTCTATTATGTTTTGTAATTTTGAAAAATATTCTTTGGTTCCTTCTAAAAAGAAGGGATAATACCCAAAGTGGATATATTCATTAAAAATTTTGAGTAGGGGGCTTGGGAGTTTTAGGCTCTCAGATAATTGTGTATGATTATTTATAATTTCCTTTAAAGAAATAACCGGAAATTTCTCCCCTTTTGTAAAATATAAAAACTCCCTAAAAGACAATCCGGGTAGTTGATAATAAACCACTCTTCGAGACAAGTCCCCTTTCCTTTAAATAGATTAAGGGATGAGCTGCCCGAAAAGACTATTTTTTTGTCGCTGTATACATCAATTATATTCTTTAGCTCTAAGGACCAATTAGGATACTTATGTATTTCATCGATATAAAGCGCTTGGCCGCCATATTTAAAATATTGATCTGCAATTTCATATAAACCGTGAGAGATTATCGAAATGTGATCGGCAGAAATATACAGCGCGTCATTGACAGATGCATAAGTCTGGTGATAATGTTGAACCATTAACGTGGTCTTTCCCGTGCCCCTTGCGCCAGATATGCAGATTGCACCGGACTGCCAGTTTATTTTATCAAAAAGAAAACGTTTATGTTTCCGGTTCTTCTGGTTTGTAGTGTACTTGTGTATTTCAAATAATTTTTGGAGCATATAAGCCCTTTGGTTTTGTCTATTGGAATTTACATTACGATGGATAGTTTGTCAACTACACTTTACACTATTTGGCGTTGTTTTGGGTTGTTGTTTTGTACTAAGTTAAAACTTTGTTACTTTTTATAACATTTAATATGGAATAAATATATGCGAAATAAAACAGCGATAATCACCGGGGTGACTGGGAATTTGGGAAAAGCTGTTCTGGAACTTTTTACAGAATCCGACTATAATGTAGCCGCTGCCATTCGCAGTGGGCAGAGAATTGACCTAAATAAAAACAGCATTCCTTTTGAAGTCGATTTGATGGATGAACAGAGTGTTGACGGTTTTGTGCAGGCCGTCGCTAAGAAGTTTAATTCTGTCGATACGGCGGTGTTGACGGTGGGTGGTTTTGCCATGGGCAATATTTTTAATAGCGGTAAAAACGAACTGGATAAAATGTATAAGCTCAATTTTGAGACGGTTTATTTTATGGCTCGGGCAGTTTTTAAAAAAATGATTGATCAGAATAAGGGTGGGCGGATGGTGTTTATCGCGTCCGGGCCGGCATTGGATCCGGCAAGTGGGAAAGAGATGTTGGCGTATACGCTCTCAAAATCCCTTGTGGTTAATCTTGCAAAAATTTTAAATGCGGAAGGCCGTGATAAAAATATTGTTACATCGGTAGTGGTGCCCGGCATAATTGATACACCTCAAAACCGTACTGCCATGCCAGAAGCCGATACAAAAACCTGGGTAACGCCGGAGGCCATTGCAAAAACAATCGCCTTTGCCTGCTCTGCTGATGCAGCTGATTTACATGACCCGCTTTTTAAAGTTTTTGGCAATGCATGATGGGGGGAAATAAGAACAGGACGCTTGCAGTTGCCCTACTTTTGGTTACTTCTATTATTTGGGGCAGCTCATTTATCCTTATTAAAAAGGGGTTGTTGGTCTATTCTGCGGAGCAGGTTGCGCTATTACGGATTCTTTTTGCCTACATTGTTTTATTACCAAGCGCATTAATCCATTTAAAAAAATACTTTAAAACCCATAGCTGGAAATTCTTAGTCTCGGGGATGACGGGTAATTTAATCCCTGCTTTCCTTTTTGCCAAGGCACAAACCCAGTTGGATAGTGGGATAACAGGTGTACTCAATTCTTTAACACCTTTGTTTACTTTACTGATTGGTGTTTTTCTCTTTCATTTAAAAATGCACCGCCAGCAGGTGATTGGTATTTTAATTGGCCTGGCCGGTTCGATTGGCCTTAGTTTGATTAATGGCAACGGATCGCTTGGGGCGATTAATTATTATGTATTTTTGTTGTTATTGCCTCAGCCTTTTACGGCTTTAACGTCAACTACATAAAAAAATATCTTGCCGATATCCATTCAATCCGCTTAACCGGTTTAGCCCTCTTTTTTATTGGCCCTCCGGCGATGGTTTATCTTTTCTCCACTGATTTTACATCGCGGGTTGCTTCCCAGGCAGGCGCGTTAGAAGCATTGGGCTACTTAGCTGTTTTGGGAATAGTAAACACCGCGCTGGCGCTCGTGCTGTTTTTTAAACTGCTTAAGATGACTTCAGCGGTTGTGGCAAGTTCGGTTACTTATATTATCCCGATCGTTGCGCTGGCATTTGGTTTTTTTGATGGCGAACAGTTTTTTGCTTTGCATTTTGCAGGCATGGCCTTAATTATTTTAGGTGTTTATATTGTAAACAGAAAGTAGGTATGTGATGAGCCTTCTGCTAATTACTTTCATTTTTTTTATTTCGGAAAATAATTTGATGTCACAAAATACGGGCGTGCTCAAAGAACAAATCATAAAAAAATTACAACAGGAACAGGGCGGTTTTGCCGTGGCCTTTAAAACGATCGGGGAAAAACGCTGTTCTCTTTTGATAAATGAAAATGAAGTTTTTCATGCTGCTAGCACAATGAAAACACCGGTAATGATCGAAGCTTTTAACCAGGAAAACAAGGGTATATTAAGTTTATCGGATTCCATCCTTGTAAAAAATAAATTTAAAAGTATCGTAGATGGTTCCGCTTTTCAGCTTGAGATTGGCCGGGACAGCGGTGAAAAATTATATGATTTTATCGGTGAGAAGAAACCGCTTGGCAGCCTGGTTTATGACATGATAATCCATAGCTCTAATCTTGCAACAAACCTTGTTGTGGAAATTTTAGGCGCAAAAAATATTACCCAAACCATGCGCAAGCTGGGTGCGGCCAATATTAATATTTTGCGTGGTGTTGAAGATATGAAAGCCTATGAAGCCGGGCTAAGCAATATAACGACGGCAATGGATTTACTTGTGCTTTATGAGAAAATTGCCCTTGGTCAGGCTATAAGTAAACCCGCCTCACAACAAATGATAGAAATTTTATTGGATCAAAAACATAATTCCATCATCCCGGCTTTGTTGCCCGATGATGTTAAAGTTGCGCATAAAACAGGATCGATCAGTGGGGTGCGCCACGACTCCGGGATTGTTATTTTGCCTGATGGCCGGAAATATATTCTTGTTCTCCTCTCAAAAGATCTTGAAAACCCCAAAAAATCCATAACAGCAATGGCACAAATCTCGCGGCTGATCTATACGTTTGTAAACCAAAAAGATTAAGATGATTTATTTGCTTAAATTCTGATTAATCCAATCTTCAAAGTTAATATAATCCAGGATATTATTTTTTTCATTTTCAGAATGTGCTTCAAATAATTCTCTTTTTAATTTCTGGAATTGACCTTTGTAGGCTGGCTTGGGCAGTGTGCTTAACTTGGAGAAAGCGGATAATAGTTTTTTTTCAAAATCTTGTAAAGAGCGTTTCTTTTTTAAAAACCGCCTGCACGATTCTACCGCGTAGCGCAGCAACACCATATTGCCCAGCTCAAAATGGATTATTAAAAATAAAAGGTGTGCATAGCTTTGTATGTCTTCGCGCATGTTGCCATACTTGCCGGCCAGGATTTTATTTAAAAAATGGAGTGTTTCTGTAAACCGGCCTTTTATATAATAAAAAATTGCAAACTGAAAGTAGAGTAAAAGGGCGTAATTTTTTGGTATGACCAACGATGGGTTTTCCAAATATTCTTGTACTTTGGGGATTAACCTAATCCCAAGATCGGGCTGCTTTGTATCGCGGTACATTTCCAGCTCGACATTATAACTGTGCAAAACGGCTTTTACGGCGATGGGGTTGTTTACTTTTAGGCCAAAACGGGCGGGTACTTTTCGGATTCGGTAAATCATTTGTTCGGCGTAAGCATATTGTTTTGTCTGAAGGGCGATACCAACCAGGTTGTTTAAGGCGGTTAAATAAGCGCCGGGGTTTTCATAAATAAGGTGCTTGTTTTCTTCCCACAAAAAGACAACTTTCTCCATCCCCTTTTGGGCGCCCTTTAGATCGTTTTTAGTGTACAGCACCGCTTGTAAAATATAATTATAAAGCATGCGAGCCTGAAAAGAATCGGTTGCCTGGTCGCTGCTTAACAGTGGATGATTTATAAGTTTTTCCGGTTGGCTTAAAATTGAGAACATATTGCTGGCCAAATCCCAGTACCCGGAAATATGTGCTAATTTTGCAAGTATTTCTTTTTCGATTTGGGTGATGTTGTTTAGTTCTTGTAATGCCGCACTTGTTCCTTTTTGATTGCGCAAGATAGTACGTTTTGTATCAAGCAGGTTTAGCATGTCCGGCCATTTTTCAAATTTTTGCGCTATTTCCAATCCTTTCTCTACCATTTGGAGGCATTGCTGGAACAGTTCCTTTTTTAGAAGTATTTCTACATCCCGTTGCAAATCTTTTAGCTCGGCTGCTTTGGATGTTTTTGAGTGATAGCTGCGCAGGCTTTTGAGAATAAGTTGGTTGAGGTAGTTTTTTGTAACATGAAGTTGTTTTATAAATTTATGACCGGCAAATTGATTCCTTATTTCCTGCTCGTCAAAATGGGTTTGTTTATCAATCGCATCAAAAAGTAACAAATAATTATTTTCGCCGTTTGTAGTGGAAGCAAACAGTTTAAAATACCTTTTCTCAGCTTTGCTCATCGATTTAATTAAATAAAAAAGTTGCTTCTTTTTTTGCATAGACTTTTACGTTTTATGTAAGATATGCCTCAATTTTCTTGCAATATAAACACTTTTGTGTAATAGATGAAATTTAGAAGTTTACGTTTTATGAGATTTGTAGATTGAGCAGCTATTGCTTTCACTGTATGTTTGCTCCATCATTTTAATTAATCAATTCAACAAACAGAGGAGAAATAGAGATGGCAAATGCAATTAACTGGTTCGAAATTCCTGCGACCGATCATGAACGTGCTGTAAATTTTTACGGTAAAGTTTTGGGATCGGAGCTACAGCCGATGGAAATAATGGGCATAAAAATGGGTTTTTTAAATTCCGGTGATGGCGAAGTTGGCGGAGCTGTTTGTACCGGCGAAGGCTATAAACCTTCGGCAGATGGTGCGGTGGTTTATTTAAATGGTGGCGAAGATTTGTCCACACCATTGGCACGTGTGGAAGAAGCGGGCGGGAAAGTTGTTGTGCCAAAAACAAAAATCTCGGACGAGATCGGTTACTTCGCCATGTTTATGGACAGCGAAGGCAATAAGATGGCCTTTCATTCACCAAAGTAAAAATTTATACCTTCCAGGAATTTATCCTGGAAGGTATTTTGTTTGAATAAAAAGGGATCAGACTAATTTACAAAGAAGGAGAAAAAGTGGCCTGGTTTGAAAAAGATTTTATCGCATTCTTTTTAGAGCTCGAAGCAAATAATCACAGAGAGTGGTTTCACGAAAACAAGGAACGTTATGAAAAATCTGTCAAAGAACCCTTTTATGATTTTGTGAGTGAAATGATCAGCCGTCTCCAAAAAGACGATCCTGAAATTGCAATACCGGCAAAAGACGCTATTTTTCGTATCTATCGCGATGTACGGTTTTCAAAAAACAAAACACCCTACAAAACAAATACATCAGCGATTATTTCCGCGGGTGGCCGTAAAGATTTTACACGGCTTGGGATTTATCTTGAGCTTAAAGTAAGTGGGATTCAATTTTATGGCGGGGCGCATCATTTGGAGAAAGAACAACTTTTTAAAGTACGGACGGCCATTATGAAAAACCCGGCCGCCTTTAATAAAGTTATTAACGCGAAAGGGTTTAAAGAGAATTTTGGCGAAGTTCAGGGCGCAAAAAATAAGCGGCTGCCAAAAGAGTTTTCGCAAGCCGCTGAAACTAATCCCCTGCTTTTTAACAAGAATTTTTATTATGGTTGTCAACTTGATACAGAATATTTGCTAAAGGACAATCTTGCAGATATAATTTTTGACCTCTATAAGGCTGGAAAACCGTTCAATACCTTTTTTAACAACATTATTGCAAAGTGAAATATTAAAACTGAATACCTAATATTTTATTGATGTCCGGTTTACGAAGCATCAATTGTTCTATGGGTTTTACCCCGACAATTTTAAAGTTTTCATCGCTGCTATACTTTTGGGGATAAAGGTCATAAGGCGTAATGAGGCCGCCTTTTTTAGGATCGTGGATAATGCGCAGAATGGGGTGCAAAAGGTCGCTTCCCTCAATATTTAGCACAAGGCCGGACAATCCGTTTTTTAAACTTAAGATGGAGCCAAAAGGATAAATACCAATTGCCTGCACAAACTTTTTGACCAAATCTTTATCAAATTCACCGCTTTTTTTCTTTAAAATATTGGCAAGCGCCTGTGATGGGGCCATCCCTTTTTTATAGCCCCGGTCGGTGGTTGCCGCGTGGTACACATCAATAATCCCGGCCATTTGCCCATAAACGCTAATCCGGCTGCCCACCAATTGCAAAGGGTACCCGGTGCCGTTATACCGTTCGTGATGTTGCACGGCCATAAGGATGGCGCTTTGTGGAATCCCCGGTGTGTTTTTTAAAATTTTATAGCCGTAATCCACATGCTTTTTCATTTCGATAACATCACTGGGCGTAAACTCCGTCCGCTTGTTCAAAACGATAGATGGGATGTTCAACATTCCAATATCGTGTAACATGGCGCCGAGTCCCAGCTCTTCTTGCGTAGCTTTATCGTAGCCCATGGAATTGGCAAAAGTTACCATCAACGTCAAACTATTGACGGAGTGCTCAAATAGATAATTATTGGCCGAATGCATTAAACCAAGGCCGGCAAGTATAAATTTATTTTGAAGAACAGAATCGGCTACTTTGGAAACAATGTGTTCTGCTTTTCCCAGGTTTATTTCTTTGCTTCTGATATAATCTGTCATAACCGACATAACAGATTTGTAGGTTTCTTTCCTTACCGAGGCTGCATTGGTCAGTTTATCCTGAAGGCTGGAACCCTCTTTTTGAGAGATTGTGGCATCGAGTGATTTTATTTTTACTTTTCTAAATTTTGTGGGATCAATATAAACTTCTTTTAACCCTTTTTGAACAAGTCGTTCAATCAGGAGTTCGTCCTCAACAAAAAGTTTATTCTCTAATTCTAAATGTTTGCTCCAGTTATTTGTTACATCGATAATAAACATGCCTGGTTTTAAATCTTCAATTTTAATGATTTTGATCATTCGTACGTCTCCGTGTGCGCGTAAACCTGAATAGAAAAATTATCAGTCCGGTCTCAAAATGTCAGTTCGTATAGCTGTCAACATATCCTGCGCCTTTGCGGGAGATATGACGGATTCAACATTTCATCTTAACTGATTCTGATACCTATAAATCGATTCTTTAAACAGGAACTTGATAATATTTGGATGAATGCGAAGAGGCTTATCAGAAAAAAATGTAGAAGGTTTTTTAAATAATTACTTTTAGGTATTAGATGTTAGGATAGGATTGTGGCAGTTTTCGTTTAAGAGATGATTTCCTTTACTTTGGAGAGAAGATCGGAAGGTTTATACGGTTTTTGCAGAAAGCCACATAAGCCGGAATTATTAAATTTTTGGGTGGCTTCTTGTTCACTATATCCGCTGGAGAGAATTACTTTTGCATCGGTACGGAATGTCTGTATTTGTTTAAATGCCTCGTCGCCGCTAAGGTGTGGCATGGTCATGTCCATCAATACCAGGCTGATTTTATCGGCATTCTCTTTAAAAGTATCTACAGCTTGCTGTCCATCATTTGCGGTAATAACATTTAGGCCAACTTGCTCTAAGGTTGTTTTAACAAGCAACCGGATAGATTCATCATCATCCACGACTAAAATGGTCCCTTTTCCCTGCCAGTCTAATAGCTGCTCCTGCTCAGCGATTGGAACGCTGTAGGTGTTCTCAGAAATTGGGAATAATATCCTGAACGAGGTTCCCTTTCCCTCCTCACTTTCTATTTTAATGGTACCGCGATGGCTGCGTACAATTCCTATTACAGCAGCTAAGCCTAATCCTCTGCCTGTAAATTTTGTAGTAAAAAAAGGATCAAACAATTTTGACATTGTTTCTTCACTCATCCCATATCCATCATCTATCACATTAAAAAAGATATATTTCCCGTCCTCAAGTTTATCATCAAAATAGGAATTTCTCAGATAATCTTGAGTGCAGTCAGTTGTCCCGGTTTCTACGGTAATATTCCCCGCCTTATCCCCAATTGCTTCTGATGCGTTGGTTATAAGGTTCATTACAATTTGGCCAATTTGTGTGGCATCGGCATCAAACGCTGGTAGCGGCTGAAAAAATTTGTAATTTATATTTACTTTTCGCGATATGGAAACATTAAGTAATTTGGACATTTCTTTTATCAGGGTATTTATATTTATCGCCTCAACAACAAATTTGCCCTTTCCAGAATATGCCAGAAGTTGCCTGCACAAATCAGCAGCACGTAAAGAGGCTTTTTCAATATTATTTAGATTTTTACTTACACGCGAGTCTTCCGGTACATTCATCATGGCCAAACCTGTATTGCCCATTATTGCCGTGAGTAAATTATTAAAATCGTGTGCTATCCCGCCGGCTAAAACTCCCAGGCTTTTCAGTTTTTGAACATGCCTTACCTGTTCTTCCAGTTTTTCTTTTTCTTCCTCAGCAATTTTCCGGTTAGAAATATCACGGACAACACTCATAAGTTTGTCTTCGCCACATAAGCTGATCCGGGCTTCAAAATATTGTTTATTGCCGTTGATGATTAGAGAGTATTCATAACTCTATGTTTTGCCGGTTTTAAAAACGGTTGAGAAAATGGACTTAAAGTCATTGGCTATATCGACGGGTAAAATAGTCTCGATGGGTTTTCCCATAAATTGATGCGGGTCCGAAAATAATTTAGTAGAATCCTGTGCCTGGTAGTCAATAAATTTTCCTTCTTCATTATGAAGAAAAATCATATCCGGGAGCGAATGAAGCAGCGCCTGGTTTCTTTCCTGGCTTTCTTTTAATTCTGCTTCGGCCTTTTTCCGTTGGTTAACCTCTACAAGCAGCTCTTTATTAAGCGTGGCCAATTCATCCGTCCTTTTAGCAACACGCCTCTCCAGGGATTCGCTAATATTGATATATTCTTTTTTAACCTGTTTTCGTTCTTGCACCGATACGGAGAGGACAAGGCTCATAATGGTAATGACGCCAAGATAGAGTTGAAGCAGAAGTAAGGAAATATTTACATCGGTTCCGACAAATGGCCCTTTATTATTGATCGTCCCTATTACGGCAATAATGGTGACAATGATTAAGGCGAGGGATGTTTCCCGTGGTGAGAACCTGAAAGCAATCCATAATAAAACCGGGATAATTAAAAACGGTAAGGAATTACGTAATTCATCTATAAGCCAGTCACCAAATACGACGCTGGCGAAAACAAAAACAAGAGTGAATAGTGAGAGCACTTCAAAAAGGCCGGCGATGGAGAGGTCCAATTTCTTGTTTTTAAAAAATCCCAGGATAAGCGAACTAAAGATGAGGAGACCTACAATATCACCCAGCCACCAGCGTGTCCAGATACTCATAAAAATCGCACTTTCAACATTGGAAAAAAGCCAGGCAGTCCCTACGCCTATCGTTGCGCCAAGTGTGGCAACAATAATCGAAACAACCGAAAAAATAAATGTACTTCGAACATCCTCAAGGTAAAAAATTTCGGCCTTTAGGTACTTAAGCAACTTGTAACCTGTAATTACTTGTATGTAAATGACAAATGAAGATACAAGGGCGATGGAAAGGTTTTGTATTGAAAACAGGTTGATTTCGGGTGTTGTGAGAATAGAGGATACAAAGGATGCAATCATTAAAGAGGGTAATACGCGCTTGCCAAAAATGATGTAAACAGCAAAGGCAAAGCCAAGGGGAAACCACAGGGGTGTTGCCTGGATTTGCACATACATCAATGCGATGCTGACATAGGTTAGGGCAATAAAAAGCAAGAAGATACCAATTAAAATCAGATATTGTGTGCTTTTTTTAAAATTGTTTAGATCAGTTAACATCAGACTTTGGGTTTTTAGAGAAATTTAAACTATTTAGTGTATGTCCATAAACTCACCAAGTCTGTCATTCTGAGCTGTTTTTAGGCGAAGAATCTTATTTCACCATCATTGGGCCCATTAGTTTCGGGGTTTGAGATGCTTCGGAAAAGAACCCCTCAGCATGACAACACTAATTTAGCACTTTATGGATAGAGATTATTTATTCGGCATTAATTGGGCTTTTATTATCTTTGATGGAAATATATCGGGTGCCCCGATAATTATACCCTTTACGAATGTGGCCTTATTGGTATCCAAACTTCTTCTTGCGAATCGGGACTGTTGTTTTTGTATTCTGCACCCAACAATTCAAAATGTGGCCGATGATCGATTTGATGCTGAGAATTTGGCAACCATTCACTGAATATAAACCGAAATGTTTTATGGAACGCCTTAGCGGCACCTTTGTGTAGAAAAACAGCATAATGGCCAGCGGGCAAAATAAACATCTCCATATTATTTGGGATATTAGAAAAATCGGAGACTTCGATCGCGGCCCATTTTTCAAATTGTGTCTCGGGGTTAAAATCCTTAAAATTGAGTGTGCGGTCATAAACCTGCATTGAGTAAAGGTCGGGGGATATTGTGTTTTTAATTTCTTTAATGCGGCTCATGAAACTGCGCCAAAGTTCGGCTGTTTTATTTTCGAAAAGGGACATGCGTATTGATTTCCCAATGAGTTTTTTTTCGGGAGGTGTTTCAAATCTAAGGAACATATTTTTTCCTTTTTTCTTAATAAAATTTTGAAAAATCAGATGATGATACGGGTTTACCATACATTGCCCGTTGTGCGAACTAGAATGGCATATTTGTGGATATTATTTATAAAACCAAAAATTCGAAAGTACAAATAAGCCTCAAAGAAACAATAACTTAAAATATCAAATTACATTTCACCCCTTAGGTGAATGTTTTATAATTTGGATATTGAGCTTTATTTGGTGTTTGATATTTGTGTTTTGTGATTTTCTATATTTCACTATGATGAACATAGAAACCAAATTTTTCTACAAACAGGTCCTTCCTATTGGAAGTTTTTATTTAGTCCTGTAAGGACGTTCTATTTGTAGTATAAAAATCTAAATAGTTTACATAAAGCTCCATCGGAGCGGCCTGTTGTAAGAATTTAGTTGAAATTAGTTTGTTTCTATTCTCTCTAATTTGCGCAACGGGTTATAATTTAAAAATCTATTCTTGGGTGCATTATGATTTATGTTGTTATACAGTTTAGTCTTATTTTTTTATTGGGTCTGGGTGCGCGTCTGTCAAACCTTGGGCCTGTTTCGCGTGCTTTAATTTTGCTGGCGCTGCTTATTGGATTGTGGGCTGTTTTTACCGTTGGGCTGCGCAGGGTAAGTATTTTTCCCGACCTTAAAAAGGGGGCCAGGCTCGTCACACATGGGCCATACAAAATTGTCCGGCACCCGATGTACACATCGGTAATGTTGTTTTGCTCCGGCCTGGTTTTAAGTAATCCGGTGTGGTACATGCTTTTGGGTTTTGCCGTCCTTTTAGGTGATCTTATCTTTAAACTGAAATATGAAGAAAAAAAACTGGTACAAGAATTTTCTGAGTATAAAACGTATAGAAAAAAAACCTATTATTTTATCCCCTTTATCTATTAACCCCTATTCTTTTATTGTGGTTGGGACAAACTGGATACGCGCCATATCCTGCCCGGATGGTTGCTGGTACATGCGTAAATCAAATTCCTGAACGATCGAAAAAATATGATCAAAAATATCCGCCTGGATCGCTTCGTAATTGACCCATTCAATATCATTTGTAAAAAGATAAATCTCTAATGGCACACCTTGTGGGCCGGGCGCGAGTTGCCTAACCATACAGGTAAGGCTTTTGTGTACCTTGGGGTGCGCTTTAACATACGCCTCCACATAAACCCTAAAAGTGCCAATATTTGTCAGCCGGCGTTGGTTTAATATTTCTGCGGCGCTGTGTTCTGCCTGGTTCAAACGGTTTAATTCGTCCCGTTTTGTTTTAATATAACCGGCAATTAATTTGATTTTTTCAAAACGGTCCAGCATCGTTTCCGAACAAAAGGCAATGCTGTTCAAGTCAATATAAATGGAACGTTTTATCCTGCGTCCACCGGCGGCCGTCATGCCCCGCCAATTTTTAAAACTTTCGTCGATTATTTTATAGGTGGGGATAACCGTAATGGTTTTGTCCCAGTTTTGCACCTTTATGGTATGCAGGGCAATATCGATTACATCGCCGTCCGCGCCAAATTTTGGCATCTCGATCCAATCACCGACATGCACAAGATCGTTGCTGGCAATTTGCAAGCTGGCCACAAAACTGAGGATTGTATCACGGAAAATAAGCAGGAGCACGGCAGTTAATGCGCCAAGACCGGCCAATAATTCCCAGGGCGATTCACCGGTGACCAGGCCGATTATAAAAATAAAAGCGATCAGGTAGATCAGTAAATTGACAACCTGAACATAGCCTTTTATGGGGCGGGTTTTGGCTACATCCAAAGTGGAATAATAATTTGTAAGCCCTGTAAATACAGCGGTGATGGTGCGGCTTATAATGATGGCAATTAAAATACCTGTAAAGCGGTCGATAAAACTTTGCCATTCCGGGAAGAGGTAAATCGTGTTGTAGATGATCAAGACCGGAATAATAAATGTAAGCCGCTCGAGTGCTTTGCTTTCCAGAATATAATCGTCAAATTTTATTTTGGTTTTATAGATAAGCTTTGTGGCGACCTTCAAGACAATCTTTTTTGCAATGACATATACGACCCCCGCAAGGAGAAAGGTAAGGGCCAAAACAAAATAATCTCCAAAGATGGCATATTCCCCAAACCAGTTTTTAAACAATTTATCCAGCATTATTTTCTCCAGGCATAATAAGATTGTTTTTTATAGAACCTTTTTCCAGGTGAAACTCGAACAATGGCTTTTGCAAGGCCTCGACCGCGCCATCGGGATGATAAGCCAGGCCGCCGTGCAAAGGGATACCAATTCCGCCCAGGGCAGGCGTATCCTTGGAAATACAGGTTGTCAGGTTTTGCCAGTTGTTTGCTTCGTCGTGTACATCAATGGCCGGTGGGAGCAGGCCTAAAGTTTTTATAAACTGATTACCTTGCCGGAAACCGTGGCCCAGTTGGATCGCCCCGGCAGATACACCAATCAGGATAGCGCCCTCTGTAAATTTATTTGGAATAAATCCGGTAAGGCCCTTTTCCTCAAGCTTCTGCCACCCTTCTTTTACATCACCGCCGGAGAGCAAGATCAGATTGGCCTGATCCAGAAATGCTTTTTCTTCACGGCTAAATACTGAGGTGATGTGCATACAATCCGAGATATTTTGTTTTTCCATCAATGCCAGAAAAATTTCGTAATAAGCTGGATTGTCATCGTTGGAAAAACCAATATATGCCGCCTTGCATTTTTCTTCCCCGGATATTTCTGTGAAACTAATCGTGCGATCGAACAAGGGTTGGCTATCTGCGAAAAGGTAAATGGGTTTTAGGTTTATGTTCATTATTGGATTTTAAATATTGTACATATTTGTTTTATGGTTCTATTCCTAAAACCAATAAGGGGACAGGCGGGCTGTTACGTCCCTGGCGCATAACATTATATACTTCACCTTCGTAATATGCCACACCACTTGACATCTGCGATTGCATTTTTTTTGTAGGTAATATTTCTATGCCCAAGTTTATTACACCGCCCGAATAGAATAACATATGTTTGACAAATAAATCGTAAGCAACAAAAGCATATTTCCCAAATTGAACTTCTACGGCAATCTTATTCTTAACGAAATCTGTTTGGTTGTAACTATAAATGGGTTCTTTTTCACCATTTTAAATTAAAAACTTTTTTTGCTTTTCTGCAGACATGGAAATTGATTTTTCCATCAAGTCCCTTTGCAAAGTTATGTAATAAGAATAGCGGCTTTCTGCCCAGTTTAGTTGTTGAAATTGATTTTTAAACTCTTTGTTTAAATCAACCGGGCTATATAGCATAGAGCCCTTCATAGTTTTTTCTTTACTCACTTTTGTTTTAAAATTTTTTGCATCGATAGAGTTTATGATTTTTTTAATTTCGGAGTAAAGTTCTTTATGATGGACAATTAAATATTCTTCACCGTTCAGATGCGAATACTTTTGAGAAATTTTCATTAATTGTCTCCATTCCGGGTAAGTTCTTGCCATTCTAATGGAATTTGCGCCACTTTATCCGTTTTAGATGGCTTATGAATTGTTTTGTTAATTGGGCGGAGTTTAAGAATACCTTCGTTATAGTCATTAATTCGCTTTTTACTTATTTCACAATATTCTTTTTCCTTTTCAATGCCAATTACATTTCGTTCATTCTTTATGGCAGCAATAAGTGCCGATCCCACTCCACAAAATGGGTCTAAAACCCAACTTTTCTTATCCGTTAAAGCTAAGATACACCGCTCTACAAGCTCCACCGGATATTGGGCAGGATGGATTGTTTTTTCGGGATGGTTTGCTTTTACATTGGGTATGTTCCACAATTCGTTTTCCCAATCCTGAACAACAATTTCCCATATATCGGAGGGGTTCTTTCCCATTGGGTTCCCTGATAGCATCCCTTTTTTAGGGCCTTTAAAATGCTTTTTGCCGGGATATTTTGCAGGCACCCTAACATCATCTAAATTAAAAATATAATTATCTGATTTGGTAAACCATAAGATAGTCTCATATCTGCCTGAGAACCTTTTAGATGCATGAAGGCCGTGCCCGAAATGCCACACAATCCTATTTCGTAATTTTAATCCCATTTTTTTAAATATTTGATAATAAAAAATATCTAGAGGGAATATCTCACCTTTTTCAACATAGTTTCCAACCTGCCAGCAAATACTTCCCTTATGTGAAAGAACCCGTACCAGCTCAGTAATAATCTCCTCTTGTGACTTTAAATATTGTTCAATTGTAGTTTTGGTTTCATAAGATTTTCCAATATTATACGGTGGAGATGTTATTACCAGGTCAAACTTTTCTGTTTCAAAAGTTTTCAAAACTTTTAACGCGTCACCGTTCTCAATTGAATACTTAATTTGAGGATTTATATAATCAAATAAAGGTTCTTTAACTTTCATAGGGTTCTTCACAGATCATCTTTAATACTACATGTATGGTATTATTTTTATTTCTTAGGTAGCTTCACAGGTTTTGGAATGGGACGGTTTTTTGATGTAACTACCATATAAATGCCCAGCAGTACCAAGGGGATGCTCAGTATTTGTCCCATATTTAGGGCCATGCCGGCTTCGAAAGCTTCCTGGTTTTCTTTGAAAAACTCCACAAAAAAACGGAAGCCAAATATTAAAGCCATAAACAGGCCAAATAAAAACCCGGGCGCAGATTTCTCCCTTTTACGGTCATATAATTTATAGAGGATCACAAAAATCAGCAGATATGCAAAAGCCTCGTAAAGCTGTGTTGGGTGCCGTGGCACATTGTCCACATATTTGCTGAAAATAAAGGCCCAGGGCACATCGGTTGGTTTGCCGATAATCTCGGAATTAAAAAGGTTGCCGGAACGGATAAAAAATCCGGCCAGGGCAACGGAAATGGCCACACGGTCGATTAGCCATAAATAATTGTAGATTTTTTTGTTTTTAATAAAAAGATAGAGGGCTGTTAAAATCCCCACTGCCGCGCCATGGCTGGCAAGCCCGCCGTTCCACACTTTCAAAATTTCAATAGGGTTATTAAAATAATAATCTGAGCCATAAAAGAGGACATGGCCTAAACGCGCGCCAATAACCGTACCGATCATCATGTAAACCAGCAGGTCGTCCACGTCTATTTCGGGTTTGTTTTCTATCCTGAAAATCCTTTTCATTATTACAATCCCTAAAACAAAAGAGATTAGAAAAAATAAACTGTAATAACGGATTGTTATAAAACCGATGGAGAAAATCTCCCGGTCGACGGTCCATTCTATCATAACGTAGATGCCTTTTATAAATATGAGTTTGGTCTAAATATTAGTCTGGAAACAATTTATGTAAACCTTATAGAAATACAAAATTTAATCCGTTTTTGATACGGGAAAAAAATATGTTAAAAATTGAATAATCAATTCATTATTTGTTAAATTATGTCTTCTTTAAAGAAAAAATATGAAAGGATTATCATGTTAAGCGAAAAAATGTTAAATGCCCTAAATACCCAGATTAGGGACGAAATGTACTCAGAGTATTTTTATCTTTCTATGTCGGCCTGGTGCAGCTCCAATGATTTGCCAGGGATGGCATCGTTTATGCGGCTGAAGGGCGAAGAAGAACGCAGCCATGCCATGAAACTTTTTGATTATGTCCATGACCGTGACGGGAAAGTTACGCTGCTTGCCATTGAGCAACCGCCTTCTGAGTTTGAATCTTATCTGGATATTTTTGAAAACCAGTTTGAACACGAAAAAAAGGTGACGGCATCAATTCACAATTTATATGCCTTGGCCATGGAAGAAAAGGATTATGCCACTTCGGTTATGTTGCAATGGTTTATCGAAGAGCAGGTAGAGGAAGAAAAGGAAGCGCAGGAAATCATCCAGCAATGTAAAAAAGTTGGTGAGAGCAAAAGCGCTTTATTTATGTTGGATGAAAAGCTGGGATTGGTTGCGCCGGGCACGGACACAAACGCGTAATTTTTAAAAGCCTTACGGACAATAACCTGTAAGTCTTTTTTTATGCAAGGTGACACATTTTATTTAAAGATGTACTTTAACTGGCGGGTGCTTCGACAGGCTTAATGCTTTAAGCCTGTGTTTCTTCTGATAAAAAATTGGTCTGCTACAGAAGATGTTTTAGGGTTATTTCCAGGGTACGGCAAGATTCATCATTTCCAGTTTGGCTTCCAGTTCGCTGCGTTCGCGGTTGCGCAGGCGTTTCCCGTCACGGTATTTTAACATGCCCATTTCTTCCAGAAGGGCTGTGGCTTTTTTGGGGTTCCCACCGGCAATTTCTTTTATAACATCCACCTCAATTCCCGAAAAACTTTTTGCATTAAAGCGGTAATCCATAAACGCTTCCCAGGCAAAAGGGCACCACTTGCTAACAATTTCATGGCCGATCACTTCCGCATAAGCGCGGATTTCATATTGGGCGTGGCTGTCCATGCGCAGGGCCAAAAAATGCAACAGGTTGTGCAGGTCCATTTTCCAGTAAGCCTCGGTATAGGTGGCCAGGGGCAGGTCTTTGCGGGCTTGCTCCCGCGCGATGCCTTTTTCCAGACGCTCGTCGTAAACAGACCGTAATTGTTTATGCAGCTCTTTTTCCTGTTTTGTAAAATAGGCGCCTTCTTTGGCATCGAGAAAACCATCGCTGCCTTGTTTGTTATCGCTGGATTGGATGCGCCATTGATCGGCGGCCGTTTCCTGTGCTTCTTCAATGGCGATGGAGTAGCGCGTGCTGTACTCGTTTACCGAGGCCATTCTATGGCGTATCCATTGTCGCCAGGCATCCATTGGTACACGGACATGCAGCTTTAACTCGCACATTTCCAACGGTGTGGTGTGTCGGTGGCGGATCAGGTAGCGGATCAGCCCACGGTCTTCAGAAACTTTTTTTGTCCCGGCACCATAAGAAACCCGCGCTGCCTGTACGATTGAGGCATCGGAGCCCATATAATCTACAAGCCGGATAAAACCATCATCAAGGACTTTAAATTTTTTGCCAAGTATGGCGTCTAATTCCGGTGCGGACGGACGGGTTAATATTGTTTCTTCGGACACGGTTTGTCTCCTGTTAAATTAGTCTGTTGATATTTTGGGAAAGATGGGAATAAACCTGAAGCCGAAATATATTAAAATTTTACTTTTGAAAAAAATAGTAGAAACAGTAGTTTATTCATCACACCAATAAAATAATCAATAAATGAAAAAAAAAGAACGCATCTCTAAAATTCTCGAAATCCTGGAAGAAACATACCGTGATACAACAACGGCACTTAATTTCCAGACCCCTTTTCAGTTGCTTGTTTCCACCATGTTGGCCGCCCAAAGTACCGATGTGCGCGTAAATATCGTCACCAAAGATTTTTTTGCCCAATACCCTGATGCAAAAAGTATGGCCCGGCTTAGCGTTGATGAAATAATCGAATGGATAAAAACCGTTGGGCTTTATAAAACCAAGGCAAAAAACCTGGCCGCCACCTGTAAAATTTTATCCGAAAAATATGGCGATGACATCCCGGATACGCGTGATGAGTTGGTTAGGCTGCCCGGTGTGGGCCGTAAAACAGCAAACGTGGTGTTAAGTATCGCCAAAGGTGTACCGGCCATTGCAGTGGATACACATGTCTTCCGTTTAAGCAACCGGATTGGTTTGGCCAAAGCAAAAGATGTACTAAAAACGGAAGAGCAATTGATGAGAAATATCCCGAAAGAGAAATGGTCTGAGGCACATCATTGGCTTATCTGGCATGGCCGGAAAATTTGTAAGGCACGTAAGCCTTTGTGTGGCGAATGCCCAATAAGGGATTATTGTGACTTTGCTATAAAAGGTTAAAAAATCCTACCGTTTTCATCTATTAAATCGATGGAAACGGTAGGGGCCAAATAAGAAAAGTCTAAGCGGGATTTTTAATCATTGGTATTGTTACTTATCAAAGAATCCGATTCATGAACCTCGTCACTATCTGTGGTACGGATTCGTGTTCCATAATTTATACTGTTTAAAATCTCATCTGCACGGACATTTTTAGGGAAGTAAACACCACTGATTTTTGCCCGGTGCAAACTGGCGCCTTCTAATTTGGCACGGCTTAAGTTTATCCCTTTTAAATTACAATTTGCCAGATAAGCACCGCATAGATCGGCATGTTTAAAGTTAGCGCCAACCAGATGCCGGCCACGTAAGTTAATATTTTGCAAATCATAGTTAGTTTTATTTGCTACAGCCTTGTTAAAATCATCGATCCGCTCTTTGCGTAGTAACAGGATTAATTCTTGTTTTTCCATCATTTCCCCATTAATTAAAAGGTTTAATTATATTGTCGGAGAGGAAGTGGTCATTATTAGGATTATGCTTTTGTGTGGTAAGTACGCCGGATTTTATTTAATGAAATAATTGGGGGCCGCAATACGTTTATGATTTTGCATTTATGTATCTGTCAATTAATATAATACTTATTCGCACTCAATCTAATTCATACTATCTAAATATATCTTCACATTTCGCGAAGGAGGCAATATGAAGATTTTAATTGGTATAATTTCACTGGTCGCTGTTGTGGCAGGATTGTTCATACTGGCCCCGGTATTTATCGATTAGGATGTTTCATTTTCCCGTTCTATAGAAATTAACAAGCCTGTTGAAACGGTTTACGGCGTTGTTAAAGATTATTCGTATTATAAACAATGGAATGCCTGGAGCATGATGGATAAAGATGCCGTCAATGAACTTACTGGCACACCTGGCGAAGTTGGGGCCAAATGGAGTTGGCAAGGCGATACGGTTGGTACAGGCGCTTTAACAATTGAAGAACTGGTTCCCAATAAATCGATAAAAGCGAAGCTGGAGTTTTTTGTACCATTTGAGGCTACCGCCCAGGACTTATGGGATTTTGAGATGCTTGACAGTACATCGACAAAAGTAACCTGGACGTATGCTGGGAAATCGGATTCTTATTTTATGCGCTATATGAATTTGATGACTGAATCTATGGTTGCCCCACAACTTGAAACAGGTTTATCGAACTTGAAAAACCTTATTGAAAATATGCCCGAACCAGAGCTGATGGAGACAGCGGAAGAAGAAGTTGAAAATTAACTAGTGCTTATCTATAAAGTCTTCCTGAGCTGTCATTCTGGGCCGTTTTGGGGCGAAGAATCTTGTTCTATTTTTACTGAACCCAGTTTTTGCGTTTTGAGGCGCACGATGCCTTCGACCGGGGCATGACAAAACGGTAGATTTCCACCTTGTGGACAACCACTAATTAATTTTAATTTTTTATATTCAAAGGGGGAGTTAAAAGCTCCCTTTTTTATTTTAACAGGAGAAGTCATGCCCTTAGGAATCCCAAATAATAAATGGCATTTTATATTTTCAATAATTGCTGTAGACCTGGCCTTTTATGTTTACTGGTATTTTTTATCCGGATTGTTAATCCCTGATTTTGGGGTTTTTGTAACCGCGTTAATAGGCTTTGTTTTTGGCATTCAGGTGGCGCATCATTTACAAAGTTGGAACGAAATCAGCCAGGCGCTGGATCCGCAGGTTGATAAAACGTATGGGAGTTTTGAACGCTTTCAAAAAGACAGCCGCGACGACTTCCGCTGGTTTTGGCGCGGGATTGCCGTAAGTTGGGTTATACCACTTATAATTGTAATGTTTTAATCGTACCTTGCAGGTTATTGCCTCTTTTTGTATGCTCTGGTTCAAGTTAGTAAGCTAAGACCCCGAAATGGAATTATCCCTAAAACGATTAAGATTGATCCCTGCAAGCCTGGAGATGATAGAAGCGGAAATTAAAAGTCCCCAAACTCTTGCAAGGCTATTGGACGTTCAATATCCATATAATTGGCCGCCACCTTTAAACGATGCAAACTCGCAAAAATACTATTTAGATATTATCAGCAATAATCCGGATTGTTTAGGTTGGGGGATGTGGTATTTTCTCTTAAAAAACAATAGCGACAAGAAAGATATTCTTGTTGGAAATGGCGGCTTTAAAGGGGCGCCGGACGAAATGGGTGTGGTGGAAATTGGCTATTCGGTTATTGAGCTATATCATCGGAGAGGTTTTGGGACGGAGGCTACGGCAGGCTTGATCAACTGGGCTTTTAAGGATGAGCGGGTGAAAAAAGTTGTTGCCCGGACGCTTGTTGGCTTAAGGCCATCCATCCGTGTTTTGGAAAAAAATAAGTTTTCTTTTGCGGGTAATACAAAAGAAAAAGGTGTGATCTGCTTTGAATTAAAAAAGAAAGATTTTATAAAATAAAAGAGGCCAATATGTTAAAATATTTATTATTCGTTTTTTTGTTTGTTACTTCATCTTTGTTTGCACAAAGCTACGTGGGCAAGCAACATAGTTTTTCCCTTGGCGCACAGGAGATGATGCAGGTTTACAGTGGTGATGGTGATTTGCAAAAAGTTTCGGGCTATTATTTTAAGATGTCATTTCCCGAGGCCCTAAAAACAATAAAGGCCAAAGGGGTAAATCCTGTGGTGGAAGATGGAAAAATCTATGTGGATGGCAAAAAGTTTAGGTTCGATTCTCAAGAGGAAGGCGAGAAGACAACCATGATCATGAATTTGGAAACAAATAAAATGTACCATGTCCGCTGGGCAAAAAAAGAATACATGGAAATTGATATTGAAGAAATGAAAAAAATGCGCCAGAAAATGCAGAGCACTATTTCTGAGCGGATGAAAGGCATGGGCGCCATGTTGGAAAACCTGCCGCCGGAAGCGCGTAAAAAACTTGAAGCGATGCAAATGGGCCAAATGCCCGGTAGCGAAAAAAGCGGAATTAAGGTTACGCCGACCGGCAAAACCAAAACCATTCACGGATTTAAAACCAAAGAATATATTGTGAGCGGTAAAAATAAAATCGAGCAGATTTGGGCATCTACAGAGTATCCTGAGTTGATGAAATTATTTGAAGAGATATAAACGCCGCTGGGGGAAAAATCAGATAAAAGTGAAATCTGGTCCAAAATTAAGGGCTGGCCTGTCCTGCAGATTGATGTAAAAATGAACCGTATGCGTGGGCAGGGCAGCGTGGATTACGACGAGGTTTATTCCATCGAAAAAGCAACACACAAAGCCGGTACATTTAGCCCACCGGCCGGGTTCAAAAAAACAACCATGCAAGAGATGATGCAAAACAGTTTTGGCGGATTTTAGGAGAAAGAGTTTTAGAAAAGGGCGTAGCAAGTGCGACGCCCTTTTTTTTGGTCTAAAAATAAATGGAAGCGCCCAACCTCAAACTATTTAATATCAAAGAATAACCGGAACTGTTAGTGTTGTATTCTAATAAGCTTTTATCGTTTATAATTTTTCTGAGTTGACTACTCCATCTGTACGAGACATTGAGGTCGTATTCTGCAAAAAGGGCAATATTTTCTAGCATCTTAGCTTCTATACCTAATGTTGAAGATATACCTACGCTATAATTGTTTGTCCAATAATCACGACTATTATTGTCAGAATAGGTCGTATTTAGTTCAATGTTTTTATTTTTAACATTATAATAACTTCTTTGGAATGATATTGTAGGGCCAATTCCAATATAAGCATGGAAAGATTCTTTTTGATACAAGGACTTTATATATTGGGTCTTGGCCTTAATTTTGTAGTCAAAACGTTTGTTTTTTGAGTTACCTTCAAATTTTGAAGAATCATTATCATTAAGATAATTTTGTGATGTGGTAAGATCATCTTTATCATAGTTACCGGTAATTGAAACAGCATACCGAAGAGGGAAATCGGATGATAAATCGGTATAGGCAATATCCAATCCATTAATAAGATAAAATTGTAGTTTGTTGGATGGGGTATCCTCTTCCTTTTTCTCTTGTGCAAAAGAAAGAGATGAAAAAAATAAGCAGCCTATTAAAATATAAAGATGTGTTAACTTAGACATAGAACCTCCAGATAAATTGTGAAATATAGGTGGGTTGTTTCACGTTTTATGCCAAAAGAGTAACCTTGCTAATTTACGTTTTATATTTTGCAAAAGCTAAAATATGTCAACCTTGTTATCTTTTTTGGACGATTTAGCGTTAACCTTGTTTACGGAATTGAAAAACATTTTATTTCTGTGATTTTTTGTGTCCTTCTGTGGTAGAATGTTGGAAATATTATTTTTTAAAACTTAAAAGCGAGTGAGAGTAAGATCATGATTATGATAAAGAGGCTATCTCAATTTCCTCGTACCAAAATATAATTTGCCTTAAAAATCAGGAAATAAAAAGAAACCCGGTTAAGATTTGCCCAGATTGGTTATTTTGAATAAATTGTAAGGCTTTATAATTAAAACAGAAAAGTAATGACTGCCGAGAAAAATATAGAAACACCCGCTGAAGTTGAACAGACCCGTAAAACAGTCTGGTTGATGTTTGACCGTATTGCCCACAGGTACGATTTGTTAAACCGCTTGCTTTCGTTTAGGCAGGATGTGGTTTGGCGCAATAAACTTGCCCGCTTTTTGCCGCAACGCAATAATCTGGCTGTGTTGGATGTGGCCACCGGCACGGGCGATGTACTCATCTCACTTTTAAAAAAATCCCCAAAAAATAAAATAGCCCAAAGCATCGGGATAGATATGTCCCAAAAAATGCTGGAGTTTGGCCGGGAAAAATTAAAGCGCCTTAAACTGGATGATAAGATTGAGCTGCGCCATGGCAATGCCACCGACATTCAATTTGATGAAAATACATTTGATGCCGCCACAATTTCTTTTGGCATCCGTAATGTAAACGACCTTGATCTGGGCATCCGTAATTTGTACCGCGTATTAAAAAAAGAGGGCCGGGTACTGATCCTGGAGTTTTCATTGCCTGAAAATATAATCATGAAAAAATTGTACCTTTTTTATTTTAGGAAAATCTTACCCTTTATTGGCGGAATAATTTCAGGCGATAGTTACGCTTATAATTATTTAAACCAAAGTGTCGAGTCCTTCCCATACGGGGATGATTTTTGTGCGGTGCTCGAGCGTAACGGATTTAAAAATGTAAAATATCATACACTTACTTTTGGTATTGCATCCATCTATCAGGGTGATAAAGCCTGAGTGAAGCAGGGATATTCGTCTTATGAACGATAATCAAAACGAATTAATTTTAACAGCAAAAACACGCCTGGCCCAGCGGCTAAAAGATGTATTAAGCGAACCCCAATCGGACAGCGACCATCGCTTTATGCGTATCCAGGTTGCTGTTGGCAAGTTGGACACAATCCAGTGGCTACGGCAGCAAACCTCCGATATAAAAACGTATTGGCGCGACCGCGAAGGTCAATTTGAGATGGCCGGCCTGGGCGAATCTGATCTGATTTCCGGCTCTCTAATGCCCGATTATAATGCCCTCTTTTTACGGCTGCAGGAGTATTTAAGCGAAACAGGTGAATACGTGCGCTATTACGGCGGGATGCGCTTTAACCGTCGGCATAATTCCGATTTTAAGTGGC
The DNA here is from genome assembly GCA_024277115.1 of Calditrichota bacterium. Taxonomy (GTDB): domain Bacteria; phylum Calditrichota; class Calditrichia; order Calditrichales; family J004; genus JABFGF01. The sequence goes on from JAJRVW010000169.1 coordinate 26,072, forward strand.
AGGCTTTCACATCGTACCGTTTTATCGTCCCAAAATTTGAAATTTTCCGTCAAGGAGAAAAAACTGTGTTTGCCTGCAATCTGCTGGTTCACACGGGTGAAAAAATCAATAAAATTATTGCAGCGGCCTTAGATGAACTCGAGGCGATCCGTTTTGGAGAAACAGTAGAAAATCACTCCTTCCCCGCAGTTTCCAGCCGCACAGATTTCCCGGACTATAACGGATGGAAAGATAATATTGAAGAAGCGCTATCCGCTTTTGAAAAAACCAACCTTGATAAAGTTGTTTTGGCGCGAAAGTCCACTTTAAAATTTAACGAAAATATTGATCCCATCGAGCTGCTTTGGCGGCTTCGATTAAACAATCACCGCGCATATTATTTTTGTTTCCAGCCCAAAAAAGATGTGGCCTTTATCGGGGGCACACCGGAGCAGCTTTATTTTCGTGATAAAAACCATATTCACAGCGAAGCCGTTGCCGGAACCCGAAAACGTGGCGCCACCAATCAAGAAGATTTAAAGCTTGAAAACGATTTGCTGCACTGCGAAAAAGATATTCGTGAGCACCGATTTGTTGTGGACAGCATCCGTACCGCGTTAAACAAATTATGTACAAATATTGTTGAACAGGACGAACTTTCGGTTTTAAAGCTTTCCCGTTTGCAGCACTTGCTCAGGCAGTTTTCCGGCAAGATCAATAAAAGCATTCAGGATTCAGATATTCTTGAGAACCTGCATCCCACGCCTGCTGTTGGCGGTGTTCCTGCAGCCGAGGCTATTACGGCCATCGAAGAAATTGAAAAATTTGACCGGGGTTGGTATGCCGGGCCGGTCGGCTGGATAGGTAAAGACAAGGCCGAGTTTGCCGTGGCCATCCGCTCGGGGCTGGTGCACGAGGATGAGCTTTATCTTTACTCCGGCGCGGGCATTGTTCAAGGCTCCGATTATCAAAATGAGTGGGAAGAAATTGAAACAAAAATTTCCGGCTTTATGAATGCCCTTAAAAAAATACCTGAACCGCAAAGGGAAAAGATTGTGTCCGCTTTGCATGTTTCCGGCTAAAGGTATTGTGGCCCACGTTTCTAAACAGTGTCAGTCTATAAAGTAGCAATTTACTGTTTTGTCATGCCGACCCCGCCTTACTTTGGCGGGGGAAGCATCTCAAGCCCTATGTATAGTCCTGAAATAGGTTGACTAAACCAGTCAACTAAAACCAGGACAAAAAATGAGCAAAAACAAGCCAAAGAGATATAGTGAGGTTTTCAAGAGGAAAGTTGTTGCCGAAGTTCTTGAGGGCGTGTTCACAAAA
>JAJRVW010000170.1 GCA_024277115.1 Calditrichota bacterium
CCAAATGTAACAGCATGGACGAAGGCATATAGCGGTTATTGCAAAAAATAACCGCCGTATTGTTTTCCGCCAATAACTGCATAACCGACTGGGTAAAAGTAATTTGCGGGTGCTCAAAAACGATAAAACCAATATCCTCGACCGGGACAGTTTGTTTGGTATCGTTTTCCTTATTGTGCACTACCAGTTGCGCGTTACGGCTGCTTAGGTGGTACGGGTTTGAAAACATTAGGGTTCTTTTAAGCATAGGTTATCTTTTCAAAATATTACCAGTAACGGAAATATTAAAATCGTAATTCTCAACAAGAAAGTTAAAATTTCCTTTTGTTAATCTTAGCCAAGGAAGAGGATTTATAAAGTTTATTTCAGAGTTTTTTAGTTTATTATCCTTCATATACTTTACAATTGTCAACTCGTCTTTGTTCTTACTACTTTGTTGTAATGCGGTCTGATGATATCGGAACTGAATTCTACCATCGCCTTCAAATCCAATTATATTATATAGCCTTTTTACTTTTTCTGACTTACGCAATCCCCAAAAATCATCAACGCTTTTTTCATAGAACAAAACCAGGGTACCCTTTTTTAAAACATACTTTAATTTTTTGCCGTTTTTTTCTATCGGTATTAGTAAATTTTCATCTTGTGACTGCCTACTCTTAAGACGGTAGTACCTCCCAGCTTGAAGCATATTTACAAGTTCGAACTCACGAATTGTTTTCCCGTTTTTGTTTCCGCCCTCATAAATCGCCATACAGTAGTTTTCATCATTGACTACATTAAACTTTTGTTTATACTTCTGCTTTGATAAATCACGATGCTTTTTAAAATTTGGCAACGGATTTTTTACAGCAGGTGTATAAACACGTACTTTCTTTAATGGAATCCCTTTTTCCTTATTTTGCCAAATGAAAACATCTTTTTCAACTTTAAGGCCACCTGAAATTTTCTTGATCATTTTATCCTCTATCGCCTTTTGGATAATTTTTCGTATCTCAGGGTCTACAATTTTTTCTACATCCGAAACCTTAAGTGTATTCAATTCCTTTCTTACAACATATTTGGGTATAATCTCCCCTTCACTGTTTCTCTCAATTTGACCATTTATGTCCTGGGCAATAGCGCCATAAAATGTATCCTGATGTAGCGAGCCGCGAACCGTATCGCCTTGCTGATAAATAACCTCTCCCTTACTATTTCGTTGTACCACACCACGTTTTCGTAATTTTTTCTTTGATTGAATTTTCACTTTGTCCGGTGTGTTGTGAACAACAAAAATTTCATCTGAGATACTTTTAACATCTTGGGTAAATGTTGTCCAAGGTTTTGTTTTAAGTAAAATTTCCTTTGCAGATTGATATTTCTTTTTATTGGCATTATGAAATTTACTTTCTTCTTCCGATGCCCATGCATGTGCTAAAGCGTCATATTTTTGTTTATCCATCGCTGCAATTACAATCGCATCTATACAATGATGAACATGATTGGAACGGTCTTTTGGTTTATAAAATTTATTATCATAATCATCTTTATAACTTTCTTGTAAGCCCCACGCCTTGCGATATTCTGAAGTCATTTCTCCTTTTACAGAATAGACCTTGGCAAAATATGATCCTAAATATGCGCGTGCATATTTCGAAATAATACCAATATCCACTTTTTGACTATTTTTAAATCCAGGTTTTATTTCTCTGGTCGTAAGACGATCATATTTCCCTTTTATATAATCTCTCTTAAATGAAAGTAGATGCCTCTGTTGTATCTTTCTATCCTTTTGCTCTTTCGTGGTGGCAGCTTTTACAGAACGGGTTATGCGTGAAATCTCCCTGTCTAAATCTTCATATTCTTTTTTCCAATGGTCTGCGCGTAATAGAATTTCATCGTAATTACTTAATTGGGATGGAAGCTGGTTTTTCTTTACCATCCTGTTAAAATCAATATCACAAAGTGTTTTATTCATTTGAGAGTTGTCTTCTGATTGGCTTCTAGGCAAAGTATGTTCAATCTCATATTTAGCCCCAGTGCCGATAAAATCTGAAATACTAATATTCTCAACGCCTGTATAAAGACATTTATGTTTTTGCTCTTTCCAAAACTTATATTTTAATATATCATCTTCAGTTGGTTCAACTTCCTGTCCTGTTTCAGCAAAATAGTATTCTTTAATTCTTTCAACAGAATCCACTCGTTCTTCCTCTAAAACTTTTTGCCACCGTTTAATAGCAATCCGCTTATTTGAGTCGTTTAGTTCCCGGGCCAATTCAATATTGACTTTTGTAAACCGATCAACTTTCCCCTCGGTTATTAATGTATTTACGAGTTTCCTAAGTTGAAATAAACTACGCATAGCCATTGGATTGCGAACCGAGGGTGTTGCCGGGCTTCCCAACCCATCAACCTCAACCCCATTTTTATCTTTTATTTTTTGCGGTTTAAACATTGCTATATCAGATGGGTGATATAATTTTTTCATTCTACTTTCGTCCGAGCAGAAAACCTCACCTGTTTCATTTTTACCTAATAAAAGGTCAGTAACTTTTTCATCAATACGTTTTATTACAACAAATTCGCCTTCACCGTTTTTTCTTCTGTAGTTCTGGAGAAAGAGTTGAAAAGTACCCTCAAAAACATTTTTTCCCTTTTCAATTTCTTTCCATCTTTGGGTTCCAAAAAACTCTTTCAATGCCAAATTTAGTTTAACTTTGTAGCGTTCCTCGGCAAGTGGGGTATGTCTTTCATTTTTGTCCCTAAAAGTTTTTATTAATCCATTTATTACCTGGGCTATATTGTTTTCGAACGTATGTTGGTCAATTTGGGTTTTTATTTTGTCCAGTAAATCGTCACGTCGCTCGGGCTTGTCCCAAATCTCCTTATCAACAATTTGTTCAAGGTTCGCTACAAAAACCGCATGCGAGTAGATCAATCCATTTTCTAAAAAGGGCAGGATTTTTTTAATTGCCTTAAGGCTAAGGGCAGCATAATCTTTTTTAAGAATGATTTTACTAAACCGGTTTGCATTTATCTCATCAAGGTTAAGTTTTTCTAAGGCAAATTCTTTCAGTTTTTCAACTGTATCAAATGTGAATAAAACGTGCCATAAATCATTAAAATCAATTTTATGATTCTTTGTTTGACCTTTTTTATCTAATGTTTCGTAGGTATATTTTGAAGTTTTCCAATTTTCGCCAAATATGTATTTTAAATTTGCCGAGGTTGGGCAACCACTTACAGTTGTATTTATTTTATAATTAAAGATATTGTCTTTGCCCAATACATTTACAAGTTCTTTAAAATCAAAATACGGTTTGCTTTTCTATAAAACTTTGGGACAATCTTTTGTTTTTCATCGCTTGTCAATGGGCGTAGTTTTTCATCTTCCGGAGCTTTCATTTTAATATTATTAATAAAACTCCACATTCTGAATTCTTCAAATAAGGGATGAGAAACTGGGCAACGTGGTTTATTTTTTTCAAATGAGCATTTGCCAACCAAACCTTTTTGAGATTTTAAAGGCCTTTGGTAAAAAATTGCTTTATACAAATCCAAGACTAAACCAGAGTATTTTTTGTCTTCCGCTTTTTCATCAGGATTAATCGAAGGTAGCCCTTGTGTTTTGCAAATAGTTTCAAACTCGTGTAAGTAATGCTCTTTTCTTGCTGTATAGTGTTTACGTATTTTATTCTTTGGATATAAACTATTGAAATATTGTCCCATAGTTTCAGAATAGCTCTTTTGCATTTTTTCTGTAAGGTCACTAATCCCACTTTTTACATCACCAAGATTTTCTTTTCTATATAGTCTCTCTTTTAGTTTGTTTTTTAGCTCTGCAATTTCCATATCAGAGTTCTTAATAATGCCATAAAAAGATCGGCTAATTTTAAATAATGGTTTTTCAACTTCATTAGTTTTATCAAATGTATTAAAATAAGAGTCCAATTCTTTTTGTAATTCCAAAAGGTTACAACTCTCCTCAATAATTTGCTCAATTTCAGGAGCCTGATCCTCGACAATACTATTATCTGTTGTATCTAAACGGTTGCTTAAAAAACCTCTTCGCTGCGCCATGTGATAGAATGCCCTTCCCAGGTCCTTCTCATCAATCTTTTTAATCGAAGCTTTTGCCCTAAATAAATACGGGTTTTTATTTTTTTCTTCATCCGTTTTAAGCCACTCTAAAAATCCTGGATTTGTCGGATATTTTTTGAAATTCGATTTTCTCCAATCTTCTACTTCTTTTAAGGAAAGAGGACACATTTTGTTTTGAACTAATACACGCAAAGTTTCGTACTTCCTCAATTTACGTCTAAATTTTAACTTCCTGGCGCTTCTATAAGATGTTCTTTCTGCTGACCGCGAAGATTCATTGCCGTTCTCATTTTTAACTCCTTCCGTAAAAATGAGCACACCTTTATCCAATAATTTTGCTTTATTATCTTCTTTTTCAAGAATTGCCCACCCAATAGAGTTTGTGCCCAAATCCAAGCCCAAAGTTTTACCCATCTTTTCCTCCCTTATTAAGTTTCTTCTTGTATTCTTAAAATCAGTATTGTAGATTTACACCATAAGACAATTGCATCTTGTCACAATAAGGCTATATGCCGTAGACATCAGTCTTTAGCCCCGCTTCGGTGGGGCTTTCTTTTTTGCTGTAACTTTTATTCCAATTATAAAAAGGACTGGGATGTCACCGGGCTTTTACTTTTATTGAGAATCCATTTACCCTTCTTACTCAAAACTCCCCTACTTCCCTAAGATGTTCCTCAACTGTCTGTGGCACACCATCACTCTGCCGCCACTGTGCGACATAGTTGTTTTCATTTTGATGTTTGACCAAATCTCGTTCGGAAATAGTTTTACCTTTTTTCATAAGCGCTAACCTGAAGTGTGGTCATAAAAGAAGTATAAATAATATAACGAAAGAAATCTCAACTGCAAACAAAATCAGTATCCGGTCTAAACTTTCATACTTATCTAAAACCATGCTAAACAGTTAAGCCAAAGCCGCGTATTATAATTTTACACACGTCTTTACTTTTACGCCCCAACTTTTTAAATTCCCTCTGTTTCAAACCTAACTCAATGTCCCCATAATAAATCAACTGCCCAAACCCGGGCAAAACACATATCTTTCTTGGAGGTTGTAATGGATAAACTTACCCAATATGCGGATCAGGGGATTGATCTACTTATATTTTATATACCCAAAATTGTTACGGCTATTCTGGTGCTCATTATCGGGTTATGGATAGTTTCGATGATTGTAAAAGGATTTAACAAAGCTTCAGAAAAGTCCAGTATGGACCCTTCCTTACAGAAATTTTTAGGCAGCCTGTTTAGCATGGCCTTAAAGGTTATGCTGCTGATCAGCGTCATCTCGATGTTGGGAATTGAAACCACCTCTTTTGTGGCCGTTCTTGGCGCCGCAGGCCTGGCAGTCGGCTTTGCCCTTCAAGGCAGCCTGGGCAATTTTGCCGGCGGTGTGCTTATCCTGATTTTTAAACCTTTTAAAGTGGGCGATTTTATTGAAGGCGCCGGCCACATGGGCACCGTCAGCTCAATCGAAGTGCTGGCAACTACATTAAAAACACCCGATAATAAGACCATTATTATCCCGAATGGTGCGCTTTCCGGCAGTTCTATCACCAATTTTTCCACCGAGGCTAAGCGGCGTGTTGATTTTGTTTTTGGCATCGGCTATGGCGATGATATGAAAAAAGCCAAAAAAATTATCGAAGATGTGGTTAATGCGGACAGCCGTGTGTTAAAAGACCCGGCACCCTTTATTGCCATCGGTAATTTAGGTGACAGCGCCGTGGACATCACAACCCGCGTTTGGGTTAATGCCGCCGATTACTGGGGTGTTTATTTTGATACGACCGAAGCTGTGAAGGCTGCCTTTGACGCACAACAAATCTCTATTCCATTCCCACAAATGGACATACATAATTATAAAGAAAATTAAGTAATATTTAAATGACAATCGATGTCATTCTGGCAAAGTGCTGAAGAGGCCCATACGACATCTGTTCTATAAACCTGATATTTTTATGGAGGCAATAGTGAACAAAGTAACACTTTTATTTTTATTAATTACGTTAACCCTTAATTTTTCATTTGCGCAAGATGAAGAAAAAAAGCCGGAATATGGCTGGAAAAAACAAATTATTGGTGACGTTAATTTTACCCAGAACCAATTTGACAACTGGAGCGCCGGTGGTGAAAACAGTGTAAGCTGGCAATTTATTTTAACCACAAAATTCGAGAATGACCAGAAAGATTATAACTGGACTAATAATGGCAAATTCCAATTTGGTAAAACAAAAGTAGGCGACCTCGATGCCAGGAAATCGGCAGACGAAATCAATTTGGAATCCACGTATACTTATAAACTGGGTGTCCTGGTAAACCCATACGCATCTGTTAAGGCCCTCACACAATTTGTAGACGGTTTTAATTATCCGGCAGCTGCAAAGAAAGTAAAAATATCACAGGCATTCGATCCGCTTTATCTCACAGAAAGTATCGGTGTTGGCATCCAGCCATATAAAAATATAAAAATACGAATTGGTGTTGCGGCAAAACAAACATTAAGTGATACGGCCTATGGCTTTGCCAATGAAGGTGACAAAGTCCAGGATTTTAAAAATGAAATCGGCGCGGAATCTGTAACGGAAGCAAGTATTACCGTGAGTGAGAAAATTGTTTATGACAGCAAACTAAACCTGTTTTCGAACCTTAAAGGGCTTAAAGAAATCGATGTTACCTGGGATAACACATTTTCAGCAATGGTGTCAGATTTGATCAAAGTAAGCCTTAATTTTCAACTTTTCTATGATTCTGATATTTCGATAAAACGCCAGTGGAAACAAACCCTTGCCCTCGGATTATCATACACCCTGCTCTAACAAAAATATGGGGAGCCCCTTTTTCAGGCTCCCTCTTTTTTCTCCATTTTCATCCCCGCCCAACGTATCAAAATTAAAAAAATAAACACTTTTTTATTTTATGTGTTGCAACACGCTTCTAATTACCCTATATTAAAATCAACAAAACAAACAAAGTGTTCCAAAATGTCACTTGTAAGCCAAAGGTTAAAGCAGTCAAAATTTGAGAATATTTCGCACGAGGCGATTTTGAGCCTGCTTATTGCAACAAATTTATTAAAAGATGTGCACAATAAAATCTGTGAAGAACGAGGAATCTCCTATCAACATTTTAATATTTTGCGCATCCTAAAAGGCGTCCATCCTAATGGGCATCCGCGCTGCGAGATTTCTGCACGGATGGTAGACCGCTCTCCCGATATTACACGTTTAATCAACAAACTTGTAAAAGATGGTTTGGTAAAACGCACAAAATCACCCGAGGACAGGCGGCAGTCCGTTGCTATCATCACCCAAAAAGGTATGGATTTGCTTTCTGGGCTAAATGCCAAATTACAGGAGTTTGCCGTCAAGTTCGAAGAAAGTGTCGGCGAGGAAGACTTAAAAAAACTGATCGCTATCTGTGACCGAATTTTAATGATAAAATAAAATTTTTTAGCTATTTATGTGTTATAACACATTTTTTAATAAAACAAAAAGGAGTAAAGTATGGATATCCGTACAGCAATTAACGACCTTAACAATAAGGTTTTACAGGGCAAAGCACTCGACGCATTTGAGGAATATTATGCGGAAAACGTAACAATGCGGGAAAATAATGATCCCCCAACTGTTGGGAAAGATGCCAATAGAAAACGATAGAAGGAATTTATTGCATCTATAAAAGAGTTTCATGGAGCCAAAGTAAAAAATGTTGCCATCGGTGAAAACGTCTCCATCGTCGAATGGTTTTGGGATTATACCCACACCGATTGGGGACGTGTAAAAAGCCATCAGGTGGCAATCCAAACCTGGCAAGATGGAAAAATTGTACATGAAAAATTTTATTATTCCAACTAACCCGGACTTGTTCGGGAACAAAAACGATTAAAACGAACCAAACAACCAAAGGAGAAAGACAATGCAAAAATTATTAACAGCTTTATTTTTATTCGCCATTTCAGCATCGCAATTATTTGCTGGCAATTATACGATTGACAAAAACCATAGCGAGGTAAGTTTTTCGGTTACCCACATGGTAATATCCGAAGTGGAAGGCAACTTTTCGGATTACACAGTTGACTTAAATTTTGATCAAAACGATCTCTCGAATTTTAGTGTTGAGACAATCATCAAAATAGCCAGTATAAATACGGAGAACGAAAAGCGCGACAATCACTTAAAAAGCCCTGATTTTTTTGACGCGGCCAAATATCCCGATATGATATTTAAAAGCAATAAATTGGAAAAAACAGACAAAGGCTATATCGCCCATGGTACGCTTAGCATGCATGGCATCAGCAAAGAAGTATCCTTACCTTTTAAAGTTACAGGCCCAATAAAAGACCCTTGGGGCAACACACGTATCGGCATAAAAGCCGTCCTGGAAGTTAACCGCCAGGATTTTAAAGTTAAATGGAGCCAGACAATGGATGGCGGCGGACTTGTTGTAAGTGATGAAGTAGAAATAAACATCAATGCCGAGTTTATTCTTAACAAATAAATTTAACGGGCAGGCTTTTCTCGACAGGTCTGCCTTTTTTTTTAGCATTTACGCTCATTATTTTACGCTCCCTCACGCTGGATGTGACTTTTTACCGTTTGATATTAGAACTTATCCTTATATTCCCCAGATATTTAAAAACCAACAACTTCTATCACTAATATAAAATATTACTCAAAAGGGGGGTAAGTGGACACAAATAAAAAGCTACTACTTTCAATTTTTTCCATCCTGTTAATTTTTTCGGCTTCATTTTTTCTTCAACAACCTGACACTCAAATAATTTCAAAAGAAAAATTTAAAAAACGTTTTAATAAAGAGCAGCGGATAAATGAGGCCATTGAACTAGAGCGCCTTAAAACACAAGACCCCAGTTTAGGTTATATCCCGCAAGACAGAATTATTAAGGCCAGGGAACTTACCCGCCGGCTGAACAAACAAATAAAACTAAAAAAATCAGGCATATCCAACGCACAATGGACCGAACGCGGCCCCTATAAAATTGGCGGCAGGACCCGGGCATTGATGTGGGACCCCAACACGGCAAACAAAGTCTGGGCCGGAGGTGTAACCGGTGGTTTATGGTATAATAATAACATCACCAACGCCCTATCCGGGTGGACAAGCGTGGATGACTTTTGGGATGATATTACCATTGGCGCCATAGCTTATGATCCAAACAATACACAAATATTCTATGTCGGTACCGGTGAAGCCTGGTATTCCGGTTCCGGGCGGGGCGAGGGTATCTGGAAGACCACAGATGGGGGAACAACCTGGAACCTGCTTGGCTCAACAACGGCATTCCATTTTATAAATGATATTGTGGTTCGTAACGAAGGCGGGCAATCGGTTTTATATGTTGCTTCCGAGGCATACAGCTATAAAGGCGCCTGGGCTTCTTTAAATGATTTTGGCCTGCAACGCTCCACCGATGGCGGTCTGACTTTTACACAAGTTTTGCCCGATCATCACAAACTCGATTCACAAGGTGCAACACATCCTTTTTCGCCTGCCGATATTGAACTGGGCGCCGATAACCGAATTTGGGTTGGCTCCCGTTCCAATCCATGGGGCAATGGCGGTGGTTCCATTATGTGGTCCGATGACGGCACGACCTGGACAATTGATTCGACCTCTTATGGTACAATAGCCGGGGTAGGCCGCGTAGAACTGGCCTGCGCACCCAGTAATGCCAATGTAATTTACGGGCTTATCGAAGCCAACAATGCCGTGGAACGTGTAATTTACTCCAATAATAAAGGTACAACCTGGACAGACCAGGCCGAACCAAACGACATCGATTTTGGCATCTCTGCCGATGATTTTTCCCGTGGGCAGGCATGGTACGACCTGATCATCCAAGTCGACCCGAACGATCCCAATACAGCAATCTGCGGTGGTATAGATTTATTTAAAACAACCAATGCAGCCAGTAGCTGGACACAAATATCCCATTGGTTTGGCCTATTATATCCAGAGGTACACTCCGATCAACACCAGATTTTATTTAAACCCGGTTCTTCATCCGAAGTAATTTTCGGGAACGACGGTGGCGTGTATTACAGCAGCAATGGCGGCACTGCTTTTACAACAATGAACAATAATTATAATGTGACCCAGTTCTACGCCTGTGCCATCCACCCAACATCCGGCACCAATCACTTTCTTGCCGGGGCGCAAGATAATGGCACCCAGCTTTTTCAATCGGCTGGGATGAACACTACAACGGAAGCATCCGGGGGCGATGGCGCTTTTACCCATATTGACCAGGATGAACCGACTTACCAATATACCGCGTATGTATACAATAATTTTTACCGTTCAAGCGATGGCGGCTCAAATTTTAGTAGCGTAGACCATGCAGACGATGGCTATTTTATCAACCCTTCGGATTATGACGATACCAACAACCACATGTACTCTTCTGATTTGGTTGACACCTACTTGCGTTGGAGCAATGCCCAAACCAGTTCCACGTTTACCGAAGTAAGCCTTACAGACCTTGGTGGCGACCGTGTTTCGGCTGTGACCGTTTCGCCACACACAGCAAACCGGGTATTTTTTGGATCAAATAATGGTAAAATAATCCGTGTGGACAATGCCCACGCCACACCATCATCAACCGTAATTAATACGGGCGCAGGGATGGCTACAGCCTGGATAAATTGTATTGAAATTGATCCCACAGACGAAAACCATATTCTGGCAATTTTTTCAAACTATGGTGTTGAGAGTGTTTGGGAAACGACCAATGGCGGCACCAGCTGGACATCATGCGAAGGCAATTTGCCGGATATGCCCATTCGCTGGGCGCTAATTGATCCCAACGAAACCGGCCAGGTTTTACTGGCCACAGAGCTTGGCGTTTGGTCAACCGACCGCCTCAATGGCGCCAACACCCGTTGGGAACCTGCCAATGGAGGCCAAGCTAATGTACGGACCGACATGCTAAAAACCCGTGCGTCAGATAACCTGGTACTCGCTGCAACACATGGGCGCGGCTTATGGTCCAGCGATATTTTTGCATCGGTTACGGCCGGCTTTTCTGTAGACAAAACAATCACGTACGCAAATGGCACTGTTCAATTTACCGATGGCTCAATCAAAGCAACAAGCTGGTCGTGGGATTTTGGCGATGGCAACAATTCCACCAGTCAAAACCCGGCGCATGTTTACGATACGCCCGGCACTTACTCGGTAACCCTCACAATAAATGGCGGTGCCGCATCTAAAACTGAGGCAAGCCTGATCCACATCATGCCGAGTTTGGGCACACCTTTTACAACAGCCCTCGGCGGTGATTTTGAAAGCAATGCCGATTATTTTGACAGTGAGGCCACAAGCGGTTTTATAGATGTTTGGCAACGCGGTAACCCCACAAATGCCTTGACAACTTTAAACTCCGGCACAAATGGCTGGAAAACAATCTTGGATGCCGATGCAACGCTCGGCACGTATACCAGCGTACTCTACACCCCAAGTTTTAACTTTTCTACAGCAGGCACCTATTCGCTCGCGTTCAGGAAAAGTATGGAAGCCTCGGGTTCCAATGCCCCGTTTGGTGTTTTTGTAGAATACTCAGTCGATAATGGAGGAAGCTGGACACGGCTTGGCGCAAACGGTGATGGCCTGGGAACAAACTGGTACGACCAAAGCGTCCATACCGTTGCAACAGGCGGACATGCCTGGTCGGGTAATTACAGCAACGAGGCCACATCTTACGATTGTTCGTCCCTGGCCGGAAATACAACCGTGGCATTCCGCTTTGTTTTTATGATAGAAAAAGGTTATACAAGTGGCTATGACCAGGACGGGTTTATGATTGATGATTTTGAAATCCAGGGCGAAATAAATGATACAAGTTTACCAGTTGAACTTTCGGCTTTCAGCATTACACAAATCAATACTGGCAATGGCTTTGAGCTGCTATGGACAACGGAATCCGAAATTGAGAACGCTTTTTGGTTTGTTGAAAAGAAATTCGGTGCATCCGATTTTGAACGCATTGCACAAATTAACGGGCAAGGTACAAAATCAAGTTCCACAGAATATTCTTATGTGGATTATGATGTAGATTATAATATGGAATACACCTATCGTCTCGCGGATGTATCGTATGACGGCAAGATCGAATACCAGGATGAAATATCTGTATCGCTTACGGTGCCCAATAAGTTTGAGCTGGGGCAAAATTATCCAAACCCATTTAATCCGGTCACCTACATCACTTATAGTTTGGTTGACGAAAGTCCGGTAGAGCTCAGCATTTTCGATATAAGCGGCAGAAAAATAAAAACACTGGTAAAAGAAAACCAGGCTGCGGGTAATTATAAAATCTTATTTGATGGGGCGAACCTTGCAAGTGGTATTTATATTTATCAATTGCGGGCTGGCAGAGAAATTGCAAACCATAAAATGACACTGCTGAAATAGTGCCGGTCTCCAATCTTCGAGGTTACTGCATTGCAACCTCGAAGGTTATATTTTTCAAGCTCTAAGAAACAATCACCCAAACTTGCTTAATTATCAGCAAAATCTACTTCAAGTTTCCCACTTTTTCTGCGGTATGGGATGGAGAGGAAATCCTTTGTAAAACGAATTGTCCCGGCATTAAAATAATCCAATAATTTTTCCGGGATTTCGTATTGATAAACTGAAATAAACGGGATCACCTTATAATTATCCGGCAAAATGGGTTTTCCATGAATACGCCAATCAACATACATGTTCCATACACGAGGCGTATCAATCACAACAGAAACGAGGTTTGAAGCTTTGTTAATAAGATGGACCGTGTCATTGCTGGTTAAATAAATACTTGATAATTCTTTGGTTTTACTGAGGTGAGTAAAAACGATAACAGAATCCACCCTGTTTCTGATAAAAACTTCCACTTTCACCATTCCCGTAAAATTATTTTTAATTTTTAACGGATTAACATCTGTCCGAATATCTAAAAGTTTTTGCAATATCAGGCGATCGCGAATAACACCTTCATCTGTCAAGGCCGCTTCGCCAAAAACAAATTCGCCCCTGTTGATAAAAACGGTCGACTGTTGAAGCTTGTAATTTGCCACGTAATAATAAATCTTAAACAAGCCTGTAATCCCTGTTCCGGACTGTGTATACGCCTGCGGGATCGTGATTTTAAAATCTCCATTCCTATCCGTTTTTGTAAAAATCTCAAATTCCTCAAGATAAACCACAATACCGGCATTATTTTTTTCACCTTGTAAAACAACGTTCCCTTTTATGTTTTGCTTGTCATAAGACTTGATTTTATCTTCAAAAAAGGGATTTGTCGTACAGGCAAAAAAAGCTATGCACAATGCCAGAAATCCTATTTTATGATTATATCTTTTAGACATTTTTATCTCTTTAACATAACAAGTTTTGTTGATTCATACTTTAGCGGGACTTTTAAAAATTCGAGAGTAAATGTATTTGCAAATTCACTGATGCTCTTAATGAGTTCGGCAGGAAGCCCTGTTTGCTTAATCAAAATATACGGGAGAACGGTATAGGTGCCCGCCTTTAACAGCCTTGCGGGTAATTCAATTTGCGATACAATCGTTTGTCCCAGATAGATTCCGCTTTCATACAAAGGATAGCCATCAAAAAAAATAAATGATTCTGAAATAGGGCCGTCTTCCCTCTTTAGAAAGAAACTTTTTACCCCACTGCCCTCGCTCACATAAGAAGTAAAAAAAACAGGCGATGTAGAGCTTACCGGTTCAAGTGTAATTGTAATCCGCACTTTTTGCTCGGGATACGGCGTTTCATAAATGGGAACATCCGGTAAAATTGTGCCCGATATTTTTACCAATGGCGCTAAAACAATATCCTCGCGCAACTTGCCTTCTTTTGTCAAATCATTTTCATCAAATACGAATGACCCGTTTTTAATAAGCACATCCGATGTTTCAAATTTATAATTTGCAACAAAATAATAGATTTTAAAGAGGCCATTCCAGGCCTGCGCACCACCGGGAAGAGAAGAAGGGTTATCCAGAGTTAAAGTAAAGTCACCTTGTTCATTGGTCCTGGTATTAACCTCAAGTCCTTCAATCCACACAAATATATTGGAATGATCGGCCTCATTCAAAAGTGTAATTGTCCCCTTCATTTGAAGCTTAAGTTGCACCCGATCGTCTTTTGCAAAAAAGGGATTTTCGGTACAGCCCAAAACCAGGGATAACCAAGCCCACATAAAAACACACTTAAAATATGTAGTAAATTTTATATTCATCAATACTCAACCCCCATCCCGACATAAACCCGGCGGTCGCGGATGGCAATTCCTTCCAGTATGGTATTATCATTTGACAAGTTTCTTCCACTAAAGGTGACATTAACTTTCACATAATCAAGATCAAATTTTTTGCTGAGGTGCAGGTCAAAATTACTGTATCCGTCGAGGGGGATCGCCCCATATCTTCCATCAGCGAAGCGTACCCAGCCGACCTGCTCGCCCTCTTTAAACCAATTAAACTTAAAAGAGTAACCATGATAATCGAACATTGCCTTGGTAATAAATTTCACTTCACTTTTAAAGGGGAAAGCAGCTTTATCCGAAATAAAATATCTTGATGCCCCAAGTTCGATTGTAATTTTATCCCCCCACAGAAATGCCCTGGCCGTAGCCTCAATACCATCCAGGCTGGCGTTGGGCACATTGTCAAAAGAAGGGGCAACCGACACCACAGAATAGGATGACCTGAACTTATTTTCATACAGGTTTGTGAAATAATTTAAATTAAATTGCCAGCCATCGATTGTTTTGATATGTGGTGTTTCCTGGATTATCTCTACACCGATCTCTGTACTTTTATTTTTTTCCGGATTTAAACTTGCCACAATTTCCGGATTTTCCGGGTCAAATTGCCGCGGCGTACTAAGTTGGTGGAACATGGTGGGAAATTTAACATTATTACCAGCGCTTAAAAAAAGGCTGTACGATAAATCTTTGGAGCCGCCCTTAAGCTGGGTAGAAAATTTTATTACACCCGCCTGCCAGGTATTTTCATCAAAAATGCCAGGTAAAAATTCCTGTTCAAGATTTGAGTCCCAACGGATAATATCTTTCTGCTGATTTAAGATATGATCGAACCGGTAACTGAAACTAATGTCCGCTGTTTTTAAAACCTCTGAACCTGTGGGTGTGTTCATTTTCAGAATCCCCACACCACCTTGTTTTTTACGGGTAAACACGGCCGATTTAATATTGGTACGCAAATCACTGTCAATATTAAAATTGAGTGTGCCGTCTTCATACTGATAAGCCATCAAAAATGAGAATTTTTCAAACAGGAAACTTTTTTCAAAATTGAGATAAATATTATCATTAAAAAAACTACGCTCAAAATTTGTAAAATTAAATAAATACACTTGCCGGTTATTAAGCGTTTGATACGAAGCAACCAGTTTTAAATTATCAACAGGGCCAATATTACCATTATAACGCACAGACCCAAGTTGATTGAGGTCCTCGATTTCGGAAGAAATTTGACTGTTAAAATGATCCAGCTCCGACCGCATATACATCATACTGATACTTTTTTTTGACAAACCGGATTCATCTTCTGCGAGGTCATAAACCAGGTTTGCAGAATTATGGATTGTAGAATTTTCCAAATAGCCGTTTTCATCATCATAAGGCCGTTTACTGCCCGCCCGCTTTTGGTTGTAGGAAAAATATATCTTATCAAATAATTTGTGGTTTAGCTGCAGGTTCCAATCACCTGAATTATACGAGCCAAATTTTTGAATAAAGCGGGCGGTATAATTTTGCTTAAATTTTGGGATGATATTTATGATGCCGGAAAATGCATCCCCGCCAAACAAAGCCGTGTTACTCCCTTTTATTATTTCAACCTGTTCAACATCCTCAATATTGATGAGGGAAAGGTCAAAAACATTATCATAATTACTGTTCATTTTTACACCGTTGTAAAAAACGACCACATCCTCGGCATTGCCGCCACGCATGGAAATAGTTTTTTTCCCGGATAAATCTTCTTCGATTGTAATTGTCTGGTCTACACGCAGCAGATCGCCAACATCAATATAGCCTTTTCCTTCAAACTCGCGTGCGGATATAATGGTGAGCGATTGGGGCAAATCTTTGGCCAGCTCGGACCGGGCTTTTTTTGCCTCGACAATGATCTTATTTATTTGCAACAAATTGGGATCGAGGTGAAAATCTGAAATGGTAAGCGCTTTTTTTAGGGGAATTTGCAGGGTGTCGTAAGCAACATGATCAAAAACGACGATGTGGTTAAGGTCGATATTTTCAAGTTTTAATTCAAAGCGGCCATGTTGATCGGTGGTAGTGCCAAAGGGAAGGTCTTTAATATAAATGTTTACATCACTGATTTCTTCGTTGGTGTTAATATGGCGCACTTTGCCTTTAACAACAAAATCAGTTGCCCACAACTGTGCAACAAACAGGAAAGAAATGAAAAACGTAAAAACCTTCATGTTGTGATCCGGGTTTTAGTATTCAGGGTTGCAAAGACTTAATCGGATATAAAATAAAAACTCTTAGTTCTGATCCGATGTCAAATCGATAACAAATTTTTAATTATTTCTGCAGGAAGACTGATGACTATAATAGGATTTTTATCTGCCTGATGCAATGGAGAATGAGTAAGTGGTATAAAATCCATTTTATTAAGGGACTAATTAGTGTCTGTCCATAAAGTCGTGGTTTGCTGTCGTTCTGAATCGCTTTTTGATGCCTGCCCCCCCGCCAGGTTGAGGCGGGGGGTGGGAGAATCCCCTTGTAAAAAGTGGGGCCCTTCTCTTCACCCCGAAAAACAGGGGTTTCACTCAGGTTGTAAATCCCGAGGATCGGGGATGACATCTAAAAAGTCTGAGCACCTTTTTCTATTCTGTTTACTTTAGAGACAGACACTACTTAAATTTGGGCCACTTCTTTAGCCCATTTAAAGATTATCTCAACCTGCTCATCAATGGAAAGGGAAGAGTTGTCCAATTCCCGGGCATCGGCTGCTTTTTTTAGCGGGCCATCTTTACGGGTGGAGTCAATATGGTCACGGCGTTCAATATCTTTTTTTATTTCTTCGAGGGAAAGGCCT
This sequence comes from Calditrichota bacterium, assembly GCA_024277115.1. Taxonomy (GTDB): domain Bacteria; phylum Calditrichota; class Calditrichia; order Calditrichales; family J004; genus JABFGF01. The sequence goes on from JAJRVW010000170.1 coordinate 17,190, forward strand.
TGTCCACTTTGATCTTTTAATCTACGCAGGGCGCGTGCTTCGATGGACGCATTCATAAAGATTTTTAAATCGGCAGTGGGCAAAACAACGGTGCCAATGTCCCGGCCATCCATTACGATCCCGCCGTTTTCGGCCAGGCGTTGCTGCTGCCGTACCATAAGCTTACGGATGGCTGCATTGGTCGCGATCTCACTCACGGCCTTATCAATTTGGGGCGAACGGATTTGTGAACTTACATCAATGCCATCTAAAAAGGTTTGCTGCGTGCCATTTATAATTTTTAATTCGATTAAACTTTTTGCGGCAATTTTTTCGGATTCTTCTTTGTGGGACGGATCGGCGCCGCTTTGCAGGACGGCCAGGGTAATTGCACGGTACATAGCGCCCGTATCGATATAAACATAGCCAAGTTTTTTGGCAAGCAACCGGGCCGTGGTACTTTTACCGGAGGCCGCCGGGCCATCGATGGCGATGGTTAGTTTTTTGGGAAAGGTCATATTTTTAAAGTTTCTTTAGCCCTTCAACCTCTTCGTGGGTTAAATAGCGCCATTGGCCACGTTTTAGCCCTGAATAAGAAAGCCCTGCAAAGGAAACGCGATCAAGGTTTTCAACGTCATAGCCCAATTCTTCAAACATCATGCGGATTTGCCTTTTGCGGCCTTCGCGTAGTTCGATCTCCATAAAACTGCAATTGTCCACAACGCGCAGCTCCCTAATTTTGCAAGGCAGTGTTTTTTTGCCTTCCAGTTCGATGCCGTTTTTAAAACGGTGCAGATCGATGGGTTTTATCCGCCGGTCAAGTAAAACATGATAAACTTTTGGCGCTTTAAAACGGGGATGGATTAATCGGTTGGTCAAATCACCATCGTCAGTTAAAAGTAAAACCCCGGTCGTGTTATAATCCAACCGCCCCACAGGGAAGATACGCTGTGATGTCTCGATCAGCTCCACAACAGTTTTGCGTTTATGTTGGTCTTCCACACTTGTAATAGTTTCTACAGGCTTATTAAGTAAAATATAGGTGAACTCCAAAACTCGGTTAAGCGATTTGCCGTTTACTTCCACATGGTCGCGCTCTTCATCGATCATCAAACCGAGCTTATCGATCACCTCGCCATTAACTTTTACTTTTCCGGCAGAAATTAATTCATCACATTTACGGCGCGCTGCCACACCCGCCTGGGCCATAAAACGGTTAATACGCATCATTCTAAAGGTTCTCCATCTTCAGGCTTGCTGTCTTCATCGTTTTCTTCTTCATTCTTATTTGCTTCCTCATTTTCCTGCTGTTCCAAGCTTTCGTCGCTGTCCATTTCTATAATCGCGTCATCGATATTTTCAGGTTCGGTACTGGGTTCTTCTGTCTCATTCACATTGGCCTCATTTTCCACACGGGCAATTTCATCCAAAAGCTCGTTGGATTGCCCTTCACTGCTTTCCATGGAATTCATCCCCAAAGCCTCGGGGTGAAGTTGATCCAACGCCACCTGGTCCAGGCTTTCTAAAAATTTGGAATCGCCTTTTAACAACTCGTCCATTTCTTTTAGTTTTGGCAGATCGGTTATACTTTTTAAGCCAAAATATTCCAGAAAGTAATTTGTTGTCCCATAAAGCAAAGGATTGCCCGGCGCTTTTTCCCGCCCGCGGATGGTAATCAAATTGCGCTCGATTAATGTACGTACAACACCATCGCTGTTCACGCCACGGATTTTTTCCACTTCTACTTTTGTGATGGGCTGTTTGTAGGCAATAATCGAAAGTGTTTCCAGCCCTTTACGGGTAAGCTTTGCGCGTGACCTTGCACGGAAAAGCTGACTGATCCAGGTGGCAAATTCTTCGCGGGTAACAATTTGGAAGCCGCCGGCCAATTCAACAATCTTTAAAGGTGAGTTTTGCTTTTGGTATTTCTCATCAATCTCGGCGATTATTTTTTTAATCTCTTTTACATTTTCAATTTCCGGGATGATCTCACGCAGTTTTTTTGCCGGAACAGGTGAATCAGAAGCAAAAAGCAATGCTTCAATTATTTGGATATTATCAATTACCATTTTGAACCTTGTCTGAATCTCTTTTTATTTTATAACTTTTTTGGGGCCGCCAAAACATGTGTTGGTTTGCCATCCAGGCTGAATTGGTTTTTTGTTTCCCAATATTTTTTAATCCCTTGCGGCCCTTTTTTATCGCCCCATTTATCTAAAATATCACGCTCCGCGACATAATCAAATAAGGGGACGCCTGTGCCACATGAACTTTGCAACAAGTCAACATTTAGCTCGAAAATTTGCCGGCTGCCCGCGTTGGGCTCAAAGTGGGCATATAATTTTTCCCATTCACGATCGTATTGATGGAAAACGCTGGCCTTTCCAAAGAGCCTTAATATCATCGGTTTGCCCTCGAAGGCGCAAAACATGATGGTCATCCTCGGCGATTCCTGAACATGGGCAGATGTTTCATTACCGCTTCCGGTTACATTAAGCCAGATTATTTTACTTTCATCCAAAACATGGAAAGAGTCCATCCCTTTTGGCGATAAATTTATCCTGCCATCGGGAGCAGCGGTGGCGACAAAAAATATTTTTTGCGCTTCAATAAATTTTTTGTGGTTCTCAGAAATCGTTGGAAACCGGGCCATCTGTTCACCTTTATATAACGGGGGTTTCTGGAATTACCTTTGGTTTTATTCGGATTTCATCATACACATGCGATTGGCTTACCTCAACTCTCCCGCTCTTTATCAAGTCCAGTAAAGCTACAAAAGTCACAATAATGACTATTTTCTCTTTTATCTCTTTCATCAAATCCTGGAACAAAATCATCGGGTTGGATTGCAAACGCAACATGATCAGGTCAGCCTGTTCTTCGATTGTCACCTTGATCATCTGTACTTCATGCTGGTGCACTTTGGGCATGTTGTCCAACACAGTGCGGAAGGCCATTACAAGATCAAACAAAGTGGCATCGTCCAAATACTCTTCATTGGAAATATCTTCGGTTTTAGGAATAAAATTAAAATATTCCCGTCCAAATAGACGGCTGCGTTTTTCCTCCAGCTCTTCCAGCTCTATGGAGGCCTCTTTAAACTTTTTATATTCGATCAGGCGCTCCACCAGCTCCATGCGCGGGTCGTCCATTTCGTCTTCATCTTCACCTTCGGGGCGTGGCAATAGATACCGTGCTTTTATGCTCATCAAAATGGCGCACATCTCAATAAAATCACCGGCAACATCCAAATCCAAAATTTGCATTACCTCCAGATAATCCAAAAATTGTTTGGTGATTTTAAAAATGGGGATGTCGTAAATATCCACTTCGTTTTTACGGATCAAAAACAGAAGCAGGTCAAACGGCCCTTCAAAGATGTCTAATTTTACACGATAAATCATAGGATTAACTATTGTAAGATTGATGATTTTAAGATTGAAAAACTTTAAAACGCAAAAGACATGGGACTCTTCACTCTCTAACACTTCACTAGGAAAAACAAGATTATTTAATTAAAATGAATTCAATATTTTTCTAAAGGTAAGATTATTCCGCTTCTTAATCTTCCACTCTTTCATTCTGACAATCTTTCAATTTTTTTAAACCCGATCGCGTCACGCAATTGTTTAATATAGGGCACGCTTACCGCGCGGGCTTTTTCTGCCCCCTGCATTAAAACTTTTTCAACATAAGCCGGGTCGTCCATTAAGCGGTTATACTCTTCACGAAAATCTTTTAACTGCCCGTTCACAAGTTCAAATAACTCCTGCTTGGCCACGCCCCAGGCAATGCCCTCTTCAAACTTTTTGCGCATTTCCTGTGTTTCATCTTCCGAGGCAAAGGCCTGATAAACCTGAAAAACGGTGGAGGTATCGGCATCTTTCGGCTGGCCTGGTTCCAGGGAATTTGTCACGATTTTCATAATATGTTTGCGCAGCTTTTTCTCCGGCAGGAATAAAGGAATCGTATTATTATAACTCTTGCTCATTTTACGGCCATCCAATCCAGTAAGCACCGAGGCTTTTTTATCAGTCACCGATTCCGGTAAAATAAGCAGTTCGCAATAATGGTGGTTAAATTTTTGGGCAATGTCACGCGCCATTTCAATATGCTGGATTTGATCTTTGCCAACTGGGACTTTATTGGCCTTAAACATCAAAATATCGGCGGCCATCAAAATCGGGTAGCAAAACAAACCCATAGTTACGCCTTCTTCCAAGTCCTTTTTGCCTCTTTCTTCATTGGCCTGGATCATCGCTTTATACGCGTGCGAGCGGTTCATCAACCCTTTGGATGACATGCAGGTCAGCATCCAGGTCAGCTCCATAATTTCGGGGATGTCCGACTGGCGGTAAAAAACCACTTTGTCAGGATCAAGCCCGCAGGCCAGCCATGTTGCGGCAATCTCGAAAGTGGACTGTTGTAAAAGTTTGGGGTTTTGGTTTTTAATTAAGGCATGATAATCGGCCAAAAAATAATATGAGAGTACGTATTCATTGTGGCTGGCTTCGATAGCCGGACGGATAGCGCCCACATAATTGCCAAGATGTGGCGTGCCTGTTGTGGTGATACCTGTCAGTACAACTTCCCTGGACATGAATTTCCTTTCTTTACACTGCAAAACCTTCCGGGCCTATATTCCGGAAAGTCATTAAAAATATTTAAAATTGTGAAGCGGGAATGTACAAAATTGAGCAAAGCGGGACAATTATAAATAAGAGTGTAAAAATAAAATTTAATATTTTGGCCGATTGTTTTTTATTTTAACTTTTTCTTCATCACACTAAATAAATAAGGCTAAAAAATATGCTACAGGAAATTGAAAGAAAATTTTTAGTAAAGGGCGACTATAAACCTTTTGTAAATAAATCGATACGCATAATACAAGGTTATTTATCGTCGCACCCGGAGCGCTCCGTGCGCATCCGCCTAAAAGGCGAAAAAGCCTTTTTAACTGTAAAAGGGGCAAGCAACGAAAGCGGGACCAGTCGCTTTGAGTGGGAAATTGAGATAAAAAAAGAGGATGCAGAAAAATTACTGAATATGTGCGAACCGGGCAAAATCGATAAAACCCGGCACCTGGTTAAAGCCGGAAAGCATGTTTTTGAAGTGGATGAGTTTTATGGCGATAATGATGGATTAACAATTGCAGAAATTGAACTTTCTTCCGAAGATGAACATTTTGAAAAACCCGATTGGCTTGGCGAAGAAGTTACCGGAGACGAAAAATATTATAATGCCATGTTAAGCCGAAACTCTTTTAAAAATTGGTAACCGGGAAACCGCCCTGAAAATAATCTGGAGAAAAAATGGCTATTCTTTTTAAAGCAAGTAAACAACTTGAATATGAAATTGATGAATTTTTAGATGCCATCAGCGAAGGAGTGATTGTTTTTAAACAAGGTGTAAAATACTATCTTGCCGATAAAAAAGAGCCCTTCTTAGAACAGATCAAAACAATTGATGAATTGGAGTTTAAGGCTGATAACCTGCGCCACAAAATAGAAAACGAACTCTATACCCACTCACTTATCCCGGAACACCGCGGCGATGTTTTGGGGCTGCTTGAAACCCTGGACGATGTGATTGACAAAGCCAAAGAAACCCTTTCCCAATTTGATGTAGAAACGCCGGACATACCTACGAGCTTAAGTGAAATGTACTACGAACTGGCTGAGACGATTGTTGAATCCTGCGAAAGTATGACCAAAGCCTCCCGTGCTTTTTTTAAAGACGTAAAGGCTGTGAAGGACCATCTGCACAAAGTCTATTTTTACGAAAAAGAGGCCGACAAACTGGCGGATAAGCTTAAACGAAAAATATTTGGCCTCGATATCCACTTAAGCCATAAAATGCACCTGCGTTATTTTGCGACACACATCGATGGTATTGCCGACCGTGCAGAAGATGTAGCCCAGCGCCTTGGTATTTATACTATAAAACGTAGCTTGTAGGAGCGCGCCTTATGTTAATGGTTTTTCTCTCCAGCGGGCTGTTCCTTGGTTGGTCGCTTGGTGCAAATGATGCCGCAAATGTGTTTGGTACGGCTGTTGGCAGTAAAATGATCCGTTTTAAAACGGCAGCAATAATTGCCTCTGTATTTATCGTGCTGGGCGCGGTAATTGGTGGAAGCGGCGCGGCACATACCTTGGGTAAACTAGGTGCAGTCAACGCCATCGCCGGGTCTTTTATGGTGGCCTTTGCAGCCGGATTTACCGTATTTTGGATGACCAAACTGCAACTGCCGGTCTCAACCTCGCAGGCCATTGTTGGCGCCATTATTGGCTGGAATTTGTTCTCCAACTCCTTGACAGATTATAATTCCCTTACAAAAATTTTACTGACCTGGGTGCTCTGCCCGGTTTTATCCGCAGCTATCGCGGCATCTATTTTCAGCATCTTCCGTGCCTATATAAACCGCATACAAATCCATATGCTACGGATGGACACACATACGCGTACAGGCCTGCTTCTTGTCGGGGCTTTTGGTGCTTACAGCCTGGGTGCCAACAATATCGCCAACGTGATGGGTGTTTTTGTGCCGGTCGCACCGTTCGATGGCATTAATTTTGGCTGGTTTTCCCTCTCCAGTGCACAAATCCTATTTTTTATCGGCAGCCTGGCCATCGCGGTAGGGGTTATCACATATTCCAAAAAAGTGATGGATACAGTAGGCAGCAGCTTAATGCGTATTTCCCCAATTGCAGCTTTTGTGGTTGTCTTGGCCGAAGCCATTGTCCTTTTCTTATTTTCATCAGAAGGATTGGAACACTGGCTTATAAGCAATGGATTGCCCTCCATCCCGTTGGTGCCTGTATCCAGCTCTCAGGCAGTGGTTGGCGCGGTTATTGGGATTGGCCTGGTGAAAGGCGGCAGGGGCATCAATTACAGCGTACTGGGCGAGATTGCAACGGGCTGGGTAACAACGCCCATAATTGCAGGTATTATAAGTTTTGTTGCTTTGTTTTTTTTACAAAACGTGTTTAACCAGCAAGTCCACCTAAATATGGTTTATAAAATAAATGATCCGGTCATTCGTTATTTGGATGATCATGCTGTACCTATACAAGATTTGGAAAAATTTAGAAATAAAAAGTTTGACAACCCCGTGGCGTTTCAATCAGCGCTTATAAATAATACAAGCCTGGATGATGACCAGGTTGAACTAATCATCAACACAGCCAATATTCAACATTTTAAAATTGATAAATATATCCTGGATTCTAAAATAGACAAGGATTGGCTGGGCAAAAAACGTTTTGCGGCATTAGTACAGATAGCGGGTAAAGAGTATAAATACAAATTTCAGATGGTGCAGGATTTAGAAAAAATTTCTACCGAGTGGCGGCTTAAAGAAAAAACAATCGCAAATAAACTGTACAATAAAAATATAAAACAAAAATTAGATTATGTGGCCAATAAGTTTAAAACCGATCAGTAAATCAATCCAAAGCACAATCCATTTCAACTCATAAACAAATAGTCGTTCCAGGTCTTATGCGCCTTGCCCGCCAAATGTTGCAAATAAAAAAGATGGGATGGTTTCTTTGGTTTTCTTAACAGTTTCATCCCGGCCTGTTCCGGTGAGCGGTCCCCTTTTTTACTATTGCAGCGGATACAGGCACACACCAGGTTTTCCCAAGTGTCCTTGCCGCCCAGGCTTTTCGGGATGAGGTGGTCAATGGTCATAGCCTGGTGGTTTTTGCCACAATACTGGCAATGGTTTTTATCACGTTTAAAAATATTTTTACGGCTTAAGGCCACCTTCTGGAAGGGTTTACGCACATAACGGTTCAGGCGAATTACACTTGGATAAGGGATTTTTATTTTTATGGAATGGATGTCATTTTTATAACGCTCAACCATTTGTGCTTTTTCCAATAGAATAAGGATTACAGCTTTTTTAGCCGAGCAGATAGAAATAGGAATATAGTTTTGGTTTAAAACAAGTACACTTTTTGTAAGCATCTTAAACACCTCTCCCGGTCCCCCGGAAATCACAAACGACAAAACCCAAATTACAAATTGCTCATTAAAAAGGACGACCTACAAACACATCAAATCGATAATCAAGCCTTACATTTTAAATATAATTCACATCCTAAACGCGCTCATAAACTCTGTTTGTGAACACACTTGCCCGGAAGCTTTAATCCCGTAGATGTGGCAGTAAAAAATCAACAAACAAACCAAAACAAAGTTTCGATTCTGGAACAATCCTAAATCTTAATAAAGTGGAATGACGGTCCGGTTAATTCCCGGTTTTAACCCCGAAATGGCATTTGAACGCGTTCACAAACTCTGTTTGTGAACGCACTTGCCGGGAAGCTATGCTTCTATTAATAAGGCCAAAATAACACCAAACAATCCAAAGCTAAAAGAAAGTCTTCACCACAACAAAATCATCTATTAATGATTTATCAAAATCCTTGCCATCAGGGTGCAAACTATTAACCCGAATCATGCCCCGGGCATGGATAATTTGATCATTTTCCAGTTTAACCCCGACATGGGTAATTCTATTTCCCTCTTCGGCAAAGAACAGCAGGTCGCCCGGCTGGCCATCCAGGGGATTTTCTGAAACAAATTTGGCATCCTCGAACTGCATGGGCGAATCGCGCCGGATTGAGATACCCACCAGTTTATGTACAAGCTGGGCAAAGCCGGAACAATCCAATCCTTTTGCCGATTTGCCGCCCCAATAATACGGCACACCTAAAAAACGCCGGGTTAATTTCACAAGATTTTCGCGCTGCCCTCCCGTAAGTTCTGAAAACGCACCACGTAAAAACCAACCGCTTTTCCCATCGGGCAAAGTTGTGCCGCCCCAGTCACCATCAATTTTACTTACAGGTAAATAACTTCCAGCGCCCGCTTCTCTAATCACTTGTGCGGATAAATTTGGGGATTTATAAATCTGCACCAAATTTTCAGAAACCATTTTGGGCTCATCTGGCACATCGGAAACCGCGCAAACCTGATGATTGCTTATCCAACCCGGATAACTGTCCTCGCATACTATCCGGCTAAATTGTTTTCCTTTTTCAAGCAATTCAATTTTTTCCCACAAAACCGCCTGCGAAACGATCGCGCTGCGGTAACTTGCCTCTTTATAAAGATTGGCGCTGTCCACATTTACATAAACAAAATCCATTTCCACCTCATTAAAATTGTAGCCCGAATATAAAAAGAATTTATCCAAAATGTAAATTGGAAAACCATATTTAAGACAATATGTATTTAACTTCAAAAATGCATTTATTTATCTTTAGTTTTTTTACGGATTTGTGTAACTTAAAGGACAATACTCACAACAGCCCACTTCAAAATTTCAGGAGTTAAGAAAATGTTCAAAATCATGGTTTCCGACTCGCTCCCAACAGATATTTTAGAAAAATATAACCAAACCGAAGGCATCGAAGTTGTCAATAAAATTGGTATTTCGATGGACGATTTAAAAAATGAAATTGCAGATTATGACGCGCTGGTCATCCGTAGCCGAACAAAAGTTAAGGCCGATATTTTAACTGCCGCCACAAATTTAAAAGTGATTGGCCGCGCCGGCGCCGGTGTGGATAATGTGGACACGGAAGAAGCTACAAAACGCGGCATAATTGTAATGAACACACCCGGCGGCAACACCATGGCCGCAACTGAACACACCATCGCCATGATGCTGGCAGGCCTGCGCAACATCGCCCCGGCAAACGCCTCGATGCTGCAAGGCAAGTGGGACCGCAAAACGTACATCGGTAACGAAATTTATCAAAAGACAATCGGGATTGTTGGCCTGGGTAAAATTGGCCAGGAGGTCGCCAAACGCCTCGCTTCTTTTGATGCGAAAATCCTGGGTTATGACCCGATTATCACCAGTGAAACAGCCGCCCGGCTTGGAGTAAAACTGGTTGACCTGAACGAGTTGCTGGAACAATCGGATATCGTCACAATCCATGCGCCCAAAATGCCCGAAACCATCGACATGATCAATGCCGAAAACCTTAAACTTTGTAAAGACGGCGTGATGTTTGTGAACTGTGCCCGTGGCGGGATTATAAACGAACCGGCAATAATGGAAGCTTTAGATAATGGCAAGGTCGGCTTGGCCTGTATCGATGTTTTTAGCAGCGAACCACCCGCAGATTTTAAACTGGCCCAGCATCCCAAAGTGCTGGCAACCCCGCATTTGGGTGCATCAACGGAAGAGGCCCAAACAAAAGTAGCCGATCAAATCCTGGAACAAATTATAGAATATGCGCAGAAAAATGTGGCGCGTAATGCCGTAAATTTTGTTTCCGTGGATGAAGAAATCCAAGAGTTTATTGCCCCGTTCTTTAAATTGGCCGAAAAAATGGGGACCGTTTTTAACCAGATTAAGCCAGGCCGTTTAAAAGAAATTTCTGTTCGTTATTATGGCAATGTGCTCGATGTCCCTGTTGAGCCGATTACCTCCTACCTGCTTGTAGGCGCGTTAAAATCAGACAATGATGTGGCCAATATCAACCCTGTCAATGCCATGACGATTGCCCGTGAAGGTGGCGTTAGTTTGGAGATTGCCAAAAAAGACACTCCGCTTACCGTACACCGCAATGCCATTGCCTGCGATTTTATCACGGAGAATGGGACGATCCATTTGGCGGGGAGTTTTGTGGGGCTTAATATTTTCCATTTAATCGAATATGGCGATTTTAAATTATCCGCAGAACTTTCGGACCAGCTTTTAATTATTGAAAATAATAATGTCCCCGGGATTATTGGCAAAGTAGGTACCTTGCTTGGCGAGGTAAATGTAAATATCAGCCAGATGAGCTCCGGGCGGGACGGTGACGAAAAAATGGCGCTCAATGTTTTTAATGTGCGTGGAAATATTAGCAGCGACACACTTAACAACCTTGAAAAAATCAACGGGATAAATAAAGTCCTTTTAGCAAAAATAGACGGAATACAAGGTTAGACGATCGTGGATTGCTAAGACTGGATTCCTCGTAAATACAACACAGAATGACAGGTGATAAACCAATGTCTCGTTCCCAATCTCGAGATTGGGAACGGACTTGCCACAAAACTGTGTTTCGCAAAACACAACCAGAATTTCAAGCTAAAAAATTGCGGATTATTAAGATGGGACTCTTCGCAAATGCAACTGAGAATGACAGGTGACAAAAGAAACGCAGAATGACAAAGGTGAAATATATGCTAAAAAAACTATCCAAAAATTCAACAATCGCAGTTATTGCACCCGCTTTTCCACCCAACCCGGAAAAAGTTGAACTTGGCATCACCTATCTTGAAAGCCGCGGCTATAAAGTAAAACGAGGGAAATTGCTGCAGGGAAATTATGGCTATCTTTCATCGACAGATGAACAACGTGCAAGCGAACTAAACGACTCTTTTTCCGATCCACAAATCGATGCAATTATCTGCGCCCGCGGCGGTTGGGGCGGTTTGCGTATTTTGGATATGCTCGATTATAAAACCATAGCGCAAAACCCCAAGGCCCTTGTGGGCTATTCCGACATCACTACCTTACAATTGGCTATTTGGGCAAAATGTAAAATACCCTCCATTTCCGGGCCGATGGTGGCGGTAGAAATGGCCAGTGGAATCTTGGATTTTACCGAAGAACATTTTTGGAAACAGATACATAATCCCCATACTTTTTATGAAATTGACCTCGCCAAACTTGACATCAAAATCTGGAACCCGGGGACTTGTGAAGGCACTTTACTTGGCGGCTGTCTTTACATGGTTTCGCATCAACTAGGCACGCCCTACTCTCCGGATTATAATGGCTCGATTCTATTCATTGAAGATGTGGGTGAGGAGCCTTACAAAATTGACCGCTACCTGGCACATCTAAAACAAGCAGAAATTTTTAAAAACATCAACGGCCTGATTATCGGACAATTTTTAGATTGTACAGATGATGGAGAAAAATCCTTCACCGTCGAAGAAATCCTGCACCAATATTTTGATGCTGTAACTTTCCCGGTCCTTTATAATTTTCCCTATGGACATGGCATGAAAAAAATTTCCATGCCGGTTGGGAAAGAGACAAATCTTGATACTTCAAAAGGGCTTTTAAGTTTTAAAAATCCATTTATGGGCTAAATCGTATTTAATTTTTACCCCCATTAAATTTTTATTTGGCAAGACCGTAATCTTGATTGATTGTTTTGCCCAAATTCGCTATATTTCGCGCTTTCCAAACAAGACAAATTAAATGAAAAAAGTTGCTGTTTTTGCATCCGGTCGGGGCTCAAATTTTGAACAATTTTGTATCGCCCAAAAAGAAGGCTGTTTATCCGGGGAAATCAGCTTATTGGTTGCAAACAAAGCCGGCATTGGCGCCATTGAAACGGCACAAAAATTTAATGTGGCCCATGAAATTATTGACCACAAAGATTTTTCAAATCCCGATAGCTATAACCTTGCACTTTTAACTTGCCTTGAAAAACACAAAATTAGTTTTATTGCACTGGCCGGATGGCTGAGGTTAATTCACCAGTCCATCATAGAAAAATACCGGAATAAAATAATAAATATTCATCCTGCGCTTCTCCCTTTTTTTGGTGGAAAAGGGATGTATGGCCAGCACGTACATAAAGCTGTGTGGGAAAGTGGCATGCTCGTCAGCGGCGCTACCGTGCACCTGGTTGATGCAGAATTTGACCGCGGGCCGATCATCCTCCAGGAAGGCATACAGCTGAGCCACTCAGATTCACCCGAGGCCATTGCCTCAAAAGTTTTAAAGATTGAACACACGATTTTTCCAAAAGCATTAAATTTATTGCTCAAAGAAAAAATCACAGTTAAAAATAACCGGGTCATTTTTTAATAAGGCAAAAAGTCATGGCAACTAAACGCGCAATCCTAAGCGTGTACGACAAAACAAATATTGATACACTTGCCCAGTTTCTTGTAAAAAACAATTTTGAGATTATTTCTTCGGGCGGCACGTTTAAGCTGCTTCAGGAAAAAAATATCCCTGTCAAAAAAGTAAGCGAAATAACCGGTTTCCCGGAAATACTTGATGGCCGTGTTAAAACACTTCACCCCAAAATACACGCAGGGATTTTAGCACGCAGGGACGATGAACATCTCGCGCAATTGGCTGATCTTAACCTGGCGCAAATTGATTTGGTGGTCGTAAACCTCTACCCTTTTCAGGACACCATTGCAGAAGAAGGCGTAACATTCAATGAGGCCATCGAACAAATTGATATTGGCGGCCCGACTTTGATCCGCGCCGCCGCAAAAAACCATCAATTTGTAACCGTATTAACCAGCCCGGCGCAATACGCTGTTTTCGTGAAGGAATATGAATCGACCAGCGGTGCACTTACCGATGATTTCCGGAAGAATTGTGCCAAAAAAGTTTTCCAAACCATGGCTGCATACGATGCTTCGATCGCGGCATATCTATCCGATGAAGAAGCAATCTCCGAACAGAAAATTATAAGCGGGCACCTGATGGAAGAATTGCGTTATGGGGAAAACCCGCATCAAAAAGCCGGATTATACCAAAGCGGTAAAAAATTGCCATTGGGCTGGATGAAACAGCTTCATGGAAAAGCTTTAAGCTTTAATAATTTGTTGGATTTGCAGGCGGCCTTAAATATTAACAGCGAGTTTAAGCAACCTTCGTGTACAATCATAAAACACAACAACCCTTGTGGCATTGGCGTTGGCCCGGATTTGATTATCGCCCATAAACGCGCACGGTCTACAGATGAACAATCGGCCTTTGGCGGCATTATAGCCCTTAACCAGGAAGTTGGTTTACAACTTGCGGAAGATATGGCGCCCTTTTTTACCGAATGCATTATCGCGCCCGGTTTTAGTGCAGAAGCATTGGAAAAACTGTCTAAAAAGAAAAACCTTAGGGTCCTGACATTTGATCCAAAAAAGTTCCAAAAACCATTATTGGACATAAAACAGCTAAGTGGTGGATTTTTAACACAAACGGCCGATACAATCAACGTTAATGTACGTGAAGCAAAAGTGGTGACTAAGCGGGCCCCAAACGAATAAGAATGGCAGGCACTGGATTTTGTTTGGAAAGCAATCCGCCATGTTAAATCCAACGCCATAGTTTTTGCAAACCACAAGCAAACATTGGGTATCGGCGCTGGGCAAATGTCCCGGGTGGATTCTACCGAAGTAGCCATTGCAAAAGCAAAAAAAGCAGGGCTTTTATTGGATGGCTCGGTTGTCGGCTCGGATGCGTTTTTTCCTTTTAAGGATAGCATCGAAGCATTGGCCGGTGCAGGCGCCAAAGCAATTATCCAGCCCGGTGGCTCCATCCGTGATGAAGAGGTAATCGAAGCAGCGAATAAAGCCGGGATCGCCATGGTTTTTACAGGCATCCGGCATTTTAAACATTAATATTGAATCAGATTGAGTTGGGAGACTTGAATGGGATTATCATTTTTAAATTTTTTATCATCAGATATTGGCATCGATTTAGGAACGGCAAACACACTGCTTTATGTAAAAAATAAAGGGATTATTGTAAACGAACCGTCCATTATTGCCCTGGAAGAAAATACCGATAAAGTGGTGGCCGTGGGCAACGAAGCGCGGCAAATGCTTGGCCGGACACACAACGACATCATGACCATCCGTCCATTAAAAGATGGGGTGATTGCCGATTTTGAGGCAACGGAAATTATGATCCGTGAATTCATAAAAAAGGCCAATATCAACCGTATGATGATCGGCCGTATTGTAATTTGCGTCCCTTCGGGGATTACCGAAGTTGAAAAACGCGCCGTGCGTGACTCTGCCGAAAGGGCCGGTGCACGTGAAGCCGACCTGATTTCGGAAGCAATGGCCGCGGCAATTGGCGTTGGCCTGGAAATCAGCGAACCCATCGGTAACATGATTTGTGATATTGGCGGCGGCACCTCCGAAATCGCGGTAATTTCTTTAAGTGGGATCGTCCATCACAACTCAATCCGCGTTGGTGGTGATGAAATGAACCAGGCCATTATCCAGCATTTTAAACGGACGCACAATTTACTCATCGGTGAAAAAACCGCCGAAGATATTAAATGCACCATCGGCTCTGCTTATAAACTGGAAGAAGAACTGGACAAAGAAGTAAAAGGGCGCGACCTGGTTGACGGTATCCCCAAAACAATTTTAGTCAATTCCAAGGAAATCCGTAAAGCGCTGGAAGACCCGATCATGATGATTGTTGAAGCCATTCGCCTTTCCCTGGAACGCACACCACCGGAACTTGCATCGGATATTTTAGACCGCGGTATCATTTTAACAGGCGGTGGCGCACTGCTGCGTAATTTGGATGTACGGTTACGCGAAGAGACCCAAATGGCCATCATGGTCGCGGAGGATCCCTTAAGCTGTGTGGCACGGGGCTGTGGCATGGTTTTAGACGACCCGGAAAAATTTCATAAAGTACTGGTAAAAAATCGCAGGACTTTTTAATAGTTAACCGGACTTTACGATTGGCAAATTAAGTTAAAACTTTCTTTTAGAAATATAAGCGGATCGTGGCCCGGGGAGCAATTTTATAATTTTACTTTTCTTTTGAGCTAAAACTCCATTCATATTTAAGGCTTGGTATATAGCGTGACACCCATTATAAATTTCTTTTCGCAATTTCATCAATCACTTTTGCTGACCTTGTACATGGCCTTGTCGTTAGTTTTTATTGTTTCCAGTGATAATGAAATTGTTGAAGGTATGCGCTCCTCCAGCCTGAATATGTTTGGCCTGGTCTTTGAGCAGGTTGATGATGCCGGCTCTTATTTTAAGCTGAGTAAAAAAAACAGCGCGCTTCGTCGAGAAAATACACGACTTGCATTTGAGAATTACCAGCTCCAGGACGCCCTGCTGGAAAATATCCGGTTAAGAAAACTTCTTCAATTTAAATATGAAGTAAAATACGATTTAATCCCGGCCAAGGTAATCGGCTATAGCCCACAGGATATAGTGACCGGCCTTCTTCTCTCCCGCGAAGATATTGGACAGGTTGTAAAAAACTCGGCTGTGATGACGGCTAACGGCCTTGTAGGTAAAATCGTAAAAGTGACCACCAGCTATGCAATCTGCCAAATTTTATTGGATCCGAATATACGGATCAGTGCAAAAGTACAACGCAATCGCCAGCTTGGGATGATAAAATGGGATGGTGCAAATGGCCTGTTATTAGACCATATCCCCAACACCATACCAATTTTAAGGGGCGATGTAATTTTTACGTCCGGGCTTAGCCAAATCTATCCAGCCAATGCAAAAATAGGGGGTGTAAATAAAGTCGAACTGGATGAGCAATCCTTGTTCCAAAAAATCTATGTTACTCCTGCCGTAAACTTTAACAGGCTTGAGGAAGTATTCATCTATAACCAGTTGGAAACGCATGAACCAGGAAATTAAATATTTTCTATTTATTACCATTACTTTTGGGATTGGTTCGGTACTAGTCCAGGGCCTTATTGTTCCTTATATTGCTATCGCCGGGATTTGGAAACCCGACTTGGTAATAATAATTGTTTTATTGATTGGTAAACGGTTCGGCTCGGTTGCAGGAAGCACCGCCGGTTTTGTCCTCGGAATATTACAAGACTCGTTAACCGCAATGCCGATAGGAATTACGGCCCTGCCAAAAGTTATGGCCGGTTATGCTTCGGGTAAAATGACCACTTTAAAATTTGAGGGCTCCGTAAATTTGTTATGGTTTATACTTTTTATTTTCTTCCACGAACTCATCTTCTATTTTATCCTGCAATTTAAAACAGACACCAGCTTCACCTATCTGATTTACAGCCGTATTTTCCCAAATACAATTTATACCACTATCATGATGGGCATAACTTACTTTTCCACACAAAAATATTTCACCGAAGTACAATGAGAGAGATCAGCAAACAAGGTTCTGAACAGCGTAGGATAATTTTTACAGGCGTGATGTTTCTTTTTTTCGGCATCCTCATTTATGGATTTTTCGGACTTCAGGTAGCCAATACAGAGTTTTACACACAAAAATCACTTGCAAACAGTGTCCGAAAAGTAACCACTTTACCGGTACGTGGATTGATAAAGGACTCAAAAGACCGGATACTTGTCGATAATAACGCGTCCTTTTATGTAGCCGTTATCCCAAAAGTAATATCTGATTCGACAACAAAAAAACTGGCGACGCTCCTGAACCTTAGCCTTGAGGGAGTTCAACGAACGTTAAAAAAACAATATGGCTTTCGTCCCATAAAAATTGCCCACGATGTAAAGTACCCGGCCATCATTTTCCTTGAAGAAAACAGATTACAATTTCCTGGCGTATTAACCTCTCTGGAGCCAAAACGATTTTATAGGGAAAATATATATTCACCACATATTTTTGGATCGCTTGGCGAAGTTTCTCCCACAGAAGCAAAAAAAAATTCTATTTATGAACAAGGTGATATCGTCGGGAAAACAGCACTGGAAAAAAAATACGATTTAGATTTGCGTGGTTCAAAAGGTGTGGATTATAATCGGGTCGATGCATCGGGCAGAGAATTGGGAATATTAAATATTGACCGAAATGTAAAGCCCCAACATGGTAACGACCTCCACCTCTATTTAGATTACTCCATGCAACAGTTTGCAGAATCGCTAATGGTTGGCCATCGTGGTTCGCTAGTTGCGCTGGATACGCGAAATGGCGGTGTTTTGGCATTAGTCAGTAAACCCGATTATGACCCACGTGCCTTGGCGGGAAGAATAGATCCCGATGTGTGGAACAAGCTGCTCTCTGACGATAGCCACCCGCTTTATAGCCGCAGTATACAAAGTGTTTATCCACCGGGCTCAACCTATAAAATTGTAGCGGCAATTGCAGCGCTTGAAGAGAATATTGTAACGCCCGAGTGGGAGGTTTTTTGCCCCGGCTATTTTAAACTAGGCCGGAGAACAATAAAATGCTGGAATGCAGCCGGTCACGGTACCGTTGATATGTATGGGGCTATTAAAGGATCGTGCAACGTTTATTTTTATCAGCTCGGGTTAAAAATAGGTATCGATATCTGGTCAAAATATAGCCAACTTTTTGCTTTTGGCAGACCAACGGGTATTGACCTCCCTAACGAAAGCAAAGGCCTTGTCCCCACAAAGGCTTATTTTAATAAAAGGTTCGGGGAAAATGGCTGGACAAGAGGCAACCTGGCCAACCTGGCGATTGGTCAGGGAGAACTGCTTGTAACCCCTTTGCAACTTGCCCAATTTGCCATGATAATCGCAAACAAAGGTGTTTATTATAAACCACATTTATTAAATTATATGACCAATTATAGCAGTAATTCCAAAACTTATTTCCCGACAAATGCCCAATATGTTACAGGGCTATCAGATGCCAATTATGATGTTGTCCGTGAAGCCATGCGTCAGGTTGTTGCTGGCGGCACAGGCTGGGGCGGCAAAGTGCCTGGCATAGAGATGGCTGGTAAAACAGGATCTGCGCAAAACCCTCATGGCGATTCTCATGCCTGGTTTATGACTTTTGCACCCTTTAGTCTGCCCGAAGTTGCAATGGCTGTGATTGTAGAAAATGGTGGTGGTGGTGGTGCAGTTGCCGCGCCAATTGCCCGTAAATTTTTAGAAAAATATTTTTTCAACCGGCTTATCCCGCGCTATGTACCCAAAAAAGAAGAGCCGATGGCCGATACATTAATTACCCCCATTGATATTTTAAATATATCACCCATAGAAATTTTTGATACTCCGCCATCAGAAATTGATGAGAATTAATATGCAAAATAAAATTGATATCGCTTTGACATTTCTAGTAACACTTCTACTTACGATTGGCTTGATTGCTGTTTATAGTGCAACAAGTTTTACTGGTGCACAAAGCAGTTATTTTCAGAAACAACTCATATTTGCAATTATTGGATTTACTTTGATGATCGTTGCAGCCTTTGTGCCTTTCAGGCTGATCCAAAGGGCCGCTTATCCTTTTTACGGAATATCGATCATCCTTTTGGTGCTTGTTTATTTTATTGGGGTAAAAGGATTTGGTGCAGAGCGCTGGTTGGCGATTGGGTCTCTAAAAATACAACCATCGGAAATAGCAAAATTAGCAACAATTATGGCCGTGGCAAAATATTTATCCATGCGTGATGTTAAAATCAACAAACTAAAAGATTTTCTTATAGTTTTTGCGATCATAATTCTCCCCTTTATCCTTATTGTCCGCCAACCGGACCTTGGCACCTCTCTTGTTTTCGCAGCAATTTTAGTCCCCTTATTATTTTGGGCAGGGTTAAGGTGGTTTCCACTTTTTCTGATTATCACCCCCATATTTACAGTGCTTACCTCATTTAATATAATTGCCCTGGTAATCTGGATGGTTATAATCCTGGCAATTTTATATTTTACAAAACAAAAAATAATAATAATGATTGCTGTTTTGCTCTTCCATCTTGGCGTCGGGCTTACCACACCCATGTTATGGGACCAGCTTAAGCCCTATCAAAAAAACCGCATCGTAACATTTATGAGTCCGGAGAAAGACCCGCGTGGCGCCGGGTATCAAATAATCCAAAGCCAGGTCGCCATTGGATCGGGTGGAATTTGGGGCAAAGGTTTTTTAAATGGGACACAAACGCATTTAAAATTTTTACCCGCACAGCACACAGATTTTATTTTTTCGGTGATCGCTGAAGAATGGGGTTTTATAGGGGTAATTTTTGTTTTATCAATTTTTTTATTATTGCTCCTCTATCTCTTAAAACTTTCTTCATCGGTCCGGTCAACATTTTCTAGTATTACACTGATTGGTATTACAAGTGTTTTATTTTTTCATATCTTTGTAAATATTGGGATGACGGTTGGCGTGGCACCGGTTACGGGGTTGCCATTACCATTTATCAGTTATGGCGGTTCTTTTTTACTGTCAATTATGCTTATGCTTGGCATCGTTCAAAATATATCGTCCAATAAATTTTTAATCTGATGAGGTCAGAAAAACAAGTTTTACATATTAGGCCTTTATGGGGAAATAATATTTAACTTTTCTATATTTTTTGATCCAAGTCCATTAAAAAAATAATATGAATAATAAATTGATTTCATTGTAGTTAGGCCATAAATTTTTAAATTAATAAAAATTCAGAGCAAATGGAGGGGTTCCATGAATATTCGTATGTTTAAGTCTATAGTAATTATTCTTTTTTCAATAATTTTATTCGCCGGGTGTGCCGGATCTCGTGAAGAAGGGGATGATTATCTTTCTGAAGACGAAAAACAACAAAAAGAGCTTGATGATATTGAAGCATTATTGGGCATTTCTTCCGATGAATCTGATCAACAAAGTTCAGGGCAGGAAGCCGTTACTAGAACCGATGACTCCCAACAGAATGAAAGGCTTGATTTACTGGGTACCGATGAAATGATCGACAACTCCCAACCTGCGGCCATGAGCAGCGAGGAAGCTAAAAGGCTCGAAAAAAAGATCGCACGTTTAGAAGATCAAGTCCGTACAAAAGACAGGGCAATAGCCGACCTTAGCGCACAACTTACAGTACAGGAAGCCGAACTTAACAAACGCCCAAAATTTAGCCAGGGAACGAGCAACATTGTGAGTGATATTTCTATGGAAGAATATCAGTCGCGCTATGATGATGCCCGCGCTGAATTTGAAGCACGCAACTATCAGGCAGCCATCCAATTATTCGAATCTTTATTGGCAGCGAGCAGCTCGCACAGTTTATCGGACAATGCACAGTTTTGGATTGGAGAAAGTCATTATGCTTTAAGACAATATGATGCAGCGATAATAGACTTTGAAAAAGTTTTTACATTTACTAAGTCGAATAAAGCTGATGCTTCACAATTTAAGCTTGGGCTTTGTTACATCCGTAAGGGGGATACTAATAAGGCGCGGGAAGAGCTTGACAGATTAATTCGCAATTACCCCAATAGTGCCTACGCGGCAAAAGCAGAAACACTCTTGTCACAAATTTAGTGATTTAACACCATTTCAATTCTTTCCGGAGAGAAAGATTGTTCATATAAATCTACGATTCTAATGAGACGGCGTATTCCATAAGGTGTTAGTTTTGGAAGGCGTCCGTCTTGGATTGTGGAAACCAACCCCATATTTATAAATTTATCTACCAAGGCCTCACTAACTTTTAAAGAATTTGCAGCGTCCGAAATGCTCACTAAATGAGAATTCTGCATACTACCTCCCTGTAAGTAATATTGTAGTCTATTTCTGGGTTATAGTAAAAACATATCGGTAGGCGAGCTAAAAGATTTAGAACTTTTCCCGTTTTGGTAAAAAATATTTACCAAAATTGCAAGACTTTAAAGTATCACTTTAAAAAAGGAAGGTGCACGGGAGAGAGCACCTTCCCAAAGCAGATCTTAATTAATCGATCTGTTTTCTAAGAAATGTTGGAATGTCCAAATTATCAATTTTATCGGGGACCTCCATCGTCTCATTTAGTTCAAATATTTGCGCGTGCCCACGTCTCGCTACTGGGTCAAGCTTTACATTTTCTCTTTTATAGGTAGGCTTATCAAGCTCCCGGAAATCATTTGGTGTAAAGTCATCTGCTGTTTGTAGCGGGATGCGTTCTTTTTTGGGTTTCTGCAATTGGTCTGCAAGCTGAGCATCCTTATTAAAACCTGTTGCAATCACCGTAACCCTTATGTCATCTTTCATATCATCGTCAATAACCATACCCCAAATTACATTGGCGCCATCTCCCGATACTTGCTGAATATGTGTGGCCGCTTCGCCAACCTCAAACATAGAAAGCGAAGAACCACCGGTAATATTAATTAAAACACCGCGCGCACCGCTAATTTCGGCGCCATCTAAAAGTGGACTGGTGGTTGCCTGTTCGGCCGCGGCCACTGCACGGTTTTCACCGCTTGCAATTCCACTGCCCATAAGCGCATCACCCATTCCGGACATGATTGTTTTAATATCTGCAAAATCCAGGTTCACATAACCGTGGATATTTATTAAATCCGAGATGCTGCGTGTGGCCTCAAGTAAAATAGAATCCACTGTTTTAAAAGCATCAATAACAGATGTGTTTTTATCAATAATCGAAAATATCCGATCGTTGGGGATTACCAACATTGTATCAACACGTTCCCTAAGATTGTTGTGTCCGCGTTCCGCATTTCGGAGACGGACAGGCCCTTCGAAGGCAAAAGGCATGGTTGTAATCCCAACTGTTAACGCGCCCAAATCTTTAGCAATCTCAGCGACAATTGGCGCAGCACCGGTTCCCGTTCCGCCACCCATCCCACAGGTCACAAAAACCATATCTGCACCGGTAAGCGCATTGATGACAAGCTCTTTATCTTCTTCAATAGCCTCCAGACCAAAATCCGGATTAGCTCCGGCACCCAATCCTTTTGTAAGGGATTTTCCAATTTGAATCTTATTCAATGCTTTGTTTTTATCAAGGTCCTGTGCATCCGTATTTACCACAATAAATTCCACACCGGATAGCCCGGCCTCTATCATACCATTAATAGCGTTGCCACCAGCGCCACCAACACCAACTACCTTTATCTTTGCAGTCTGTTCTGCAAGTGAGTCAAATTGTATCATTATAATTCTCCCGATTTTGTGATACGTTGTTATTTAAATAAATTTTCTATAAATGAGCGCAGGCGATCTAAAATCCAGTTAAACCCCAATTTGTCGCCCTCATCAATTTCGTTTTCAAATTTTAAAGCAAACTGTATAAGCCCTACACCCGTCGCATACATTGGGCTGTCAACACTTTCCACCAAGCCACCGCTTACAATGGGTTTACCGATTTTTACAGGAATCCCGGTCACGCGTTCGGCCAACTCGACGATACCTTCCAATAATGCCGCGCCTCCGGTGATTACAATCCCGGCACCCAAAAATTCTACTATTTTAGATTTTTCCATCTCTTTCACGGCCAGCTGTAACATTTCTTCCATACGCGGCTGGATAATCCCGGATAATAATACACGCGATACTTCACGGTCTTTTCTCCCGCCAACTCCGGCCACTTTTATTAACTCATCTGTATCAATTAGAGATTGCATCGCCACACCATATTTCTTTTTGATGATTTCGGCCTGTTCTGCCGATGTACGCAAACCTTGTGAAATATCATTTGTAAGATGTTGGCCACCGAGCCCTATAACCGAGGTATAACGGACACTACCATCAAATATCATGGCGATATCTGTTGTACCGCCACCAATATCAATAATGGCCACACCGAGTTCACGTTCATCAGCGCCCAATACGGCAAGACTGGATGCATACGGTTCCAATACGATATCCGCCACTTCATAGCCCGCCTCATGGATACAATTTACTATGTTTTGAGCCGAAGCCGCGGCACCGGTCACAATATGCACTTCTGCCTCCAGGCGCGTTCCTGCCATACCCACAGGATTCTTAATACCATCCTGTTCGTCCACAACATATTCCTGAGGGAGTACATGTAAAATTTCCCGGTCCATCGGCAAGGCAATCGCTTTTGCCGCATCAATCACTCGTTCGACATCTTCTTCGGTGATAATTTTATCCTTGCTGCTAACTGCGATAACACCCTTGCTGTTTATGGAGCGGATATGGTCGCCAGCAATGCCCGCATACACGTGTGTAATTTTATGGCCGGCCATTAGTTCAGCATCAACAATCGCCTTTTTGATGGAAACAATCGTCTTGCGGATATTGATAACCACGCCCCGTCTTAAACCATCCGAAACCGCTTGGCCCACGCCGATAATATCAAGCTGGCCATATTCATCCCGACGGCCAACCACTGCCGCAATTTTTGTCGTCCCGATATCCAGGCCAACGATGATGTCATTATTTTTCATATTCATACCTAGTAAAATCTATACCTTGTTTTCCTTTATGACGATCTGGCCCTTAAAGCGCACATCCACATAATTTAGTTTGTCAATTTTTTCATAATCCAGATAATCTTTTAAATAGCGCGCCGCAATAAATAATTGCTCCTGGTAATTTTCCTTATCAATGCGTATTACCGCTTTACAACCAGCCAGGCCAACCGCAACATAGTCATCATTACTAAAATCCAAATCCGAAATCATCTCACGCAAAGGCATCTCCACCAGGGAGGCATAACGGGCAATTTCTACGGCCTTTTTAGCTAATGGCGAGATCGTTTCTGCGCCTTGTATGCCTAATTTTTCTTTGATTCCGCGTATCACCGGTAAATCCCACCGAATATTTTTTTGGGGCACTGGCAAGATATAATTTTCCCGGTCAATCATATTTAATCCGCGACCATAAATAAATGCCACGGGCTTGCGTTCCGTAATTTTTATCCGCAATGTGGATGGCAAACTATAGGCCGCGCTTACCGATCTGATATAAGGAGATGACTTTAAAGTTTTGCCAACTTCCGAAGCGCTTATCTCCAATAATTTTTTACCATTTTTTAAGCCGAGCATTTTCAAAACTTCTTGTTCAGATAAAATCTTGTTACCCGTTAAATGAATATCGGCAAGTTCAAAACGGGATAATTTATCCTGTAAATGTGCATTAAGGGTTTTATAGCCAAATGCCAAGGCCGACATGATAAGAACAATCACCAGATAAAGAATCAGCGCCTTCGCAGGTTTTTTCTTCTTTTTCTTCTTATATTTAATTTTTGTCATTTCCGGCCTTCCTTTTTAATGCTTCTTCCCCATATTTCCAGATATCGCCTGCTCCCATAGTTAAAACAAGATCGCCTGGTTTTAACGATGCAGCTATCTGACCGGTTAATTTTGCATTATCCGCGACATATTCAACATCACCGGAAATTTCAGAAGCAATCATCGCAGATGTAATACCTGCCATGGGTTTCTCACGTGCCGGATAAATTTCGGCAAGGATTGTTTTATCTGCCAGGCTCAAAGCCGCGGCAAATTCTTTATAAAAATCGCGTGTCCGGCTAAATAAATGTGGCTGAAAAACCACGACCAACCGGTTTGCCCACCCGGCTTTGGCTGCTTTAATGGTTGCCTCAACTTCGCTTGGGTGATGCGCGTAATCATCATAAAACAGTATCCCATCGATCTCGCCTTTAAACTCGAAACGGCGCTGAACCCCTTTAAAATCGGCCAGCGAATTAGCTATTTTCTCCAAAGAAATATCCAGCTCCAGGCCAATGGTGATTGCCGCCAGGGCATTGCTGATATTATGATTGCCAGGCAATTGCAAACTAATTGATGTCTTTTTATGGCCATGTAAATACAAATCAAAAAAAGTTTTACCCTTTTCAAACCGAGTGTTTTGTGCCCGTACATCGGCCAAATCAGACAATCCATACGTGATAGTGTTTGTATTGATTTTATTTTTTAATGCCACAACATTTGCATGGTCCGCACATAAAATGGACAGGCCATCAAAAGAAGTTTGGTTGCTAAATTGTAAAAATGTTTTTTTCAAATCATCCAACCCGCTATAAATATCCAGATGGTCTTCTTCCAAACTTGTAATCACCGAAATTAACGGGTGAAGCGCCAAAAAAGAACGGTCATATTCATCGGCTTCTGCCACAAAGTATTGCCCATTGCCCAAGCGTGCATTGGTTTGCAAGTTTTGCATTTTACCGCCAACCACAACTGTTGGATCCAGCCCGGCATCAATCAAAAGTTGCCCGGTCATGGAGGTCGTAGTCGTTTTGCCATGCGTACCGGCAATGGCGATGCCCTCTTTTTTTTGCATCAACTGCCCCAACATTTCTGCCCGCCGGATAGTCGGGATATTTTTATCCGCTGCCAGCATCATCTCCGGGTTTTCTCTGGGTACGGCCGAGCTAAAAACAACCAAATCCACATTTTTAATATTCTCTTTGGCATGCCCCTTAAACACCTCGATGCCGCGCGATTTTAGGTATGCCGTGGTTGCGGTTTCTTCCCGATCGGAGCCGCTTACCCGGTGGCCCATATTAACCAGGATATCCGCAAGGCCGCTCATCCCCGCGCCGCCAATACCTATAAAGTGAATTTTCTTTTTGTTTTTTTGTAAGCTCATTTTTTAATTTTCTGTTTGTAGCAGTTTCTTAATTTCATTTACGATTTGTGCGCTGGCGCCCGGTTGTGCTTCCTTAGCAAGGTTGGTTTTCATCTGTTGTAATTGATCCGGATTATCCAACCAAAAAGTAATCTGAGAATTTATTTGCTCCGCCAAATTTTCATTGTCTTCCACAAGTATGGCCGCATCTTTCTCCATCATGGCTTTGGCATTTTTAAACTGATGGTTGCCCGCCGCACTTTTTAAGGGCACTAACATTGCCGGTAATTTTGCAAGGGCCAATTCCGAAATACTCATCGCGCCGGCCCTGCAAACAGCACATTCCGAAATGGCATAAGCTGCCCACATATCATTTATAAAAGGTTTTATAATTACATTTTCAGGATTAAAGCTATCCAGCCATTTTGAATACATTTTATACTGAAGCTGCCCTGTTTGCCATAAAAGTTGCACACCTTGCAGTAAACCAAATTTTTCCAACCCGATTTTAACCGCCCGGTTTATGGAGGCCGCGCCCTGACTTCCCCCAAAAACCAGAATAGTTTTAAGGTTTTCGCTGAGGCCAAGTTCTTTTAAAAATTCTGTCTTGTCCTTAATCTTTTCCGGCACAATTACAGGATTGCCACAAACAATCGTTTTACTCTCTTTAGCCAGAAACTTTTTAGCCTCTTCATAAGCAATAAAAATTGCCCGCGCATCCTTGGCCAACAGCCGTGTCGTGACCCCGGGAAAACTGTTCTGCTCCTGAATAAATACAGGGAGATTTAATTTAACGGCCATTTTTAAAACCGGTCCCATCACATAACCGCCGGTACCAATCACCAAATCCGGCTTAAATTGTTTTAGGACTTTCCGGCTTTTTAGCAAGCTCACCAGTAGACGAAACGGAAATAGAAAATTTTGGATGCTAAAACGCCTTTGGAAACCACGAATATTTAAAAGAACAAGTTTATAGCCACGCTCCGGGACTTTTATCGCTTCAATCCCTTTTTTTGTACCAAAAAACAAAAACTCACACGCGCCTTCTTTTTCAAATTGTGCGGCAAGGTTAAATGCCGGATACAAATGCCCGGCCGTACCACCGCCCGCAAAAACAATCCGAAGGCTTTTTTGCATTAATCTACCTCGATAATTGCTGAGCCCAAACGGCCATGCGGACCTGAACTATTACCGGTCATCTCGAAACTACCATGCCTTACATGGCGCGAGATGTTTAATAAAATCCCCATGCTGATCCCCAGAAAAATCATGTGCGAACCACCGTAACTTATAAAAGGCATCGGCAGCCCGGTTGCCGGGAATAAATTGCTGACCACGGCCACATTTGTAAAAGCATACAAAACAATATTCAGGGTAATCCCCAAAGCTAAAAACTGTCCAAATCCATCCGGCGCGTTTTGGCAATACGCAGGCCACGCACAAGGATCACGACAAATAAAATCAAAATTAGGGATGTACCAATAAAACCAAACTCTTCGCCAATAATCGAGAAAATAAAATCTGTGTGCGAATCGGGCAGAAAGAAAAGTTTTTGTTTACTCTCACCCATGCCATTGCCGAAAATCCCGCCACGGCCAATACCAATAATGGATTGTTTTACCTGGTGTGCCGCCAGCATTGGATCGCTTAAACTGTGCAGCCAATCGGTGATACGGCGCATTTGGTAATTGCTGCCATTGATTAGCATGAACAAAACCGGTGGCACAAACGCAAAAGAGGTATAAAGCAGATAGCTTTGCCTTACCCTGCTTACAAAGAGCATGATGGCAGCAATCCCGGCAATCATAACCGTAGTGCTTAAATCCGGCTGGATAAAAATCAAAAACAAAACCATGCCTAAAATGGAGTAAATGGGCAGTAAAAATTCTTTAAATTCCATCCGCGCCACATCTTTATGCGAAAGTTTGAAAGCAAGAAAAATGATCACGCCGATTTTTGCAATCTCCGATGGCTGAAAACTCATTGCCCCGACACTAAACCACCGTGTGGCACCGTTGATTGTCCGCCCAAAAAAGAGAACACCCATTAAAACGAGAATTGTAAAACCGATGAGTATAAACGGAATTTTATTTTCCATCAGTTTTTTATAATCTTTTCCCGAAATCCAAACCATCAGTGTCAGGCTAATCACACTCCACACAATCTGTTTTACAAAAATGTAAATCAACGAGCCGTACGTTGCCTTTGCATACATAGAGCTGGCGCTAAAAACCATCAACTGTCCAAGCATGATCAGCACAACCACAGTCCCGGCCAAAACGACATCTACTTTGTTAACGTTTTTCATACTTTTTTCACTCTTTTTGATTTGAGCTTTCTGAGCACGATTTCTTTAAACTGGCGGCCACGGTCTTCGTAATCTGTAAACATATCAAAACTTGCACATGCCGGCGAAAGTAAAACAACATCACCCTCTTCAGCAATTTGATCAGCACGCCGTAATGCGTTTTTCATAGAAGCCTCTTTATTAGAAGGCCGCACACCCTGCCAGGTATAAGCCATCTTATCTGCCGCGCTGCCAATTAAAATCAGCTCCTTCACATTTTCACGGATCAAGTCATTCAACCGGCTAAAATCGCTGCCCTTATCTTTCCCACCGGCAATTAACACGATGGGGCGATTAAAACTTTGTAAAGCATAATATAGTGATTCGACCGTCGTAGCTTTAGAATCATTCACATACAAAACGCCATTTACCTCGGCCACTTTTTCCAGGCGATGCTCGATGCCGGCAAAGTTTTTTAAAACAGTCCGGATTTGGTCAAAACTGATTCCCGCCTGGTGCGAAGCCAATGCAGCGGCCATCACGTTCATATAGTTGTGTACGCCTTGCAGGATTATTTCATCCGCGTCCATCAGCTCTTTGCCAAAAAGAAAAATTTTGTTATCCCGGCAGGCGGCGCCATCGGGATTTTCCCGGCCAACAGTAAAACTCATTTTTTTTGATTTTATCGCCGTGGCCCACTCCACAATCTTTGCATCGTCCCCGTTATAAATCAGCAGATCGTTTTCGGACACATTTTTTGTAATACGCCATTTCGCTTCCAAATAAGCTTCGTACGAGGGATAGCGGTCCAAATGATTTGGCGCAAAGTTTAACACAACAGCGATTTCAGGTTTAAATTGATCGATTGTCTCAAGTTGAAAACTTGAGAGCTCCACAACGGCCCAGCGTTTTTCACGGGAGTCCTCAACAAAGGCCGATAGGGGCTGGCCAATATTTCCCGCGATAATAGATTTATCATCTTCTTGCCGTAACATTTCACCAATTAGCGAGGTTGTCGTTGTTTTTCCGTTGGAACCGGTAACACCAATTAGCGGCGATTTATTTATCCAACCCGCTGCTTCTACCTCAGCATAAACAGGGATATTTTTTTTATAAAATGATTGTACTATCTGTGATGCCACCGGAATTCCGGGACTGAGTACAACATAATCTGCCTCAAAAATACGTTGACTATGTATGCCAAGTTCATATTCGATTGTGTTTTTATCCAACAGTTCCATATCGGTCTTGGACTTAATTGCCGGCGCGCTGTCACTAACAAAAACAGATGCACCGTTTTTTGCCAACATTATGGCCGCTGCAATGCCACTGCGCGCTGCGCCAAGAACTGTTATTTTTTTTCCGGATATATTCATTTTCTACTCTTACTCTTACTCTTACTCTTACTCTTACTCTTACTCTTACTCTTACTCTTACTCTTACTCTTACTCTTACTCTGCATTGACACAGTCAATGCGCTCCAAAAGGCAATATTATTGTGTTTTAAAAGTGGCCACACTTAACAGGGCCAGTAAAATGCCAATAATCCAAAAACGGATTACAACCTTTGTTTCATGCCAGCCCTTTAACTCAAAATGATGGTGGATGGGCGCCATGCGGAATATGCGCTTGCCCTTGCCATATTTCTTTTTGGTGTATTTAAAATAACTGGTTTGCACAATCACCGATAATGCTTCAATTATAAAAATCCCGCCAATAGTCAATAACAGAAATTCCTTTTTTAATAAAACCGCAACCGAACCCAAAGCCGCACCAAGCGCCAAAGAACCCGTATCGCCCATAAAAACTTGTGCCGGATATGCGTTATACCACAAAAATCCTATCGTCGCCCCAAAAACAGCCATAGAAAAAATCACCAATTCCTGCGAACCGGGTAGATAAATAATATTTAAATAGTTGCTGAAATTGACATTACTGGTTACATAAGCAATGCCGGCCAGGGCAATAAAGGCAATGGCCGAAAGACCTGTTGCCAGTCCATCCAAACCATCCGATAAGTTTACCGCATTGGATGCGCCGGTGATTACAAAAATAATAATCGGTATATAAAAATAACCAAAGTCCAATTCCCAATTTTTAAAGAATGGAATACTTGTGTTAGAATGCAGTCCATCAAATAAAGGATGAAAAGCAATTACAAGCCCGATCATCAGGCCAAGTGTAATTTGTCCGATCAATTTATAGCGTCCAATCAAACCCTTTTTCATTTTCTTAATGGCTTTAAGATAATCATCTACAAAACCAACTACGCCCATTATCAATGTTGCCGCAAAAGCCAACACTAAATAAATATTTGAGAGGTCCGCCCATAATATGGTGCCGGAAGATATGGACAATAAAATAATCAAGCCGCCCATTGTTGGGGTGCCTTTTTTTACCTGGTGCGATTGCGGCCCCTCTATACGGATTTCTTCGCCAATTTGTTTACGTTGCAATGCAGCGATTATTTTTGGCCCTACCCACAAAGCAATAACCAAGGCCGTAACTGCCGCCAGTGCTGCCCGCACCGTTATATAACGGAATACATTAAAGCCTATAAAAATATCCCTGAATTGATATAAAAAGTCTGCCAGCATATTTATTTTTTCTTTTTCATAATCATAATCGTGATCTTACTCTGCATTGACACAGTCCATGCACTCCAAAATTTCAATGTCGATGCATGCCAAGATATTTTGGAGTAAACCACTGTGTTGGTTTGATTTCCAAGCATCGACACAGTCGATGCGCAAAACTTCAATGTGCTTACTCTAAAATAACTTTACCGTATACACAATCACGGCAAATACGCCATCACCTTTTCCATTTGCATACTTCGTGAGCCCTTTAAAAGCAGGATATCGCCATTATGAACTGTTTCAGCCAGTTTTGCCGCCAGGTCATTTAAACTTTTACATTTTTTGATTTTATCAATCTGCCCGGCGCTAAAAGATTTACGCGCAGAGTTTATTTTATCCCCAAGTGAAAAAATTAAATCGGCGCCACTATCCATGGCATACTTCAATAAATCTTTATGCATCTCCGCGCTCTTTTCCCCAAGTTCGTTCATATCGCCCAGGGCAAGGATTACTTTGCCGGTGTGTTTAATTTTGAGCACCGTGTCGATCGCCAATTTCATTGACGCCGGGTTGGCATTATAGGCATCGTTTACAATGGTGATTTCTTTCCATTTAATTATTTGCATCCGTTTTTCAAAGCCGATATAGTTTTCCAGGGCAGCGCTTATCTCTTTTGGGCCAAAACCCATATCCAAGGCAACCGTTACGGCAGCGAGTGCATTTCGGACATTGTGGATGCCCGGCACTTTTAGCTGAATATTAAAGGAATCATTTACACGTAATTGGCCACAACCATTTTCATCAATCGGGCCATAAGCGCCTTTTACATCCGCATCTTTTTTAAAGGAATAAGTGATGTATTTTAAGGTATCACGATCGTAACCGGCAATTATCGGATCATCCAGGTTTTTGTAAACTGTTGATCCATCAGATAAATTATCAAACAATTTAAACTTTTCTTTGGCAACACCTTCGCGCGAACCCAATAATTCCAGATGTGTATCGCCAATTAAAGTTATTAAAGCGTGGCTTGGTTCTACCATTTGGGATAAAACTTCGATTTCGCCAAACTGATTTGTGCCCAATTCCAAAACCGCCGCTTCGTGTATTTCTGTTAGCATTAACATGGTCAGCGGGCAACCGATTTGGTTGTTGTGGTTCCCCTTTGTTTTATGCACATTTTTACGGGTCTGTAAAATGGCAGCGATCATTTCTTTTGTGGTCGTTTTTCCATTGGAACCGGTTAAGGCAATCACGGGGATATCATATTTTAAGCGCTGGATATGTGCCAGTTGCTGCAATGACAACAAAGTGTCGGGCACAACAATTAAGGGCAATTCCAGGTCAGCAAAATTTGAAAAATATTTCTCGGAAATAATCGAACAGAGCGCGCCTTTGGATTGCGCTTCGCTCACAAAATCATGGCCATCGTACCGTTCGCCCTTAATGGCCCAGTAAACCTGGTCGGGCTCCAGCATACGCGAATCGATGGAAATACCTTTTATATGCCTTGATTTAAATTTCTCATCAGGGATATTTACAAAACGCACATCACGCATCTTAAGAAAGTCATTTAACGATATATCAAGCATTGTCCGTTTCCCTGATTATTGCAGCTTCATCAAAATTATGTTTTACTTTGCCGATGATTTGGTAACTCTCATGGCCTTTGCCGGCAATGAGGAGCACATCGCCCTGCTTACTCTTTTTTATAGCCTGTTTAATTGCATGCCCGCGATTTGCGATAATTTCTGTTTTATCTTTTTTTTCTATCCCGGCCATAATATCTTCAATTATTTTTTGAGAATTTTCCGTACGCGGGTTATCATCCGTCACGATGACATGATCAGCCAATTTTTGGGCCACTTTGCCCATTAACGGCCTTTTACCTTTATCCCGATCGCCACCACAACCAAAGACAACAATCAATTTATTATCTGTTATTTTTCGGATTGTCGTCAGCGCTTTTTCCAGGGCATCCGGCGTATGGGCATAATCAATTACTGCCAGGGCGCCGTTTTTAAGCGGGTACGATTCCAATCGTCCCGGTACTGTTTGTTGCTGCTCAAGACCCTGCTTAATTTTTTCTGTAGATATGTTCATCGCCAACCCGGCAGCAACAGCGGTCAACAGGTTATAAACATTAAAATCGCCTACCAAAGCCGAATTGATCTGCATTTTCTTTTCCGGTAATTGGAGGTTTAGCTCTGTTCCTTTACGGCTAATTTTCCAATCGATGGCATAAATATCGGCCTTACCGCTTGTACCGGTTGTTATTCTGTGCGGGCCAAAAATTTTCGCCCCATACGGGTCATCAATATTTGTTATGACAACACCACCCTCAGCCAATTGAGAAAACAGCTTATTTTTATCCAGAAAATAAGTATCCATGTCTCTATGAAAATCCATATGGTCACGACTTAAATTGGTAAAGATGGCTATTTTAAATTTTAAACCCGCTACACGATTTAATGCCAATGCATGCGAAGACACTTCCAATACGCAAGCCTTGTTACCGGCTTGTTGCATCCCGGCCAGCATTTTATATAGGTCAATTGCTTCCGGTGTTGTATTCCACGCATCAATCTTTTTTGTGCCGATAATGTATTCTATTGTTCCGGCCAATCCGCAAGAAACCCCGCCGGCCTCCAACACAGAGCGGATCAAATAGCTGCATGTTGTTTTGCCGTTTGTACCGGTAATTCCAATCAGATCAATTTTATCTAAATATTTGGCATAAAAATTATAAGCCAAAAGTCCCATCATTTTACGGGAATCTTTAACGACAACCTGGGGCAGTTCGAGCTGCGAATCTATTTGCTGAACAACCGCGGCAACTGCCCCGCTTTTTGCCACTTGGTCCAAATAGTTGTGCCCGTCGGACTCGAACCCTTTTACCGCAATAAAAAGATCACCTTTTTCGATCTTGCGCGAATCGTACTGAATATTATTTATCTGGATAGAATTAAATTTTGGGTCTAAAAACACACCCGTGTTATTAAATAAACTTTTAAGCCCTACTTTTTTCTTTTCCAAAATAAATTGTCCTAGCGCAGGCTTAACAAGACCTGCTTGCGTGATTTAAGTACAGCACCAGGTTTTAGCGATTGTTTATAAATTTTTCCCCGGCCTTCTAATTTGATGGTCAATTTGGAAAAATCAATTTTACTCAATGCCTGGCGCAGGGTCAGGCCTTTCAGACTTGGCATTTTGTCGCTGGTTATTTTTTTATCGGCCAGGCCAAGGTGAACCACATTTCCTTTTCTTTCTATATTTTTTATAAAGTTCCCTGTCCCGGTCAGCTCAATATCAAAATCTTTTTCCTCGAGATAATCAATCACTTCTTCGGAGCTAAAACCTTCCATCAGCGGGATTGAGTTCACCTTTTCGGCATAAAGGAAAGACGGCCTGCTGTCATTATTATACTTTGCAGGCGGTGTGTAATTAAAATGGGCAATCTGGCTGATAATTCTGGAAAAAATTGGTGCGGCAACCTGGCCACCATAAAACTGTTTTTGCGGTTCATCAACAAAAACCGCACAGATATATTTTGGGTTTTCATACGGTGCAAAGCCAATAAATGAAGCCACATATTTACCACGTTTATAGCGGTTCAGTTTACGGTCAAATTTTTGCGCTGTCCCTGTTTTTCCACCAACAATTACGTTTTTCACTTTTGCATTTTTTCCCGTCCCGTTCTCTACCACATTTTTCATAAACCCTTTTAAAATAACTGATACCTCGGGCGACAAAATCTGGCGTACTTTTTTCGGCCCTCTAAAAGATAGCCAATCACCGTTTATGGGGTTTTCCAAGCCGCTTACCAAAAAAGGTTTATAGAGGTAACCACCATTCACTAACGCAGAAAAAGCCGACGTAATCTGCAAGGCCGTTACACCAATTTCCTGGCCGATGGCAATTTCTGATTTTGATAACCCGGACCATTTGTCAGGGTTTGTCAATGTTCCACCCGATTCACCAAGCAAATCAATCCCGGTTTTTGATCCAAAACCAAAATTCTTTAAATAACGGAAAAAAGTATTTGAAGGAAGTGGTTCAACGAGTTTTACAATGCCAATATTTGACGATTTCTCGATTACTTTCTGGAAACTTAGCCAACCATGTTTTTTAGTATCTTTTATAAAATGATTATAAAGTTTAAACCGGCCATTCTCACAAAAGACAATATCATCCGCTTTATGCAGCCGCTCTTGCAAAAGAGTGCCGGCAGTAAACATTTTCATTGTGGAACCCGGCTCAAATACATCTGTCACTGCCCGGTTTTTTTTAACCCATTCTTTATATTTTTTATGATTATTGGGATTGACGCTCGGATAATTTGCCATTGCTAAAACAGCCCCAGTATTAGGGTCCAGCACAATTGCAATCCCCGATTTTCCCTTCATTTTGTCTACGCCGTTCTTCAGGGCTTTTTCCACAATTGTCTGAATATCCTTATCCAGAGTCAAATGGATATTTGCGCCGGCAATAGGCTCCACCAGCGGATAATCCGGACTTAAAGATTTATTCCGCGTTGCATCCGATTGCAAAATGGCCTTACCATCTTTGCCCGTTAACTGCTCTTCAAATTGCAGCTCAATGCCACTTAGTCCGTGGTCATCCGGATCCGTAAAACCCAATAATTGACCGGCATAAACACCATAGGGATAATGCCTTCCAAAATTCTCCCGACGTATTAATCCCGGGTCTTTAAATTCTAATAAATTTTTAACCAGCGTTGGCCTTGCTTTGCGTTCCAAATAAGAAAACCGTGAAGACCGGTTCATTTTTCGCAAATAAAAACTCTCAGATTTCGGAAACAACTTCGCCAAAGTTTTAGCAATATAATTTTTATTTTTCACCGTTTGCGGGTCGGCGGCAATATCATAATAGATTATATTGGTGGCCAGCTTATTGCCAGAGCGATCAAAAATTGTCCCGCGTTGCGCCTCCAGTGGATATTCGCTCTCGTACTGTTTTTTTGCATACGAAGACAAACGATCGGACTCAACAACCTGAAAACGAAATAAGTTTGCTTCCAGAATTAGCCAAAAAGCAAAAAAAACGGCGATAAGAAAATAAAACCGTCCACTATGAAGAGGTGAAAAGTTTGCCGGCATTTTACTGTATTCCTGCTGTTTTAATTTTTTCAATCTTTAAATCTTCTTGCGCAAATTGTTCTTTTAGTTCTATAAGGTCATCTCTATCACCAATTTTTATGGCAAATTGATTTTCATTACTGAACTCGAGGCCAAAATCTTTTATGGCCTTCCGGGAAATTCGATCAATATTACTAAGGCGTTCAACCTCTGCCTGCAGGTTCTCTGTTTCACTTAACAATTGTTTTTTCTTTACTTGCAGGGCATGCATATCCTGCATAATCAGGTCAATCTGAAAAGATTGATATAAATAGCTGGAAACAATTACAACCACAATAATCAGAAAAAGGACATTACCTGTTGTTTTCCATACTTTCTTTTCGCTTTTTTTATTCTGCATGTTTTACTCCTTCAAAAAATTAAAATTAAACCCGGATCGCAGCCCGAATTTTTGCACTGCGTGCACGGGGGTTCGTTTTTATCTCTTCCTGAGATGGTTGAATAAAATGTGGTTTAATCCTTTTTAATTCTTGCTTCTTTTCACACACACATACCGGGAACTCCGGAGGACACGTACAGGGATTCTCCGCATCACGCATAAAGTTTTTAACAATCCTGTCTTCTAAAGAGTGATACGTGATGACAACCAACCGGCCTTCCTTCCCTAAATATTTTATAGATTCTCCTAGCGATTCTTTTAAAATTTCCAGTTCGTTGTTTACTTCTATCCTGAGCGCCTGAAAAATCCGCGCATAACTTTTGGTTGCAAACCGGGGGTTTACACAGCGGTCGATCAGAGCAAGCACCTCCTCACTGCGTTCAATTTTTTTTTCTTCACGCGCCTTCACAACCCGATAGGCAATTTTTCCCGAAAAACGTTCTTCGCCATATTCCTTAAAAATTTTTCTTAATTCATCTTTACTGTAATTGTTTAAAATCCATTCGGCCGTTAATTCCTGTCTGCTGTCCATGCGCATGTCAAGCGAAAGGCCTTTGCGAAAACTAAACCCGCGGCCATCATTATCAATTTGCCAGGATGAAACACCCAAATCGAGCAAGATACCATCAAGCTTGGCCACTCTCATTTCCGAAAGAACAGCGCCAATCTGTTCAAAAGTTGTTTGGAAGGCATAAAAATTATTATAATCTTTAAGCCGCTTCCGCGCTTCTTTTATAGCTTCTGCATCCCGGTCGATCCCGAGATACCGCGCCTGGTTGTTAATTTTAGAAAGAATAAGTTTGGCATGGCCGCCTCCGCCTAAAGTACCATCAAAATAGACACCGTCTTTTTTGTACACCAGGGTTTCTAATACTTCTTGTACCATCACCGGCACATGATATAAGCTTTCCATCATTGTGGCCTAGCGCAGGCTATTATCAGGAAAATCAATCTCTTCGAGCAGATCGTCCAAACCAAGGCCCGAGGCCTCGGTATATGCGCTGTAATTTTCAGGATTCCATACTTCCAATTTATTTACCATCCCTAAAAATAAGAGGTCTGATTTTATCTGTGCTAAATTTAGAATCCTTTGGGGCAACATTATCCTCCCCTGAGAATCCATTGTAACTGTATGGGCGCTACCTACAAAACGCCGGATAAATTGTTGCGCCGGCTTGTTGTTTATTTTAAACTGTTTGAAACCGTTTGTGAGGACCTTCCATTCATCTTGTGGATAAAGGATTAAGGTATTCTTTTCGAAACCAGGCGCAAAGACGAGTGTATTGTTTGCGTCAGGAGAAATCATCTTCCTGATTCCAGAGGGGACATTTAAGCGGTTCTTAGTATCTAGGGTACACGAGAATTCTCCCGTGAAATTATAATCTGCCATATTTTTTGGGATTTTACTCCACTTTGCTCTTTTTTCAGGAATTCTGTTCCAAGAATAACTTTTTCTTCGGCAGAAATCAATAGCTGGATGAACTTATTTCGGCTAAATGTGAGAATATTTTTTTTATTTTATAATGAGTCACCCTTATTGGTGTACAGCTATGACACCAAACCTAAAAACCTTTCTACTTTCTAATAAACAAAGCCCCTCAATTGCAATTCCCTTCACCCTAAATTCAAAAAGAAACCAATTTCCTTATTTTCTTTTGACGTTTAATGCCGTATATTTAGGCATAATATTGTTTTCAATATTTCTAACAAAAATAAGTAAGTTAAAACCAACCATTTGTTTTGTGAAAGGAACGCAAAATGGCAGACAAATCTTTTAATGCTTTTGAGATGGCTCAGACTCAATTTGACAAGGTGGCTGATTTAATTGGACTGGATTAAGGAACCAGAGAACTCTTACGTGATCCCATACGCGAATATCATTTTAGCATTCCTGTAAAAATGAATAATGGTAAAACAAAAGTATTCAAAGGCTTTCGTGTTCAGCATAATAATGCCCTTGGCCCATCCAAAGGCGGCATTCGTTTTCACCCGCAAGAAACCATTGATACAGTCCGCGCTCTTTCTATGTGGATGACCTGGAAAACTGCTGTTGTAGATTTACCCCTTGGAGGTGGTAAAGGCGGTGTAATTTGTGATCCGCACAATTTAACACCAAACGAGCAAGAGCAGATTTGTCGTGGCTGGGTTCGGCAAATTGCTAAAAATGTTGGCCCTCTTTCCGATGTACCCGCACCCGATGTAATGACCAACGGCCAGCACATGTTATGGATGCTTGACGAATATGAAACTATTCTTGGCGCTAAATTCCCGGGGTTTATAACAGGCAAACCTGTAGGCATGGGCGGCTCTCTTGGCCGTACTGAAGCTACAGGCTATGGCGTGATTTATACCGTACGGGAAGCGATGAACAAGCTGGGCATCGACATAAAAAACACCTCTGCTGCGGTACAAGGTTTTGGCAACGTGGCGCAATATGCCATCCAGCTTTATGAAGAGTTGGGCGGAAAAGTTGTGTGCGTTTCTTGCTGGGACCAAAGCGATCAAAAATCATACACTTTTAAAAAAACCGATGGTATTGATTATAAAACCCTTATTTCCATCACAGACCGATTTGGTGGCATCGATAAGGACAAAGCCAAAAAAGAAGGATATGAGATTTTAGACGGTAACGCCTGGATTGAGCAGGAAGTGGATATCCTGATCCCAGCCGCCATTGAAAACCAGATAACCAAGGAGACCGTCACAAAAATTAAAAGTAGTGTAAAACTAATCGCCGAAGGGGCAAATGGACCTACTACGCCAGATGCCGATGCCATTTTGGAAGAAAAAGGTATATTTGTTATCCCCGATTTTTTAGCAAACGCAGGCGGCGTTACATGCAGCTATTTTGAGCAGGTTCAGAGTAACATGAACTTTTTCTGGACTCGTGAAGAAGTGCTGGATAGACTTGATCAAAAAATGACCGTTGCTTTTAGCGCTGTTTATGATCTCGCCAAAAAGAAAAAACTGTTTATGCGGACCGCAGCTTATGTGATTTCTATTAGCCGCGTTGCCCAGGCTTGTAAAGACCGTGGTTGGGTTTAAGCTGGCTTTAATACACTACTAAAATTGTTCCAAGTAAGGATGCCATCGCTTAAAGCGATGGCATCCTTTATGAATAAGTGCACAATCCAATATGGCAAAGAACCAATCCATATTTTAACGATGTCTAAAGTAAAATTTATCCCGCCATATAGCGGAACAAAAAAACAAGCGTCAAATAACAAATAAAACCAAAGCCCATAATTTAAACATTTCCGCAAGGGGTGAAATATTGTTTGATTTAAGTTCTTGTTTCTTTGGGATTTATTTGATTTTTATTATTTGTGCGTTGGAATTTCAGATTTTAGTTATAATGAAATAATTTTCATCGACCTCTCTTTTACATATAATTTTTGGGACACAACTATTTATGACCCAGCCGAAAAAATCTTTTGATAACCTTGTTGTTAGCCTCGAAGAACGCGTACGAGAATTAAACTGTGTCTACGAGATTGAAGAAATTCTCGCTAATTCAGAATTAAGCACACATGAAGCCTTTGAACAAATCGTAAATATATTACCCAGCGGGTGGCAATACCCGGAAGTGTGCCGTGTCCAAATTAGATATGGCAGTAAGGAATATGTCTCGGACGAGTTTAGGGAATCACCCTGGATGTTACATGCAGACATTGAACTTAACGGGCGTACCAACGGCTATATCCGCATTTTTTATACGGAAGAAAAACCCAAACTTAATGACAGCCCATTTCTTGATGATGAAGTAAGCCTGATCAAAACCATTGCCGCACGTTTAAGCCATTATGTGATGTACCAAAGATTGAAGATGGTTTTTAATAAATGGGAGACCACAAAACAAGACTTTAGCGAAAAGAGAGAAGGCGAATGGAAGGTTGTTTTAGAGCTTCTTAAACGGACCGACCCCGATCTGTTTATGCGTATATCCCGTAAAATGCTAAACCATTTGGTGTGGCAAGGGATTGCCGAAGCGGAGAACCTGCTCCAGGAGTTTAGCTCCATCCAACAATACCAGCAAAGTGAAGTATTGGGCGAGGTAAACACCCCCCTGCAAAAACGCAGCTTTGGCCACTCGGAAATGATTAGCGCCGAAGTTTTTAAACTAGCTAAAAAATACTTAAGCAAAACTGAAATCCTAACCAATATCCAAAAGTGGATGCAGCAGGATAAAACAGCCTTTCTTGTACGTGCCGCCGCCAATAATGACAGCTCACTGACAGATATCGCCGATGCCATCCGTAAATATTACCAGATCGCGCCCGATGGCCTGCAACTGATGCCCTCGGCACGGACAGGTGTGCGTGCCGCCCTGCTCCGCCGCTTCTTCTCGGAGCAACTCGAATTTATCAATATTGCCAAAAACTATGTCATGGTCACTGATTTTAACGATCTGATCGACCGGACAATCTTTCCGGCAGGCAGCCACGGTAAATTGGGCGGCAAAAGCGCCGGGATCTTCTTGGCCGAACGAATCCTGCGTAAAAACATACACGACCGCGAGCTCTTAAAAAATATAAAAGTCCCCAAAACCTGGCATGTCTCATCCGATACGATGATCCTGTTTATGCACTATAATAACCTGGAAGAAATATTAGAGCAGAAATATAAAAGCCTGAACGAAGTGCGCAAAGAATACCCGCACGTTGTCCAATTATTTAAAAATTCCCATTTCCCGCCAGAGATTAAAAAAGGCCTCTCGGTTGCTTTGGACGATTTTGGGGAAAGCCCAATTATTATCCGTAGTTCCAGCTTGTTGGAAGACCGGCTCGGCTCGGCTTTTTCAGGAAAATATAAAAGCCTCTTTTTAACAAACCAGGGTTCCAAGCGCGACAGGCTGGAAGCCCTGATGGACGCCATCGCAGAGATTTATGCCTCTACCATTGGGCCAGACCCGATTGAATACAGGGCAGAACGTGGCCTGATTGATTTCCATGAAGAGATGGGCATTATGATCCAGGAAGTTGTAGGCCAAAAGGTTGGGCGTTATTTCTTACCCGCATTTGCAGGTGTAGGCTTTAGTAATAACGAGTTCCGTTGGTCGCCCCGCATTAAACGCGAAGATGGCCTGCTGCGGCTGGTACCCGGGCTTGGCACACGAGCCGTAGACCGTCTTAGTGACGATTACCCTGTTTTAATTGCCCCGGGGCAACCCGGTTTACGCGCTAATATAAGTATTAACGATGTCGTACGCTATTCCCCACAAAAAGCCGATGTCCTCAATCTGGAAACCCATAAATTTGAAACCATCGATTTAAAAGAACTTTTTAAAGAATTTGGCGATGATTATCCCCACCTTAACCGGATTGTTTCCATCTTTGAACACCAGAACCTGCGCCGTCCACTGGGTATAAATACCGATTATACCAAAGAAGATTTAATCGTTACTTTTGATGGCCTAACTAACGATTCCGGTTTTCTGTCACTTATGCAACGTATTTTAAAAGAGCTGCAAGGCACACTGGCCACACCTGTTGATATAGAATTTGCTTCCACCGGAAACGATTTATACTTGTTACAATGCCGCCCGCAAAGTTATAGTAAATACGACGCCCCGACACAGATCCCGCTGGATATCCCCAAAGAGAACCTGCTCTTCTCGGCCAATCGTTATATCTCTAACGGGCTTGTGCCCGACATTACGCACATCGTTTATGTGGATCCGGAGAAATATAACCAGCTAGAGAACTGGGAAGATATGAAAAATATTGGAAAGGCCGTTAGTAAGCTGAATGTTATTTTACCAAAGCGGCAGTTTATTTTGATGGGGCCGGGAAGATGGGGCAGCCGTGGTGATATTAAATTAGGCGTAAGCGTCACCTATTCCGATATAAACAATACAGCGGTTTTGATCGAAATTGCACGTAAAAAGGGGAACTACGTACCCGACCTTTCATTTGGGACACATTTTTTTCAGGATTTGGTCGAAGCGTCGATCCGCTATCTGCCATTATATCCGGATGTGGAAAATGCCGAATTTAATGAATCTTTTTTGCTGGACAGCCCCAATTACTTTGCTAAATTACTACCCGATCTAAAAAGGTACAGCGATGTAATCCATGTAATTAATGTGCCAACAGTAAAAGAAGGAAGAATCCTAAAAATATTGATGAATGCCGATCTGGAAAAAGCCGTTGCTATTTTTGCGCCGCCGGGCAATATGGCCGAACCGGAAATTAGCGCCGTAAAAATAACCGATGATGAAAATATCCATGCAAAATGGCGTACACTTATGGCAGAGAAATTGGCGGCACAGTTAGATGCAGACCATTTTGGCGTAAACCACCTTTATCTTGTTGGCAGCGTAAAATCTAAAACGGCGCAACCCGCAAGTGATATTGACCTTTTTGTTGATTTTGACGGCACCTCGAAGCAAAAGGCCATGCTTGATAATTGGCTGCAAGGCTGGAGCTTGTGCCTGGATGAAATGAACTATCAGCAGACGGGTTACAAAGCCGGCGGCATTTTACATATTAAGTACCTGGACAAAAAAGATATAAACGCGTTTAAAAGCAAGGGTGAGTTTAAAGAGTTGCCCTTACACAACTAGATGAAACCACCTGCCCCACTTTTTAAGCGGTCAGGTAAAAAATAAATAACTCACTACATCATATTATTAAGTACTATGGAGGAAGAAATGAGCGATTACGTTAAGTCTCTACTGCAAGAAGTTAAAGCAAAAAATCCGAGCGAGCCGGAATTCCATCAGG
Organism: Calditrichota bacterium; assembly: GCA_024277115.1. GTDB lineage: Bacteria > Calditrichota > Calditrichia > Calditrichales > J004 > JABFGF01. The sequence goes on from JAJRVW010000170.1 coordinate 60,288, forward strand.
CCGTTGAAGAAGTTGCCGAGTCACTTGCCATTGTTTTAGACCGTCATCCGGAGTACAGAAAAGCGAAAATTTTAGAGCGGATAATCGAGCCGGAGCGCGTAATAATGTTCCGTGTGCCCTGGATGGACGATCAGGGCGAGATTCATATTAACCGCGGCTTTCGGATTGAGATGAACAGCGCCATCGGGCCGTACAAAGGCGGATTGCGTTTCCACCCGTCCGTTAACCTGGGCATTTTAAAATTTTTAGCCTTCGAACAAGTGTTTAAAAACAGCCTTACAACCCTGCCAATGGGTGGCGGTAAAGGCGGTTCGGATTTTGACCCCAAAGGTAAGAGCGATAATGAAGTGATGCGCTTCACACAAAGTTTTATGAGCGAGCTGCAACGTCACATCGGGCCAAATACAGATGTTCCTGCCGG
>JAJRVW010000011.1 GCA_024277115.1 Calditrichota bacterium
AAGAAATAAAAGGTGGTAACAAAGTGTATAAATCATTGGGCGATAAGTAATTAAATCAAAGTTAGAGCATCTAAATAAAATAAGTGATAAACCGAAATGAAGTGCTTTTAAACGCCCAACGCTTCATACACAAACCGTTGTAGCCAATGATGAAAAAAATAGAAAAAACTAAATGAGTAGTATATCAAAATTATTAAACATCATATTTGTCCTCACAGTTTTGACAAGTTGTAGCAGTCAAAATGAACATAATGGAGAATGGAGCAGAATATTTAAAAAGTATAAAGTCAATGGAACATTTATTCTGAAAAATCTAACGAATAATCAAGTAGATATTTATAACAAAGAACGTAGTGATATTTCATATCTTCCTGCATCAACGTTCAAGATTTTAAATTCTATGATAGCATTGCAAACATCAGTAATTAAAAGTGTTAATGACACAATAAAATGGGATGGAAAGGATAAAGGTTGGGAGCTTTGGAACAAAGACCAAACAATGAAATCTGCTATGCCTGTTTCTTGTGTTTGGTTTTATCAAGATTTAGCAAGACGAATAGGAAAAGAAAGAATGCAGAAATGGGTAAATAAAGCAAATTATGGAAATAGAACCGTAGAAAAGGAAATTGATAATTTTTGGCTCGAAGGAGATTTAAGAATAACAGCGAATGAACAAATTTCATTTATTGAAAATTTGATTAATAACGAATTACCATTTGATAAACAAATTCAAAATGAAGTCAAAGAAATAATGATAACTGATCAGAATAAAACCTATACAATTCATTCAAAAACGGGTTGGTCAAAGAATATTGGTTGGAATGTTGGTTATGTGGAAACTAAAAACAATAAATGGATTTTTGCAATGAATATGGATATTATTAATAAAAAAGATGCTAAGTTCAGAAAAATAATAACTTATGAAATACTTAAATCTGAAAAAATAATTGAATAAACACTGGCTACAACAAAAAATATAGTGCATTTGGCAGATAGTGCTAAATATGAAGATGTTAGCAATAAATAAACATAGTGCAAAACTGAAAATTTGGAGCGTTGAAATGCCAAACGCACCATATTTAACCGTTAGCCACCATATAAAATAGGAAAAAGTATGAACAGATTTGAAGCAGAAAGAGAATTAAAGAGAATCTTTGGATTTGAAAAGTTTTATGATGAACAATGGGAAACTATTGAACGGCTTTTTGCTGGTGAGCGGGTCTTGTTAATTGAAAAAACAGGCTTTGGAAAATCTTTATGTTATCAATTTCCTGCCACTCAATTTGAAGGTGTAACAGTAATATTTTCACCATTAATTGCTTTAATGCGAGACCAAGTTAAAGCCTTAAATGATAAAGGAATAATTGCAAGATATATCAATTCTGAACAATCAAAAGAAGAAAATAGTCAAATTATTCAAGAAGCATTACAAGGTCAGATAAAAATTTTATATATAGCCCCAGAAAGACAAGAGAATATAGAATGGATTGAAGCTGCCAGAAAAATGAATTTATCAATGGTTGTAATTGACGAAGCTCATACCATTTCTGTGTGGGGACACGATTTTAGACCTGCGTTCAGAAGAATTATAAACTTGGTTAAGTTACTCCCACAAAATTTTCCTGTCTTAGCAACTACTGCAACAGCAACAGAAAGAGTTCAAAAGGATATTGAGCAACAAATATCAGGTAATATTACCACTATTAGAGGCAGCTTGATAAGAGAGAACTTTGAATTATATGTAATTAAAGTAGGTTTGGAAGATGAAAAACTTATTTGGTTAGCTGAAAATTTACCACAATTGGAGGGGACTGGGATTATCTATACAGGAACAAGGGTAAATACGGAGATTTATTCAAGATGGTTTGAATTCCTAGGCATAACTACAACAGAATATAATGCCGGATTGGATGCTGAAAGCAGAAAAGAAATTGAAACCGGTTTAATGGCAAACAAATGGAAAGCAGTTATTTCTACAAACGCATTGGGAATGGGTATTGACAAATCAGATATTCGATTTATTATTCACACACAGATACCAGCATCGCCTATACATTATTACCAAGAAATTGGGCGAGCCGGACGAGATGGAAAACCCGCTAAACTTATTTTGTTTTACAACAATACAAAAGATAAAAAAGGAATTGAAGAAGACTATAAACTTCCGAAAGCATTTATTGATGGTGGCAGACCGAGTATAAAAAATTATCAACAAGTTATCAATGTTCTAAAACAAGAACCACTTGGTGAACGTCAAATAATGAAAGCTACAAACTTAAAACAAACACAAGTTCGTGTTATTAAAGCGGATTTGATTGAACAAGGAATTATAAAGGAAGTATTATACGGTAGGAGTAAAAAATATGAATATCAATTTGATGCACCGGAATTAAATACAAAATCATTTGAGGAACTAAGAAATCAAAAATTGAAAGAATTAAATTCAATGATTGAATATGTTAACCTCACAACATCCCGGATGAAATTTTTATGTGATTATCTTGGAGACAATACACCGCATTCATACTTAAATTGTGATAATACTAATTTGCCTAAATATACTATTTCCATAAAAGATGAATATTTGGAAAAATTAAAAGAGTTTAGAGAAACATTTTTTCCTGTATTAAAAGTAGAAAGTAAAAACTCTAATATTATAAATGGTATTGCGGCAAGTTATTACGGTGTTTCAAGCGTAGGAGCAGCAATACATAGAAGTAAATATGAAAATGGTGGTGATTTCCCTGATTTTCTTTTGAGATTGACTTTAAAAGCTTTCCGCAAGCATTATGGCAATGAAAAATTTGATTGTATTATTTATGTGCCACCAACAGAATCGGGAGATTTGGTAAAGAATTTTGCTGAAAAATTGTCGAAGGTTTTAAAAATACCTATTTCACATAATTTAGTAAAAACATCAGAAACTAAACCTCAAAAAGTTTTTCAAAACAGTTATCTTAAAAAAGATAATGTATCTGGAAAGTTTGACTATCAAAATCCTGATGAAATTGCGGGAAAATCCGTAATTTTGTTTGATGATATTTTTGATAGTGGAGCAACAATAAAAGAGGTAGGAAATTTATTAACTAAATACGGAGTAAAAAAAATCGCACCCTTGGTAATTGCCAGAACAGTTGGCGGTGATATATAAAAGGATTTCTTATGAATAAAGAATTATCATATTGGGTTACACTGGCGCATTTGCCGAAAATTAAAACACGGGTAAAAAACGAAATAATTGTTCGCTTATTTGAACAACAAAAGACGATTATTGATTTTTTTAACTTTACAGAAGAGATATGGAAAAACAAATTTGATTTGTCGGATTCAGATATTTCAATAATTAAATCCGGTATTGATGAACTTCCGAATAATTCTTTTCTTGTGGAAAGTTTATTAGAACAAGGATATAAGATATTGCCAATTACTTCCCCAGACTACTCGCCTGTTTTGAAAAAAAACCTTGGTAGATCTTTTGCACCACCTGTTCTATATACCAAAGGAAATTTGCAGATTCTAAAAGAAGAATCTATTGCAATTGTTGGTTCCCGAAAAGCAAATGAAAAATCTCTTTTGTTTACTGATAATATTGCAAAAATAGCATCTGAAAATTATAAGGTCGTTGTAAGTGGATTTGCAAAAGGTGTTGATAAACAAGCCCTTGATTCGGCATTAAAATATAAAGGACATAGCATAATTGTTTTACCACAAGGCATCACAACATTCAAATCGGGTTTCAAAAAATATTACAAGCAAATTATTGATGGTGACGTTTTGGTATTAAGCACGTTCCATCCAAAAGCTATTTGGAGTGTTCAATTAGCAATGGCAAGAAATCCAATTATTTATGGTTTAGCAAAAGAAATATATGTAGCAGAATCCGATTATAAAGGGGGTACCTGGTCCGGTGTAATAGACGGGCTTCGTAAGAAGAGAATTATATATGTCAGAAAACCTGAATTAGATGAAAAAAATGCAAACCTTATACTTATTCAAAAGGGTGCAAAACCAGTTGATATTAATGGTAATCTATTAAAGTATGAGACAGTTAATAAAAAAATTGATATAAGAGTTAGCGAACCTACTCAAAACTACAATGAAATTGAAAGCAAAATAATAAACCTGTTAAAAAAAGGTATTTACACTTCAAAAAGTATAGTTGAATTATTAAAAATCGATTGGAGTACAAAGAAAGTAACAAATTATTTAAAAAATCATAAGGATGTAGTTACTATAAATAAAAAGCCTTTAAAGTTTACTCATACGAGCAAACAAGAAAATAAAGAACAACCAAAACAACAAAGTTTTGATTTTTGAAATAAATACGGTGGCTAACATTGTGTATAGTGCATAGTGCATATCACCCTATCGGGATGATAGGCACCATACACTTGGCCGTTCGCCGTAGCACCTCGCTACGCCGCCGTGTATCGGTAAAATTATTTGTTCCTTTCCATAATATATCATAATTTCTTGACGTATATTTCCGGATAGGCTGGAGTTCGTGATGGAGTCATAAAATAAGGAAACAGGCAAAACATACGCTTTTCCGCCACTCCACCACTCCCATACTCCATCCGTCCAGCAAATCATTAATTCCATAATACAACAAGGTTTTATGGCCGTATCGCGTAAAATAAATTTATCCCAACAGCCCGAACCCTTCAGCGTGGAGCACGGTTTCGGCTCCCGTTTCCAGGGCTTTCAGAATTTAATGCGCTACCGCATCCGCGATATTCTGTTGGTATCCAGTCTCTACGATTTATATGTATTTGAAGAAGACGGCCGCTTGTACGAATTAATCCGCCGGGAATATCAGGGACTCAACCTGAGCCACTCGCCCGAAATCATTCGCGTATCCAAAGGTGAAGAGGCTATCCGCCGGGTTAAAGAAGAAAAGCGTTTCGATTTGATTATCACCACCCAGCATATAGAAGACATGGAAGCCACCACCCTGGCCAAAAAAGTGCGCGAAGAGAACCTGAACGTACCTGTGGTTTTGCTGGGTTACGACGACCGCGAGCTTTCCGAGCTAATGTCTTACAGCGATGTTTCCGTTTTTGACCGCATTTTTGTCTGGACGGGCAATTTCCGCATCATCATCGGTATTATTAAACATCTCGAAGACCGCATGAATGTGGATCACGACGCCCGGCTGGTTGGCGTGCAGTGCATTATCCTGATAGAAGATAACGTACGTTTCTATTCTTCCTTCCTGCCGATCTTATACACGGAAATCCTCAAGCAATCCCAGCGTCTCATTTCCGAGGGAATCAACCTGACGCATAAATACCTGCGTATGCGGGCGCGACCTAAAATCCTGTTATGCACCACCTACGAAGAAGCCTGGGAATATTTCGAAAAATATGAAGAATATGTACTGGGCATTATATCCGATATTGATTTTATGCATAACAATGTACAGGACCCTCAGGCCGGCATCGAGTTTGCCCGTAATGTACGCCTTCGCCGGCGCGATATTCCCATTCTTTTGCAATCCAATGACCCCGACAACGAGCAAAAAGTTAAGGGGTTGGGGGCTTCTTTTGTGCTGAAGGATTCTCCTACACTTTTACAGCAATTACGCCAGTTTACTAACGATCACTTCGGTTTTGGCGATTTTATTTTTCGGTTGGAAAACGGAGAAGAAGTAGGTCGGGCGCGTGATTTGGTTTCGCTGGAGAAGCTGCTTAAAACCGTCCCGGCAGAGAGCATTCGCTATCATGCTTCGCAAAACCATTTTTCCAATTGGTTGAAAGCACGAACCGAATTTTGGCTTGCCCATAAGCTGCGTCCTAGAAAGGTAACCGATTACCCTTCTGTGGAAGCTTTGCGGGAAGATCTGGTTTCTTCGCTGCGCGCCTACCGTAAAATGCAGCAGCGCGGGCTTATTACGGATTTTCACAAGGAATCATTTGATCCGAACAGCGGTTTTGCCCGCATCGGAGGCGGGTCATTAGGCGGCAAAGCGCGCGGTTTGAGTTTTTTAAATATGTTGATTAATAACTACAACCTGCCCGAACGCTTTAAGAGCACACAAATTTTTGTACCGCCGGGTATCGTCCTTGGTACGGACGTTTTTGATACCTTTATGGATGAAAATGATTTACGCAGTTTTGCCTTGCGTGCAAACGACGATAGCGAAATCCTAAAAAAATTTCTGGAAGCCAGCCGTTTTCCCAAAGAGGTTCTGAATGATTTGGAAGATTTTCTTTATCTGGTTCAGGAACCGCTGGCCGTTCGTTCTTCCAGCCTCCTGGAAGACTCCCAATATCACCCTTTTGCCGGGGTGTATGAAACTTATATGATTCCAAATAAACACAATGATCCGCTGATACGCCTTTACGAACTGCTTACCGCCATAAAACGCGTTTATGCATCTACCTTTTATAAAAGCGCAAAAGATTATATAAAAGTCACTTCCTATCGTCTGGAAGAAGAGAAAATGGCGGTCATTATTCATAAATTGGTGGGCACACAGCATGGTAATCGTTTTTACCCGGCGGTCTCCGGCGTAGCCAAGTCATACAATTTTTATCCTGTGCCGCCACAAAAAGCGGAAAATGGTATAGCCTCGATAGCTTTCGGTTTGGGTCGCACAGTTGTTGAAGGCGGCAATTCGATCAAATTCGCCCCGCGTTATCCCAATCATTTACCACAGTTTCACTCTATAAAGGAGACATTGCGCAATAATCAGCGTGAATTTTACGCGCTCGATTTACAGGCACATAACGAAGACCCCAACCAGTTACATGATATGTGTGTTCGTAAGTATCCGCTGCGTGAAGCGGAAAAAGACAACACGCTCTATTTTGCCGCATCCACATATTCTCATGAAAACAATACTATTTATGACGGTATATCGCGTCCCGGCACGCGTATTATTACCTTTGCCCCGATTCTGAAACACAAAATTTTCCCGCTGCCGGAGATTTTGGATGTGCTGCTGGAGCTGGGTAGTTGGGGGATGGGCAGCCCGGTAGAAATTGAATTCGCTGTAAACATGGCCGTGCCCCCGGGTAAGCCCAGAGAATTGGGTTTACTGCAAATGAGACCCATGGTGCTAAAACGCGAAAAGGAAGCTCTCAAACTTGACCGCTATAAAAAAGACGATCTAATCTGCCGCAGTCCTCAGGTAATGGGAAACGGTATCATTGACGATATTTATGATCTGGTCATAGTGGATTATCATTCCTTCGAACGAGCAAAAAGTAAACTGGTTGCCGAAGAAGTAAGCCTGCTTAACCATAAGCTTGTGCAAGAGGCACGCCCCTACCTGCTTATTGGCGTCGGACGCTGGGGAACGCTTGATCCCTGGCTGGGTATTCCGGTTAAGTGGGATCAGATCGCCGGAGCAAAAGCCATCGTGGAGACCAGTTTTAAGGATTTTATGGTAGCGCCGTCGCAGGGGTCGCATTTCTTTCAGAATATTACTTCGTTCAGGGTGGCCTATTTCACGGTAAATGCCTTTAAAAAACAGGGTTTTGTAGACTGGGACTGGCTGCTTGAACAGCCGGCGCTGGAAAGCATGCAGTTTACCCGTCATATCCGTTTTGATAAAGCGCTTAAAATCGTCATCAACGGGCAAAGGAATCGGGGACTTATTTTAAAACCCGGTACAAATCGTTTGTAATCCGCTTGTTTATCGCAAGACAACCATTTTCCTTACCGCTATATATCTACCGCTTGTTAAGCAGTAAAAATACACTCCGCTGGATAAATCTTGAGTATTTAGGTACACGTGATGCCTGCCCGCAGTCTTAAAACCTTTTAGCAGCGTGCGTAACCGCCTTCCGTTAGTGTCAAAAAGGATGACCTCCGTATATGCGTCTTTATACAAATCAAATGCGATTGTTGTTCGCGGATTAAAGGGATTAGGATAATTTTGATACAGTTTGAAGGCCGGAGGTAGCTTTATATCTCCCCCCTCTAGCCCAACCTGGCTGTCATCCTTAAAGCGGACGATGGTGACACTTAGCGGCGGTGAAGTTACCAGAATCGAATCATCCGTAATACCGGCGTCGATAGCAAAAAAACAATCCGTTGTTCTGTTTTTATCGTAGCGGAATAGTTCATAATATTCCATTTGCGTCGGTATCTTAACATACAAATCGACGCTATCGTCTGCGCATTTGTTAATCAATAGCACGCTAACGCCTCCGTCCGCCCGGCGGATAGCAAAAGGTTGAACAGTATAGAGATGGACATCCATATTGCTGTGATGAGGTGCGTCGGTCCTGGGAGGCTCGCTGGTTGAACAACCGATGACGCAGGCGCTGTCCGCCAGACCGGCCGTTTCGATTAAAAACCTCCATACGGTGTAAGGGGGCAATTCATTAAACTGCGGATACCAGTCCAGAATACCATATCCTCCCAGCGTTTCCCAGTGCAGGGTTATATCAAAACCACCTTTCGCGCTGTGCAATAAGGCGGCCGCTTGATAGATGCCGCCAAAGTGATTGGTGTTTCTGGGATCGGTCCACAGCTCACCGTCCTTCATCCACAGGGCGCTTACATTATAGGCATCCAATATCAGTTCCACCTGCGTCCGACCGGCAAGCATTTCCTTGATTTTCAAAGGCACTTCTTCGTACCAGATTGTCCGGCTCATGATAAGGCTGTCCGCATCGTCAGCGTTCCAGGAAAGAAATGTATTGGAAGAAACAAAATCCAGACAAGCCATACCCTGCGCTTCATCCAAAACATAGTTTGCCCAATGACCGTTTTCCCAACCGCCGAAACCC
>JAJRVW010000171.1 GCA_024277115.1 Calditrichota bacterium
ATTAAAGTACGGTGGCCCCACGGACATTTTTCCCATGCCCAATGCATCAATAATAAGTGGATACATTGTGCCAATAAATACCGCAGAACAAGCCACAACCAATAATACATTATTCGAAAGCAACATCGTTTCTCTTGACCAAGAACTAAAGCCACCGCCCATTCCTACTTTCGGAGCACGCCATGCATACAAAATCAATGAGGCTCCAACCACAACGGCCAAGAAAATTAAAATATACACTCCGCGCGTTGGATCCGTTGCAAACGCATGAACAGAGGTAATAACCCCCGAGCGCACCAAAAAGGCACCCACAAGCGTCAATGCAAACGTCAATATGGCGAGCATCACCGTCCAACTACGAAATGCACCACGTTTTTCAGTTACTGCAAGTGAGTGAATTAAAGCGGTTGCCAATAGCCATGGCATAAAAGAAGCATTCTCTACCGGATCCCAGAACCACCAGCCTCCCCAACCTAACTCTGCGTACGCCCACCAACTTCCAAGAGCAATACCGAATGTTAAAAATACCCAAGCAACCGTTGTCCAAGGTCTAGACCATCTTGCCCAAGAGGCATCTAAACGCCCGCTAATCAGTGCCGCCATCGCAAACGCAAATGTAACCGCAAATCCAACGTAGCCCATATAAAGCAGTGGCGGGTGAAAAATCATCCCAGGATCTTGCAACATTGGATTCAAATCATTCCCGTCCAGCGGAACCATCATAAGACGATCAAATGGATTGGATGTAAAAACTACAAACCCAATAAACCCAATAGAAACCATTCCCATCACCGCTAAAACACGGCTACTCATCGCAACGGGCAAATTATTACTAAAGCTTGCAACCGCAACACCCCAAGCGGACAAAATCATAATCCACAACAATAAAGAGCCTTCATGCCCACCCCATACCGCACTAATACGATACTCTATCGGTAGATTAAGACTCGAATTGGATGCCGCATACGCCACACTAAAATCATGATAAATAAAGGCATAGGTTAACAAACCGTAAGCACATGCCAAAGTCACAAATTGTGCCCAAGCCAAATTAGGCGCCATTCGCATCCAAGATAAGCGCCCTAACTGAGCGCCTAATAACGGAAAAATACTCTGCAGCACAGCAATGCAAAATGCCAGTACCATTAAAAACTGTCCTATTTCAGGAAGCATACTCTATTCTCCTTTTTCCACTGATTTAACTGCAGGCTGTTCAACCGAGTTGGCTACCGCTTTTTCTTCCGCTCGCTTCAAGGCTTCTGCTGCCTCAGGGGGCATATAGGTTTCATCATGTTTCGCAAACACATGACTCGCCACAAACAGCCCACTGGTTAACAACTTACCTTCCGCAACGATTCCCTGCCCTTCTCTAAAAAGGTCAGGGAGAATTCCTGTATAACTGACTAAAATAGAGGACTCTCCATCTGTGACATTAAACGTCACCGTAGTGGTCTCTTCTTCTCGTTTAAAAGTGCCTTTTTCAACCAAACCGCCAATACGAATCTGTCGATCATAGGCTACTGAACGCTCTTTCACTTCAGTTGGCGTATGAAAAAACACTAAATTTTCTTGAAATGCATTCAACACCAGCATAACCGCAGAGCCAAATGCAACGAGAATAACACCAATCAATACCAATCTTTTACTACGAGCCTTCATCCATTTATCCCTTGATTATCTACACGTACAAATTCTGCTTCCATTTGCTCCAGTTCTTCTTGTGCCTTTTTGCGTCTTTTACCTACAAAAAAGGTCTCAATCAGCACTAAAAAAAGAGCGGTTCCATAAGAACCCCAAATATAGAATCCATGACCACCCATATCTAAAAATTCGGCTATACCCACAACTCATGTCTCCTTATTTTTTGAAATTTGACTGGCCCATAAAGCCACTTTTTTACGCTCTAAAATAACCGCTTGTGCTCGGCGTAACACAACGGCAATGGTATAAGCCCAGCAAGCAAGCGCCATCAATAACAGTGCAGAGAGCATATCCGAAGTCATACTTGCTCCTTCTGAAACGGAGAAAGAAGAGCCTTGATGCAAGGTATTCCACCAAATAACAGAAAAATAAATAATCGGAACATTCACTACCCCTACAATCGCTAAAAAGGAAGCGGCACGACTGGCTCTCTGTCTATCAGGAATCGCACTATAAAGACCCATATAACCAAGATATAAAAATAACAAAAGCAACTCAGAGGTTAACCGAGCATCCCAAATCCAATACGTCCCCCATGTTGGCCGACCCCACAAAGCTCCCGTTAATAAAGCAATAAAGGTAAACATCGCACCCGTTGGGGCTAAGGAGTAGGCCATTATGTCGGCCATTTTCACTCGCCACACCAAAGAGATAATGGCATACATCGCTAACAACAAATAAATAAACATGGACATCCAAGCCGCCGGCACATGAAGAAACATGATTCGATAACTATTCCCCTGCTGATAATCAACGGGAGCAACAAAAAAACCAATATACAAACCGATGCCAGCCAAAATAATGGCTAACCCCATAAAAAGAGGTGCCAAGCGATCTGCTAAAGGGTAAAAACTGGATGCCGAAGCATACTTCATCCAAGGTATTCGACGTGTTGCACTCATGTATTCAATTCCTAAATATTAACAATTTGTGAGGTTAAGTAA
>JAJRVW010000172.1 GCA_024277115.1 Calditrichota bacterium
CAGCCATATTTGAGTATATTGAAGTGTTTTATAACAGAAAGCGCAGGCATTCGGCGATTGGTTATATCAGTCCCATGGAATTTGAGAAGGCTTGTGCATAATTAACAATTAATGTGTCTACTTTTTGTGGGCAAGACCAGCTTTATCATCTCTTGTCTGTTAAGTGAAGCGAGGTGCAAAGTAAAACACGAGACAACACAGGAAAATAGTTTTTTCTTTTGGGATTATTGGTTTGGATAGGCTTGATTGTTGAGTCGAATTATGTTACCCAAAAGATCATAATAGAAAGGTTAGATAATGAAACTAAAAAAAATAATTACGACAATTTTAGCTTTAACTGCTTTGAACATAAGTCTCCTTTTTGCTGATGTTGTTGTTGACTGCTATTTATATGAAGGTAATGATTATTGTTTGATATGGTGTACCGATGGATGGGCGGCTGAGTTACCTTGCAATGCTGATATATTTAATTAATATCACTCAGATTAAATGAATACTAAAAATTAATGAAGAAGGATTAATTATGAAAACAAAAATAAAAAAAATATTTCTAACTATTATTACAATAGTTAGCTTGAGCACAGGTCTACTCTATGCCGACGTAGTGTGCTATCCTATTGGTGGTTTTGACATGACTGGTCATGAATTTTGTGGTATCGGATGTACAGACAATACTGTTTATATAATGCCTTGCGATGCTGATATATTCGATTAAATTTCCATCTTAAATTAACACAAAAAGCTGCCCTTGTTACAAATAAGATGGCAGCTTTTTAACTTTAACTAAATAATAGGCTTTTTAAATGTATTATAAACTATTACAAATATTTTTTCTTTTTATAACCTTTTCTTATTTGCAAGGAAATAGTATATATGAAACCGATGCGTTTATTAATATTAAACGAATGGTTTTTTACAATAAATCAGCTTTCATATTAAATGATGCTGAGGGGCTTTGCTTGTCTGAAACTGCGATAGAAAATGGTGCAATACTTAAAAAAATAATTAAAAATGGAAACGGACCGTTTGAGCTTACAAACCAAGTTGACATGGATATTAATAAAGAAAGTATTATTGTAGTTACACGTAATGGCGAATTTATTTTATATAACATAAAAAAAGAAAAACTTAGTGAAAGAAAAAAAATAAAGTATGATCCGAAGATGGGAATTATTTTTAAAATTAATTTTTTGGATTCTGATAATTTGTTTATATCTTTTACAGTTATTTCACATAAATCTCTTAATATTAGTGGTACTAAATTTAGTCACTGGGGTATTTATAACTTAAGAACAGATGTTTTTAAGCCGGTTTGGATTACTAAATCAAAAATTGAAGGCTTTAAACACATAGATAATTTAAATACCAGTACCTTATTATACTTTACTCATGGAATTTTAGATAATGAAAATGTAATTTTAACATATAAAGGTGCTAACCATATTTTTATTTATAATATACTGGAAGATAAAATTTCAAAGGTAATTAATATAAATCATCAAGGGTATTTTCCACATAAAGAAAAAACGCATCATATCTATGGATCAGGTGTCCAAACACCTGCTACCTTTGTTGATAAAGGGGCGTATTATAAAGAGAAGGTGTATTTTATAAGTGGTGGTAATACAGATATTGTCCCACAATTAGTTAGTATTTCGAGTAATTTCAAAGCTTCAATTGAAACGATCTCATTAGAGGACGAATTTGAGGGACATGTTAATTTAAACTCAACTGTTTATAATAGTACTTTATATTATTGGGAAAACTGGGGGTTTATAGGTAAACTTGGGTTTGGTTTCGGGAAATGGAAATTGACTAATGAAAAATAAATATTATTTTTCCCGTTTAGTGCTAATTCTTTTTAGAGTTATATGGTTTATTTCTGCATTATCTAAAGTACTTTATCCAAAAGTAGCATTATCATGGATCAGATCTTTTTTGCTAAGTTTCACAATGACAAAAAGTATCGTACTTGAGTCGTTAATACCTGTGTGGATTGTTTTAATATTAATTATTTCCTTTGAAGTAATATTAATGATAAATTTAACAAATAATAAATTTACTATCAGATTAAACATCTTTCTAACAGTATTTTTCTTAACCATATCTTTAGTAGTACTAATTTTTGAAATACCCGGGGATTGTGGCTGTTTTGGTGAAATAATTGTTTGGGAAAATAATTATTCAAAAATTATCTTTAATATAATTTTAGTTGCGGGTAGTATATGTCTTTACAGAAGTTACTTAAAATCAGGACAGATAGTTGAGGTTACTTAAACTTATTAACTTTATTTTGGGAATATTAATTTTTGCTTGTTCAGAGCAGAACAATTCTACACAAAAGCATGTATTGCAAGATGAATCCAAACCTTCTGATGTAAACATATTTACTGAAAAGGCAATGAATATTGATCTCCAAATCACAATCCAAACAATTGGCCAAACTGTAGCCAGGAAAACCGTAAACACCTCGCTTAATAAACCCGGTTACATTTCCTTCATCATTGAAAAGGAAGGACAATCTTTCAAAAACGGCCAAACCATCCTCACCCTGCAAAACGAGGAAGAACAAATCGCTCTTTCTGAAGCACGCTCATCCCTGCTAAAACAACTGACAGAGTTTGGAATAAACTACCCAAACCCCGATTCTGCCCTTGCCATAATCGAAAAAACCTTTGCCCACGATGGCAATGAAAATGTAGACAATGGTTTCATCCAAAAAGTCCTCTCAGGGGAAAAACAACAGGAAGTACGCCTGGCGCAAAGTGGCTTATTGGATGCCTGGAATTCATACCGCCGGGCACAACTCAATTATGACCAGACTTTTTTCAAAGCGCCCTTTTCCGGCTACCTCGCTAACATTGAATACAAAACCGACCAATGGCTGTCTGCCGGCACGGCAGCTTGCACCCTAATCGATATTTCTAAAATCCGTGTGGAGTGCGATGTTTTGGAAAACGAAAGTAGCCAGATAAAAATGGGTGCATTGGTACAAGTTACTTTCCCGGCTTTGGGTAGGACGGGAATCCCTTCCCTGCCGCAAGGTAAAGTCACCGAAATAAACCCGGTGATCGATCCAGAAAAACATACCATGCGTGTGACCATAGAAATTGATAATCCCAATGGTAAAATAAGACCGGGCATGTATGCCGAGGTAAAAATAACAACACAAACTTTGGAAAACCGTCTTCTTGTGCCCAAAAAGGCTATCGTTATCCGTGATAACCGTGAGCTTGTTTTTGTAGTGCGTGATTCGTTGGCGCAATGGTGTTATGTACAAACCGGGGCAACAGGTTTTTCTGGTTCCCAAACTCAGTTTGGGAACCAGAAACTCTGGGTTGAAATCATCTCTTCTGAGTTTGATTTAAAAGCAGGTGAACCCGTTGTAGTGGATGGTCATTTTTCTTTAGCACACAACGCCAAAGTATCAGTCCGTAATAATGAATAAATCTCTTTTATTTTACCCCTCTACGCTTTATCTTTTTTTAAATAAATCCTGTCTATCTTGTAAATCCTGTCAAAAAAACAACAAATGACCAAACTCATCCAAACAGCCCTTAACCGCCCTGTATCCGTTTTCATGTTTTATTTGGGGTTTATCCTTTTAGGAGCCCTTTCCCTGCGTGAACTTCCTGTCGACCTTTTCCCTCCATTGGACTTCCCTGAAATAACCGTACACACTGTTTACGCGGACGCCCTGCC
>JAJRVW010000173.1 GCA_024277115.1 Calditrichota bacterium
ACGACCAACATTCGAGCGGCGTATTTTGATAGCCACTACCATGGCAAGATGCGCAATCTATTGTTGAATGTGCACCGGTTAATGGAAAATCACTACTTGCATGATCAAAAGTGGCTGGCGTCCAGGCACTGCTGCTATGGCGTGTCGTACAATCATGATCAAAATTATTGCTCACATGGTTGGTATCATTGACGGCCTTGTAATTACTTTCATGGCAAGACCAACAATCCGTCGGTAATTGTTGCGTATATCCCGTGGTGTGGCAATCTGCACAGTCAACTGAAGTGTGCGCTCCCACCAAAGGAAAATCTGTGGAGGCATGATCAAAAGATGCTGGCGTCCAGGCACTGCTGCTATGGCACGTTGTACAATCATGATCAAAATTATTGGTTGCATGATCGGGGGCTTTAACGGCTTTATAATTACCCTCATGGCAGGACCAGCAATCTGATGGTAATTTTTGTGTATATCCCGTGGTATGGCAATCTGCACAATCAACCGAAGTGTGCGCACCGACCAAGGGGAAATCTGTGCTGGCGTGGTCAAAGTTCGCTGGCAACCACGCTGTACTGCTGTGGCAGGTCGTACAATTTAAATCAAAATTATTCGTCACATGGTTCGGATCAGTCACAGCATTAAAATCTTTACGATGGCAACCCACACAATCTTTGGGGATTCCGCTTAACTGGTTATTAATATGACAATCCGTGCATAAAACCGATTGGTGCGCCCCCTCTATTGCAAATCCGGATTCAGCGACATGATTAAATGAAGATCGTGCCCAATTTACACCTGTGTGGCATTGTTGGCAATCTGTCGGGAAACCAAATGTAAGATGGTCCGGGTCGGTTGTTTTCTCATAATCTTTTCTATGGCACGAATAGCAATCTGTATTTGTCCCTTCAATGCCACTCGAATGGCAATCGGCACAATCCAGACCCGAATGGCCATCTTTAAGTGGGAAAGTTTCCGGGTGGTTAAATATGGCCCTTTCCCAGACTGTTGCATTGGCCAGATGACATTTTTGACAATCGAGGTTAAAGCCGGACTCGTGATGTGATGGGCTTAAAGTCGCCATATAGTCAACCAAATGGCAGCTTTGGCATTCCACTGAAAGGTTGGCAAACTGACGCCCTTGCTCATTTATATGGCATGATTCACAATCTAAATTGGCATGTACGCCTATTAACGGAAAGTTGGTTTGGTTGTGCCGGTCAAACACAATTTGACGGTTTTCCCAGTTTTGCGTACTGTGGCAGGTTTCGCATTGAACACCAAGCTCACCTTTGTGGAAATCTGTATGACAATCGGCGCAAGCAATCCCCACATGGTTGAACACAAGGCTTTTATGGCAAGAACTACACTCGGCAAATTTATGTTCGCCAACAAGCGGAAAGCCAACCTGGTCATGGTTAAACTTATAACGCGGTACTTCTTTCCAATCGGCCGTAGTGTGGCAGGTTTCACATTCCAGTTTAAGTTGTGGGCCATGTGGGCTGGTTACACTTTTTTGTGCCATTAATAAAGATGATGCAAGGAAAACAAATAATATAATTTTTTTCATATAATTACTTCTAATTATTTAATTCAACTGATACTATGTAAATATATGCTTTACAGATTCCGTATATTATTTTATGGAAACCCTTTTCCGGCAAGCATAATTTTTTTATAACCACATTTATTTTCTTTTCTTTTCTAAGTGGCACGATTCACATTTACGTTCGAGAGGTTTGTACCTTACAAATTCCATTCCACTTTTTGTTTCGTTTTTGTGGCAGTCCTTACACTCCACAAATTGATGTGCCCCTTTTAAACTAAATTTCGTGTTCTTTTCATGATCAAATTTCTCCGCAAACCAATCAACCGGACTATGACATTTGGCACAATCTATTTTGTCATCCCTCGTTTTAAACTGTCCTTGGTGCTGATCTTTATGGCAGGAAATACAATTTGAATCCAGGTCTTTAAAAGCCCAGAAAGCCGCCCACTTTCCCTCCTTCTTATGGCAGGAAGCACAATCTGTATTTTTATGCCCGCCAGTTAATACAAATTGTGTCGCATCATGGTCAAAATTAATTTTAGACCACGATTCGACTTGATGGCACACCTGGCACATATCTTTACCTGCAGGAAGCGCCTTTACCTGAGAAATACTTTTTGTCTGCCCTTTGTGTACATCATCATGGCAAGTGGCGCATTGAGTGGACTTAAAAGTAAACTGCGTTGTTTTTGTGCCCCGGCTGGAGAAAGCAATTTTTTTATGGCAGGCAAAACAAGGAACGGCCAAATGACTGCCTTGCAACGGGTAATCGCATTTTGCATGCATTTTAGTCGTAAAAGTAGAAGGCACAAACCCCTTAACAGTATGGCATTCCTCACAGGCGCCTTTTTGGGCACGGCCTAAAAACTGGCCTTTGTGCTCATCAGAATGGCAATTATTACAGGAGCTAAATTTTTTAATTTTTAATGGTTTGCCCAGCTTATGGCATTTTTCACATTCTACATTTTTATGGAGACCTTTAAGGGGGAACTTCGTTTTTTCGTGATTAAAATTTTTACGGGAATAGTTTTGCCAGCCAGAAGTATTATGGCACGTTGCACAGTTTGCCCCAAACTTGGTATTATGCACATCTTTGTGGCAGCTATTGCAACTATTAAATTTTAAGCCACTAAACTTTAAAAAGCTTTTATCATCGCTAAATTTATTATCGGTTACCGGTTTATGGCAGCTTTCGCATTTAACCTTTTGATGTTTTCCGGTAAGTTTAAATTTAGTCTTGCCATGGTCAAAGCCGGGGGCCGGTTTCCAGCCCTGCATATTATGGCAGCTTAAACATTTATTGTCAACCTGTCCACGGTGCTCATCATTATGGCAGCTTAAACATTTTTTATCCAGCCCCAAAAAGGTTCTTTTTAAATCCTTCTTTTTATCTTTTAGCTTTTGGGGATTGGCAATATTTTCCGGATTATGGCATTTGGCACATTTTAACTCTTTATGTTTCCCTTCATGTTCAAAGCCGGTTTTGCTGTGGTCAAAATCGTCTTTCTTTCCATCCCAAAAAATTAAGTCATAATCCCGGCCATGATGATCAATATGGCAGGTTTCGCATTGTCTAAACTCTTTATTGGCATGCAGGCCTTTCTTATTCTCAATGCGCTCTTTTAGGATTGTATGACAAGTGAGGCAGTTTTTTGGATTTAATTTTTTACCACGCTCATGGCACTTTGTACAGTTTTCTACACCTTCCAAATGCGCGTGGCTTTTGTGCAAATCGCCGGGAGAAAGCTGGGCAAAGGCAATTGAAACAAAATTAAAAAATATTGCCATTGCAATTATTTTATGCCAGGGTAAAATGTAAAACCTGGGAACAGGGTTTTCTTTCATGAGAGATTGATTTTTCGGCATATTAAAATCTTGTAACAATTAGCGCTCCAAAAGTGAATAATACTCTGCTCTATTTATAGGTCCAATCTAAAATGGGTAATACTGGCATCCATCATCCTGAATTCATTTCAGGACCTTTTGATTTTATTGAACCTAGGGCCGCCGAAACAAGTTCGGTATGACAGGAAAATACCTTTTTGAGAGTGGGCTCATTTATTTTTTTAAATAATGATCGCCCAATCACAAACATTTTTTGCATACAAAGCCTGTGCCATCACCAATTTATTTCGACGATTCAAATAGAGATCAATAAAGGTGCTTGTTTTTCTCAAAATAAAATATTCAACATCCTATTGCGGTGCAAATTATGCGCTTGTTTTAAGATACGGTGAGCATAATATGCTAAACAAGTATGGATTTTGATTTAAAATTTTCTATATTTGCAGCATGAATCTAAAAAAGTTGAAACACACACACACATCAAATGCCCTATTTTTCTTTTTGATCTTTACAATGGTGTTTAGTTGTTTGGATGATGTCCCCCATAATAATCCGATTGACCCCAACGGAAAAAACCAAGGGTATTCGCTTTTCGGAAAAGTGAATACACTTTATGCGCCCGTTCAATCCATCCCCAATGCTGTGATTACCCTTTTGCCCGACAATAACAAATTTTTTAGCAATAGCACTGGTGATTTTGAAATTGCAGGACTGGCCCCCGGTAGCTATACTGTGCTGTGTAAAGCCGATGGCTATAACCAGGATTCACTTTTAATTAACTTAAAAGCAAACCAAACCATTGAGTTCTTTTTAGACGGCCTGCCCTTTTTTAAAAATATTGCTATTACGACACATCATATATCTCGGTTTTTTCCTGTAAATGATCTCTTTTTTTTACAAATAAATACACAGGTTGATGATCTCGATGGGATCGCCGACATTCATGAAGTGCTGTTCGATATTCCTGAACTTGCCGTATCGGACACACTCCAGATAAGCCTCGAAACCGGCACCTTTACAAAACGTTTAAGTATTGACGACCTGCCCGTAAACACAATCCAATCACTCACTGGCCGTGCAATTATCCTCACTGTTACCGACGACGCCGGAGTGAGGGTGAAATCTGAAAAACGTTTTCTAACCCGTGTAATAGAATTAACCCCATCTCTAATAGAACCGGTAAACCTGCAAACCGCCCCAAGCGATTCAATCCGTTTTTCTTGGGAAAAGGTTAGGCTGCCCTACTGGTTTTCACAATCCATAGAGATTTTTCAGATTATCCAGGGCATACAAACAAAAGCCGCAGAAATTACCAAGATTAAAAATATTGATGTCAAAGCGGCTATCGCGAACACACTGCCATCGGCCGACTATATATGGATACTGACGATAACAGATGAATTTGGCAATACGAGTAGCTCTAAAGAAGGCTCGTTTCACGTAAATAACTAAAGGATATTTTCCATGGCGTTAAAAAAACCATTTGAAACCCTGCTTACCATCAGCGAAGAAATAAATTCCACCCACGAAATAGCTGTTTTGTTAGATCGTATAATGGATTCGGCCATGCATGTTTTAGAATCGGAACGTGGCTTCATCCTGCTAAAAAAAAACCAGGAAAATGCAGCGTACGAAACCGTGACAGCACGGAACCTTTCGCAAGAAAATATCGATTCCATCAAAGGGCATTCCTCAAGTGTTGTCACTAAAGTTTTAGAAAGCCATGAGCCCCTGATCAGCGTTAACGCACAAGAAGACGACCGCTTTAGTGGTGCACAAAGTATCGTTATCCAAAAAATCCATTCTGTGATATGCACGCCACTGCTTTTTAAAAACCAATTAATGGGCGCCATTTATATGGACCGGCAAATGTCAAAAAGCCAATTTACAGAAGAGGCCCTACAATTTCTAAGCGCCTTTTCAGCACAGGCTGCCATTGCCATCCAAAATGCCCGTTTGTTTAGTGACCTGCAAAGAGAGAACAAAAAACTTAGAAGCCAAATTTCGATCAGCGAACGGTTCCCGGAAATTATTGGTAAAAGTGAACCTATGTTGCGCCTGTTCGAGATGGTACAAAGTGTGGCCGCATCCACGGCAACGGTGCTAATTGACGGTGAATCCGGTACAGGTAAAGAGCTGATCGCGAAAGCCATCCATGTAAATTCACATCAAAAAGACAAACCTTTCGTGCCTATTTTTTGCGGAAGTCTGGCAGAAAACCTTTTAGAGAGTGAATTGTTTGGCCACAAAAAGGGCGCGTTTACCGGGGCAGGCGAAAATAAGGCCGGACTATTTGAAGAGGCCGATGGCGGCACTGTCTTTCTCGATGAGATTGGCGAGATAAGCATGAACCTGCAAACAAAATTATTGCGGGTGATCCAGGAAGGGGAAATAAAGCGTGTCGGGGAAACCAAAATCCGTACAGTTGATGTGCGCATTTTATCCGCCACAAACCGCGACCTGGAAAAAGAAGTAAAAGAAGGCCGCTTTAGGGAAGACCTTTTTTACCGCCTGAATGTAATAAACCTGAAAATGCCGCCACTTAGGGAACGCCCCGGCGATATAATCCTGCTGGCAGAATATTTTTTAAAACGCTTTGCCTTAAAAAATAAAAAGAACTTTAAGGGATTTTCAAAACAGGCTATCCATTATTTGCAAGAACATAACTGGCCCGGAAATGTGCGAGAACTGGAAAACACCATCGAACGGGCAGTAATTTTATCAAACAACAGCCAAATCGATGCCGATGTTTTTCAGCTTAGAAAAACCGAACCCAAAATGCCCATTGGAAAAACGTTAAAGGATATTAATAAATACGCCATTCTGCAAACGATTGAAATGACGGGCGGCAACCGGACACAAGCATCAAAAATTTTAGGCGTATCACGACGCTGGCTGCAATACCAACTTAAGGAATGGGGCATGGTTGATGAACATTAAGAACCATGAGATCATCCATGAAATTAGCCGTGGCGCGATAACCACCGTTTACAAGGCACGGCATTTAAACCTAAACCGCCTGGTTTTACTAAAAGTGTTAAACCCACAATGGCTTGGCGAAAAGGACCTTTTAAAACGCTTTAAGCGTGAAGCACAAATTAGCGCCCACCTGCAGCACCCCAATATTGTAAATGTCTACGATTTTGAAATATCGGACGACCTGGTGTTTATTTCGCTTGAATATATCGAGGGCAAAACATTAAGCCAGTTTATTCGTGAAGAAAATCCTGTGCCTTTCGAAAAGGCCATTTCTATCTTTAACGATTTACTGAATGCCCTGCATTACGCGCATAAAAAAGGGGTATTGCACCGCGATATAAAACCCGACAACATTCTTATCAATAAAGATTTAAATGCGCGGTTAACCGATTTTGGACTGGCCGCTTTCAAAGACACGCCCTCGGTAACCGAGCAGGGTCAAAGTATGGGCACACCGGCCTATATGGCGCCCGAGCAGATTGAAGGCAAACCGGCGAATATCCAAACAGATTTATACAGCCTTGGCCTTACTCTCTTTGAGCTGCTTACAAATGAATCGCCTTTTTTAAAAGAGAATACTGCGGCGACCCTACAAAGTATTTTATCGGAAGATTTGCCCAAACTAACTGAAATCCGCAGCGATGCCCCTGAATGGTTAGCTGAGTCTGTTGACTGGCTAACAAAAAAACAGCCCGATCAACGCCCCAAAGATGCATTGGAAGTTATAAAAAAATTTTATGGCAAAACGAAAGAACAAGACAGCCCGAAACAAAAGGCAGGCATGGGCA
>JAJRVW010000174.1 GCA_024277115.1 Calditrichota bacterium
ACTAGAATATTTTGGGGGTAATGTTTTTTCCGTGACTACCTACATAAAATAACACAGTCCCAAAATTTTTAAAAGGCAAGGCCAACCCCCAGACCTACCGAATGGGTAAAAATGTCGGAAAGGATGGGTGTGTAAGCAAGGCGAAAAGTTAAACCGCCCTGGGGCGGCCGGTAAAGGTACCCCAGGCGCGCCGTTCCACCAAAAGCAAAACCGCTGATGCCAGGCAACACGTCTACTTCAACCGAAAGATAAACCAAAGTGGGGCCTGCGCCAATTTCAATATGGTGGCTACCGCTGCCCAGTACGTAATTTAACATCACGGGCATGATTAGCAGGTTGAAATTCAGAGTCTCATTCGCATCGTTTTCTCCGCTACCCCCAAAGTACATGGCGCCCACGCGCCAGGCAAAGTGGTCTTTAAAAAAGTGCTCGTAATTCAGAGAATACAAAAAGCCATTACCTAAAATCTCCAGAAAAACCCCATTGCGCACAAGCGGAGCAGTTTTAAATTCCTGCGCCTTAACCGTTTTACTTCCCAAAATGATCAATAGCAAAAGGATTGAAACTTTTTTCATTCTTCCTCCAGGCTTTTTAATCTGGTAATTTTTTGATTTTTTACTGCTCTGAGTAGTTCGGCTTGTTAAGTTGTACCTTTAAGGGTAAATCGGAAAAAACACAACTGACAATGACTTGAGTCACATGGCAATTTTGTTTTGACGTTTTTTCAATGCTTCTTTTTGAACATCAATATTTAACTCTTTTTGTCGGGACAGGTAAAGCAAGTTTTGCCACCATCGTTCACCGCGTTTTTACTTGTTCCCAAGTTCAACTTGGGAACAAGTAAAGGAGGATTCCTGCCCTGTGTCCCCGGCCATTCTACTTTTGCGTGTTTTCTTCGATCTGTTCCAGTTTGCGCACCTGAACCAGCGCCAGAGTGATTAATTCTTTGACCAGCGAAAGTAAAAGAGGTAAAAAATAGATGGTAATTAGAGTGCCAAGAATCATGGTAAAAATTCTTCCGCCAGAGCGCGTAACGTAGCGCGGGGCCTGAGCCATTTCCACAATGATTACGATGGGCGCCAGAACGTAAGTAAAAAAGATGGCGCTATCAAAAACCAGCTTTAGCCAGTTTAAAACGGCCAACTCGGTTTTACGCAGTTCGGCCACAATGCCCGTCTTTTGCAGTTCGCTCAAACGTTGCACCGCTGCCATCCACACATTGTAAGGCATGATAAAAACATTGACAATCACCAGAAACAAAGAGGCCTTTAATGCCTGTAGCAAATCATCCATTGTGGTCTTTGCTTTATCCATTTCTCCTCCTCATTTAAAATTATTTATCTTGAGGTTATTATAAGAATAACGAATTGAAAGAAGTAAAGCAAAACTTAAATAAAAAAGCCATTCATGATAAGGCACTTACCATGAATGGCTTTTATGCATAAAAATTCGGTGAAAAGGATTTATTTAACCAACAGAATTTTTAACATCTTACGATATTTTTCCGCACGAAACTCAATAAAATACAAGCCAGATGCAACTGCATTTCCAAAATCATTCCGTCCATCCCACGTTAATTCATAATATCCTGCTTCTTGTCGCTTATTTATCAAATGCTTCACTTTTTGCCCTAATATATTATAAATCGTTAATTTTACATCAGAATATCTCGGCAACTGATAGCGAATCTTTGTTGTATTGTTAAATGGATTCGGGAAATTCTGATACAGCTCATAACTAGCAGGCAATGGCGGTTTGGTCGAAAGCAGATACTCCTGCCAGCCTCGGCTTAAAGTATCCATGTTTACGCCTCGCAAATCTATGAACGCTTCAAATGGAAGCTCATCTTCACCTAAGTTATTGATCTTCAACACAGCAATAGAGGCATCATTATTTTCTGCAATTTTCTGCTCTAATAACAACCAATCTAATTTTACATATCCGATGGAATCCTTTTTTTCAATAAACAGCAAGTTCCCTTTTGCTTTATCCTTAAAATATTCGCCGGGTATTACCGATTCAATCCTTACATAGGATGTGTCATAATTCAATAACACCTCGCCTGCAAGCAGTCGTTGAACATCTGCTACTTTAATCACAACCTGCAGCTTTTGATGGTTTTTTTCCATTTATTCTCATCGTTCCACAACGGATGAATCTCCAGAAATTCATCGTCCCCAATAAATGATGAATTATTTAATGTTTCTTTAGCAAGCCGTATGGCTTTACCGCTATCGGAACCAAACTGTAAGGTATGGAATTGAAACCAGTTCCACTCCGTCACAAATACCGCAAGATCTTCAAAATCGATCTTACCGTCAAATTGCGGTAAAAGCCAGGGCAAAGTTCCGGAGGCCGGGCCAATATCTCTCAAACGATCCTGATCCATCCATGCCTGCCCAAAAAGAGCTAGGTCTGTTACGTCAAACGAGAGTGAAAAATCATAATCGCCTGGAATATGTCCGACGCTAAACCAATCGCTATAGGATGGAACGCCGCTGTCCGCGTCAAAAGGCGTTACGCGAAATCGGACCGAGTCAAATTTGCCATATCCCAATTGATCGTAAGCATACCAGGTAGATGAACTGTCATATAAATCAGGCGTGAGCTTTGTTGCCGGTAACGATGCCTTTGCTGATTTCCAAGAAGCGTTCCTGCCAACCTGTACCGCAATATTCAGGGTAATGTTATCATTCTCATTATCGGTAATTTTGTATGGGACACGCATTGTTCCACTTTGTGGCACATTTTGTACATTGAGCGATATTTGCGGTACTCGATTATTATCCAGATGAATACTGATTGTATCGGCTTGGCCAGGAGCCCAGCCATCAGTAGGTATTAAACGTAATAACAATTGATTATTATCTATGGCGCCAACATCTTTGTAACTATACCAGATCAGACTATCATCATACGATGGCCAGGGATTATTGAGAAAAATAGAATTCGCCACTTTCCAATAATTACCGCCATCTTCGGAATATTCAAGCAATACCTGTAAGCTGTCGTTTGTTTCATCATACAAATGGAATCTTATTGTAATATCATCGCTCTGTTCCTCGGCAAGCTCTTCCATTTGCACTCTTTGCTTGTGGTAATTATCAATTTTACTTTTTCGTTGGGCATATTTACCGCTATCATTATCAATAGGTATTAAACGGTAATAAACATATAGCTCGTCTTCCGGCAAATCCTTTACAAAATCCCAATACAAAACGCCGCTTTTTAATTGCGCCTGTATGCTTGTATCCCCTTGAATTGTACCTGAATGCCATTCATTCCCGTCTAGCGAGTAACTTAAACGAACTTGCAAGAAATCATCTTCAGAGTCTGAGACTGAATAATAAAAGCCCATTTTCCCTAATTCAACTTGCAGACTATCAATGCATAATTCTGGTATTCGATTATTATCCAGGTGGATACTAATTGTATCAGATTTGCCAGGGAACCAACCATCTGTTGGAGTCAATCGTAATAATAAATTTTCGATATCTATTGCCCCCAATTCCTGATAACTATACCAGACAAGGCTATCTGAATATGATGGCCATTGATTTTTTTGAAAGATATTTTTAGCTTTCTTCCAATGCGCTCCCTTATCTACTGAATATTCCATATATACCTGAAGGCTGTCATTTGTGGCATCAGTTAATTTAAATTTTATTGTAAGCGTATCATGTTGTTCCCCAACCAGAGGATATATTTCTACCCTATGTTTATGATAATTATCTATATTTGTGTAGCTTTGATCGTAAGAACCTGTATCATGATCTACTGGAATAAAGTTTAAATAATAATATGCTTCGGTCTCAGGTAGATCTCTCGCAAAATTCCAATACACAACACCATCCAAAAATTCGGAATTGAAAAGCGTGTCCCCGGCGAGTGACCCTTTGTACCAATTCTGCTCGCCAAATTTCCTATATAAAAGATCAAATTTAAGAGTATCATTTTCTGCATCATTTGCAGTAAAAAGTATCTTTAATTTATTCTTCATGGGATATAATGAATTGATGGTAACCGAGGGGGGCAGATTGTTATCAACGTGCAATCTGGTACTTGTTTCTGAAAAGCCGATTCCACCGCTGGTAACCGGCACCACTTTAAAACGGACCTGATAAGAATCTAAGCCAGGAATATCGGATTTCGTATTACAGATTAAGCTCGAAACGTATTCTGTAGAATCGTTTGCAACAGTGTCGCCGCTAATGGTCGCCTGGTGCCAGATATCTCCGGAATAGCGCTGGTACATACCGCGCAAAATCACTTTTTGATTTAAATGTTGATCATCTAAAATTTTATAAGGGATGTTGATATCGCCCCTCTTTTCACCAGAAGGAATATTTAAAACTCTGGCTGTCACAAGTCCTGCGTTGTTTACATAAACCGTTGTCGTATCCCAATTGCCTGTATCCCGATCCGCTGGCGTAATTTTGAGTAAGGCATATAGACTTTGATTCGGTATATCCGTTCGAGTGTGCCAGATTAAAGAATCTTGATAGGCCGAAGATTTAACGTCTTTGATTCTTCCTGTAATGGTTGCCGGCTGCCAGTTTTTGCCCTCATCAATAGAGTATTCCACCTTTAAGGATAAACTATCGTTTTCACGATCGGCAAGAGAATAGTTAATTACAACATCATCAAATTTCCTCCCTGGAACGGTTTGCAGATCAACCGAAGGTAAATGGTTATTATCCAGATGAAAAATAATCGTATCCGCCGTACCCACGCCAGCGTAATTTGTATTATAGGGAACGACCCGCAAGTATAGGCTATCAATATCCAGTGAATCCAGACCTTCGGCAATGGTATTCCAGGTAAAATAATTATCATATTGCGTAATATCTTCCATTCGATCTGCATGTTGAACAGTCTTCCAAGAAACACATTTATCCAATGAGTAGTAAGCCTTCAGGTAACAAATGTCATTCTCTTTATCGGAAAGATGAAAATAAATTTTCGTTATATTTGACCATTCAGTATTTATGTCGTCTAATACGATGGATGGATTAGCATTTTCATCATCTGGATAAAATGTATTTTTAAGATTATTAACTTCATTTCCCATTTCGTCTTTGGCATATATCAAAGTAATTTTAATTTTATCGAAACTATTTATTTTATTTTTTAAAATAATCGAATAAGTTCCATTTTTTACTTCAGTATTGTCAAACTCCATGATAAAATTTTTATTTACCGAATAATCTAAATCATTCCATTTACCGTTAGAATAAAAATGTGCATAATCTTCATCATACCAATTATTTGGTTCTACAGAAGCCCAATTAGTAAAAATAACATTTTCGCCAGTTACCCATTCCCATTTTCCTTCTTGTTTACTATCTGTAAAACCAATCCATCCATTAGGTATAAATTGATATACAAAATCATTTTCCTCCTGTGAGGAAATAGTAACCAAATGACCTCCATTCTTTTCGCAATCTGATTTAGCTATATTCCAATATGTAGAATAATTACTTTTAGATTAAGTCCATAAATTT
The DNA here is from genome assembly GCA_024277115.1 of Calditrichota bacterium. Taxonomy (GTDB): domain Bacteria; phylum Calditrichota; class Calditrichia; order Calditrichales; family J004; genus JABFGF01. The sequence continues at coordinate 5,505 of JAJRVW010000174.1, forward strand.
GTGTAAAAAGGCAAAAATGTGAAAAATTGCCATATCCTTCCTAACTTTAGATTTTTTCAAAAAAAAAAAGAAAAAAAGAAAAACAAACAAGAAAGGAAAGGATATGGCAAAAAGACAAGACAA
>JAJRVW010000175.1 GCA_024277115.1 Calditrichota bacterium
AACAACAACCTCATCGCCAGCACCAATACCCAAGGCAGTCAGCGCCAATTCTAACGCAAGCGTCCCGTTCGCTAGCGCAATGCCATAACGACAGCCAATAAACGCAGCAAATTCATTTTCAAAATTGCGGCATTCCTCACCCGTCCAATAATTCACTTTTCCACACTTCAGTACTTCTTGGGCGGCATCAATTTCATTTTTCTCAAAATAAGGCCACGATGATAAAAATACCATTGAGCTTAGCCTTTTTCCGGGACGTATAACTCTGCATTGCCACTAATAACCACCTTATTCTTCACAAAACATTTAGTTTCAAAAAAAACTCGGTTTTTTTTCAAGTCAACTGACTCAACCTCCACTACAGCAAGAACCGTATCTCCGATATAAACAGGCCTTTTAAACTCTAATGACTGGGATACATAAACACACCCTTCTCCGGGCAGTTTAGTCCCAAATAGGGCAGAGAAAAAAGATGCAGAAATCAACCCATGCGCTATACGTTTTTTAAATCGAGAGTGCTCTGCAAACTCATTACTGACATGCACGGGGTTATGGTCACCTGAAAGCCCAGCAAAGGTCTTGATGTCTGAATCTGTTATTGTTTGACTATAACGCGCACTCATGCCTACTTTAATATCAATTATTTCCATACCCGTAATCTTATCTTTTTTTTAAATTCTCGCGTGTTAAAGGTTTTGCAGGGTTCCCAATTACTGTCACTCCTGCTGGAACATTTTTAGTTACAACTGCCCCAGCGGCAATAACGGCTCCCTGACCAATTAATAGCGGACGCTGCAGTGATCGGCCTTGTTTTATTATCGCACCTGTACCAATATAAACATTATCTTCAATTACCACATTGCCATTACACTTCACACTTGGCGCAAAGGTAACATAATCACCTATTACACAATCATGTGCAACGTAGCTATATATATTTGCATGGAAATATTTTCCAATTTCAATATCAGTCGTCAAGGTAACAAAAGGACAAAGTATTGACCCCTCGCCTATTTTTACATTATCAAGAACAACAATATTGCTTGCTGACAAACTCCAGCTTTTTATCCCGCTATTGATGCATTTCTGCGATAAGACTTTTCTAATTTCATTTTCTGCAATAGCAATAGCAATAAATTTTTCTTTTGCATTTATATTTAGGAAATCATCAAATGAAACAACTTCTATTCCATTGCAAAAAGATTCTTTATTTCCATCGTCTACAAAAACCAATTTATTATTTTTAGAATTAATACTTTTTTTTGCAATAGGAAGCACCTCCCTTCCAAAGCCGCTTGCCCCGTAAATTCCAAATGTTTTCTCATATTCTTTCATAAAACTCATTTCCCATTAGAACCGCGAAACAAACCCATTGTCGCCTCACCATTTGCTGTTATTCCATCCCGCCTAAAAACCTTATAGATAGTAAAAAACAGAACCCTTGTATCCAACCAAAACGATTGATGATCAACATACCACACATCCAGTTTAAACTTTTCTTCCCAGCTAATCGCATTACGCCCATTCACCTGCGCCCAGCCAGTAATTCCCGGCTTAACCTCATGCCGCCTCGCCTGTTCTTCATTATAAAGCGGCAAATATTCCATCAATAAAGGCCGTGGCCCCACCAAGCTCATATCCCCTTTCAATACATTCCATAGACTAGGTAACTCATCTAGGCTGGTAGAACGGAGCAGTTTGCCAAATGGGGTTAACCTCAAATGATCAGGCAAAACATTGCCTCCTTCATCCTCCAAATCTTTCATTGTACGAAATTTTATCAGTTTAAATGGGCAGCCGCGTAAACCTGGCCTTTCCTGAAAAAATAACACATCCGTTCCTAAACGAAACCGAATAAGCAAACCGACCAATAAAATAACTGGGAACAGCAACACTAGTAAAATAAAACAAATAACAACATCAAAAAGACGCTTCATAAGTTTATATCCATCTCTCTCAGTATTAATTCATTGACCTTATGCACATCGTATTTTTCTTCTGCAATAACTCTGGATGCTTTTCCCATTCCAATAATTTTACTCGGATTTTCAATAAAAAACTCCATCGCATTCGCAAGCGCCTTAGAATTCTTTACAGAAACTAATAAACCATTTAAATTATGTTCAACCGTTTCTCTGCACCCAGGAGCATCCGTCGTAATGATAGGACGCCCCATGGCCATTGCTTCAAGCACCGTTCTTGGTGTCCCTTCTCTATAGGATGGCAAAACATAGATATTGCATTCGCTTATGGCTGTCCGTACGTCCGATAATTTTCCTAGAAATTTGACGTGCCCATCATCGACCCAACTGTCTAACTGCTCTTGCTTTATTGCACTTGGTGCATCATCGATCCATCCTGCAAGCTCAAACTGAGCATTTGGATATGTTTGTTTAATGATTTTTGCGGCCTCTACATATTCCGCTACGCCTTTTTCTTTTAATAGCCTTGCAATCATCAAAAAGCGGGGGGAAGATGGAATTGGCGTTACTTTGAACGCGCTAATGTCCACCCCTGAACCATTGATAATCACGGTTTTTTTCTCAATGATAAATTTTCTAGCGACAAACTCACTCTTATCATCTGGATTCTGAAAAAAGACTTTCGTATTTTGATGTAAAGATATTTTAAACAATACTGAACTAATCATAGCAACCATACGTTGCTTCCATCCATTGCCAACAAAAGAAAAACCAAGCCCAGTAATCATTGAAAAGATATGCTTTACCCCTGCTAGGCGCGCTGCAATAGAGGCATAAATAACTGGCTTTATTGTGTAGCTTAAAATAATATCTGGCCGATTTTC
>JAJRVW010000176.1 GCA_024277115.1 Calditrichota bacterium
GTGCATCCTCTTACGGTTTTAATTTTCGGGCTTGCGCACATTTTTTGTTATAACAAAGCATTGTAGCTGAATTTGCTAGGCGGAGCATAATTCAGCTTTTAAATAGTTCTAACCGCAAATCAGCTAAATGCAGGTCGTTAGCAACTTTGTATAATACTTCAACAATTTCTTGACCATGTTAATTTCTATTCGTAAGTTTATCTGTGCAAAATTTTACTGAAAATATGAAATAAAAAAAAGTTTTAAAATTTTATATGAAACAGTTGAGGGGGGGGGGGCTGTTTTATAGAAAACCAAAGGATTAATTAACTGCCAGGGACCGGCCTTTAGTTTAATTTAATTTGGGCATTGAATATGAATCCCCTCGTCTTAACACTATATACGTTTAGCTATAACCCCACAGTACTTGGCTTTTCTAACTTTGAGTTAGCTTTAGCCGTTGGAGCAGAAGTCACAGAAAGCAGGATAACCTTAAAAACAAACCTAATCAAAACAGGTTTTATTAACACAGAACTTAACAACCAAAAGCATGCGTTGATGGAGTAGACATGATAAAAAAACAATTAATTTATTTTCTAATCGTATTATTCAGTCTATCTTTTTTATTTTTATTAAACTGTAGTGAAAGTATTACCGAGCCAGGGCCAGAACCGGGTAGACGAGATTATATTTGGACAGTCGATACTTTGAACATTAGCGCCCCATCTTATAGAATTTGGGGAAGTTCTCCAACCGATGTCTGGTCTATCAATCAATCAGATAACTTTAATACTATCTGGCACTATGACGGTAATAGTTGGACAACGGATGGGGATTTTCGTCTTATTTGGCCTAATGCGATTTGGGGGTTTTCAAACAACAATGTTTATATTGGGGGAAGCGGAGGTAAAATCTGGAAATATGATGGAAATAATTGGAAAGAAAATGTTGTATTAGTAAAAGATGGACATCGTAATATCGTTCTCGATAATATGTGGGGGACTTCTCCAGATGATTTATATGCTTTTGGTGCATATCCCGATGAAAAAGGTTATTATAATAAGAGTGTAATTGCACATTTTGTTAATAATAATTGGATAATGCTTGATACAAATGGATTAAATGGGATAGTTGAACACCTTTATAAAAATAAATCTGATAACAAAATTTATTTACAGGTAATTAAAATTGGCGGTACTGAACACCGTGACAGTACTCTTATTTATGAAGATAACGATGCAAAATATAATAAAATTTACAGTAGTCCTGAAACTCAGGGATTACAGGCAGATATTAGTATTATTGATGGTGAAGTCTATTTTATATTAGGCAACGAAATTGCAAGAAGAAAAGACAATCTATTTAAGACCATATTAAACATAGATAACCCTAATTTTTATCACCGTATTTGGGGTAGAAATTCAAAAGATATCTTTCTTTTGATGACCGATGGTTTAGTTCATTATAATGGAAACGATATGGAATATCTTTTTCATTTTACCTACCCGGATGCTAAGCCGGCAACCCAAATTTTCAGCGCTGCTATCTTTGAGAAAGATGTTTTCTTCGTGACTTACGAACCACCGACAGGGTTAAAATATATCTATCATGGAAAAGTTAATTAATGGAGGGTAATGCTATATAAAACAAGGAGATGGTGCTCCAACACCACCTCCTTTTGGTTTAGAATAGTCCGTACAGGCCAGCAACCTGATTTGTTTTCATCCCCGGTAAAACCGTAGTATGATACATGGGCTATTCTGTTTTTAAAATACAATATTTTTTATCAATAATAAAGGAGGGCGAAAGGCACAAAGCAAAATTGTTTATAATAACTAAATTTTTACTTAAAAATGGAGTCAAAAATGTATAGTAAATTTTCTTTATACTTTTGTTGTATTATGTTTTTAATGTTCACTTTTACTGTTTCTGCCCAAACCACAATCGACACCGTTACTGCTAACTCATCCAGATCTGTTTACAAATCAGGTTCTGAATATTATGATGCATCAACTGCTGATCCTGATATTGGAAAATATTCAGGAAATATTTATAGGACCGCGTATAGCTTTAATGTCAGTTCTATTCCTACAGATGCGACTATTTCTCAAGTGAAGTTACTCTATTTTACGTCTAATCATAGCTGTCCAAAATGTGAATTTAAGGTTACTCGTGTTTTCTTAAATTCAACCTATAGCTCATTTGTGTATAACGAGATGGATACCGCCCTTGTAATAGAAAAAGACATTACTTATGGCTCATCATCCATGGTTTCTGATATGTTAGATAGCTTGGTGGAGGATGCCAGACCCAACGGAAACATACATCTTGGCGCATTATCACAAAATGAAGGTACTGATGATAGCGATGCTTCGCTTACCCTGAAAATTGAAGTAACATATACAGTTCCTTCATATTCAATAACAGCAGATAATAATTTTACGGCACTTGGCGGTTCTAATCATGGTACAATGAAAATTGATGGCTCAACCCAAACAATCCCTAATAACGGATATTCTTTTTCAAAACTTTCCGGAACAAACCTGACCCTTGAGGCTATATCCCCTCAAACGGATAGCCAGGGTTATCAAAGAATCTGGAATACTACTTCCTGCAACGAAAGTGATTGGAAAAGAGATGGTGTTAGTAAATCAAATAATCAAACATATACTTTTTCTGTAACGGAGGATGATGACAATACAACTTATAAAGCAAATCTTGCACAGGTTGCTACCACAACCAACGGCACTATGTCTTCCAATGAAGATTGGTTTACAGATGTTACGCTAACCGGTAATATTACCGTCCCATCAGGGGTTACATTGACACTTGCTTCGTGTTCATCGGTAAATCTTGGTGATTATACCATCCTCAGTTCCGGAGGTACAATTGTAGTTAAGTCAGGAGCAAATATTAACCCTGATGTCCGGCTGCAAACAGGCTCTACAATTGAAGGTTTATATAAAAGTATTAGTTCGGCCCTGTCTTCTTCAACCACCGGGCAAGCTGTTCATGCAAGGGGGGCTCATACCCTGTCTTCCGATTTAACCGTTTCCTCCGGCAAAAACCTCACAATCCACCCCGGCGCTCAAATAACTTTTAATGACTATAAGGAAATGTATGTTTATGGCACACTTGACGCACAAGGAACCTCAAGTAACAAGATCACCTTTA
>JAJRVW010000177.1 GCA_024277115.1 Calditrichota bacterium
AACAAGAACAGCCCTTTTTAATGTAAAAAACACATTAAAAAGCGTTAAAAACAGTCAACCTTTTTCAGGACGCTTCAGAATAATCAAAAGTAATTATTTCTTTTTTATTCATATTTTGTACATTTGTATGAATTTCATTTCTTAACTAATTTCAAAATATAGGAGGTTTCCCATGCCTAAAATTACATTTCTTGGCCAGTCAGGTTGGCTGTTCGAATCTCCCGATGCCAATATTGTCATTGATCCATTTTTATAGGGTAATCCTCTTGCCATTCATAAAGCTGAGGACATCAAAGCGGATTATATTTTAATTTCTCATGCACATGGCGATCATATTTCGGATGTTGAGCCCATTGCAAAAAAGTGTGGCAGTACAATAATTGCAAATTTCGAGATTGCCACTTATTACGGGAACAAAGGTTTTAATGTACACCCAATGCATATTGGAGGTGCCTATAACTTCCCATTTGGCCGCGTAAAATTAACACCTGCTTTTCATGGCTCCTCTTTTCCCGACGGGACGTATGGTGGTATGCCGGCGGGCCTGCTGTTTACACTGGAGGATAAAACATTTTATCATACGGGCGACACGGCATTGTTTTCGGATATGCAGCTTATTGGCAAACACAATTTGGTCGATTTGATGCTGGTCTGCATCGGTGATAATTTCACAATGGGTATTGACGACGCCGTGGAGGCAGTTGATTTAGTTAAGCCAAAACTTTGTGTACCTATGCACTATAAAACTTTTCCTTATATTGATGTGGATGCCGAGGAGTTTGCCAGCAAAACCATGAGTTATGGCAACGAGGTGAAAATAATCGATGTTGGCGATTCTATGGATTTATAGTTTTTCTTAATTAAATATATGTGTAATTTACAGGTATGGATCAGCGATTACACTCGGTTATTTCAGAACTAAAAACGCACTACAAACCCGCAGATGGTTATGATCTGCGGGTTTCTTATTATACGTATAAAAATGTAAGCCACACCATTCGGCTACGCGATGGTATTATTTATGTGCGAATCTCAGACAAGTTAACAGATGCCCCGGATGAAACAATCCGTGCTATTGGTGTTATTTTATTTGATAAGTTATTTGGGTTTAAGACTTGTAAAGATGTCCGTAACAGTTATCGCACTTATATCAATCAGTTTGTCGTACCCAATTTGCCAGCGGTAAAAACAAGAGTGGCACGCGGCTATTCTGCACAGGGGAAATATTATAACCTGGATGAAATATTTGATAAAATGAACAGGACGTATTTTTCCGGAACAGTTTCCAAGCCTGTTTTAGGATGGAGTTTAAAGCTTAGTAAAAGATGTCTGGGGTTTTATGATCAATCGCGGGATTTATTGGTGATAAGTAAAATTTTTGATAAAAAACGTGTGCCGGATTATGTACGAGAGTTTATCATGTACCATGAGATGCTGCATATTATTATCCCGGTAAAAAAAGTAAATGGCAGACGCGTTGTGCACCCGCCTCATTTTTTAAAAGAAGAAAAGTCGTTTCGCGATTATGAGTTGGCGCAAAAGTGGTTAAAGAAAAAACTATGGCGCTTAAGGTTTTAAAAATCTTCTAATAAAGTTCGTACTTTACCAGACGGCCATCTAAACCTCCGTTGGATAGTTCCTTTTTCCAGCTCGCCTTAAGGCCAATATTTTTTATATATTTGCGTTCCCCAAAATAAATAAAGGCGTTGGAGCCTTTGCAACGCTGTTTGAGAAAATCCCCCAAATCTTTAAAGAAGCCCCCTAAATCATCCTCGTTATTTATGCGGATGCCGTAGGGTGGATTGCAAATAATGGTTTTGTTCTCAAGATTTTCAGTTTTAAAAATGTCGCGTCGCTTAAGTGTAATTAAACCATCCGGATCAATTAAAGAGCAATTATAGGTAGCAGCTTTCACTGCCTGAAGGGAAATATCGCTTCCTGAGATAATATCAACAGGGTGCTTTTTTACTTTTGCCAGGCTTTCATTTTTGACCTTTTCCCATAGAGTAGGGTCAAAATCGGGCAGTTGTTCAAATCCGAATTTTTTCCTTAAAAAAGAGGCTGGCATTTTGCTGGCTTTTAAGTAGGCCTCACAAAGTAAAGTACCCGATCCACAAAATGGATCATGCAGTGGTGTGATTTCATCCCAGTCAGAGTAATTGATGATGGCTGCTGCCAGTGTCTCAACCATCGGTGCCTGTACACTTCTGCGCCGGTACCCACGGCGATGTAAACTTCCGCCGGATGTATCGATGCTGATAATGGCTTCATCATTTTCAATATGCAAGTTTACCCAAACATCGGGCTCGCGCGTATCGACGGAAGGCCTGCTGCCCACATTTTCCCTAAAGCTATCGGCGATGGCATCTTTTAATCGCAACGCGGCAAATTTTGAGTGTTTGATGGTACTATGCGAAACGGTGGCAAAGACGGCAAATGTGTCTGTTGTTTTTAGGAAGTCATCCCATTTAATTTTTAATGCGGTTTTATATAGATACTGATCGGAGTGACAGGAGAAAGATTTTATGGGCGCCAAAACGCGGTTAATCAAACGGGTATTAAAATTTATTTTGTAGAGTGCTTCTTTATCCGCGGTAAAATAGATACCCCGGTAAGCACTGTGCGTATTTTTTGCGCCAAGTGCTTCCAGTTCGGGGATGGCGATATCTTTGATGTCATCGGCAACCTGCGCAAAATAGCGGTATGATTTTTGGTAATTATACAAGGGATTTTCCGAAAATAATTTTAAAGGCCGAAATTAAAGAGATGCTATTTAAAATCCAAGGATTCTTATTTTTAGTTGGCCCCTCCGGTTTAACGGGTCAATTTAATATCAAACCAGATGTTTTTTCCTTCATAATTCTTCTGGTTCCCGGTCGGCCTTCTAATTGCACCGCCAAGCCCACTGCGCCCACTGTACTTACCCCGGTTGCCCCTTTGGCCACGCCTACCGGAAACACCTCCATGGTTTTCGCTACTTTCTCCGTCAGAATGTTCCATATTCATAGGCTTATGTTCGTCTTTAACTCGTTTGGCCAATTCCACGCCAATAGTTATCTCTTTCTTTTGTGTGGTAATAGAAAATGGCGACTGGGTATCTAAAGGCACTGCAAACTCAAAGCAATACAAGCTGTTGTCCAGGGCAAAAGCTGCATCAAAACCTGCCAGGGTTATTAGTGATTCTTCAATAATCCCTTCCTTGCTTACAAGTTTAAAGTTGCCTGAGGGAAAGTATGTTTCACTAAGCCGTTTCGGGTCTCTTTGCTCTCTTTCTGAGAGAAAATGTAAGTTCTCATCACGGTAGCGGATGCCGGTTTGTTTGTCTTTGTCCAACCAAAGGGTAAGGCCGCGCGTTGCAAAAATCCGTGCCAGTTGGCGGTTGTTAAAACGGAACATCATGTACAGGGTTGAATCGGTATACGATGATCCAAATACAATGTCCAAATCTTCATTAAAAGTTAAGTCACCTTTGTTCCAATCGTTTCCAATGCCATCAATTAAAATTTGTGTGCTTACTTTTTTACTTTCGATAGTTTGATTGGAACACCCCCAAAAGAGCGCTGTAGATAATAGAATCGCGATTAATGTAGTAATCCGCATTTGAAGTCTCCGAAATTATTAAATAAATGTATGGCGTATAATTTATAAATTATTTGCACTGAAAATAAGAAAAGAATCAATAAAGTATAAAATGATTTATTTTTCAGAAAAACAAGCTTAGATTGTCTTGAATGGTACAATTCTTTTTAGTACTTTTTCACCTTATAATCTCATTGTTTCATAGTGGAAAATTAGTGTAAAGATTTAGGCTAAATCAATCGAGAAATTTAAATAATCCTGATAGATATCAGGGCTTCCGAAAAGAACTCTCAACGGTCAGAACGGGGCAGTGCTTTTAGTTTTAAAAGCTGTTTCGCTAACTGAATAAACTTCCAATATGAAGGAGGAACCAGTGAAAGTATTTCAAACAGATCAGATTCGTAATATCGGGCTATGTGCGCATGGAGGTGCGGGCAAATC
>JAJRVW010000178.1 GCA_024277115.1 Calditrichota bacterium
AAGGATGCCGCGACTTGATCTGTTCCTTTGCTTGGAGATGTACCTTCAGTATCAAAATTTGGAGTGGTTCCACTTACGACAGTAACATTAGAGCTTCCTGTAATGGAAGGTGAAAAATTTGTTGTTACAACTGTTATGGTGTAATTAGGCGGTGAAACTTCCGTAGTAGAAACTGTCCAATACCCATCATCCTCTACAGACTTCACATCTACGTCAGCTGAGGTGGCACCTGTCGCAGTTCCTTTTGCTTCAGCAGTAATAGTATTACTATTTGCCGGTGCAGACACGAAGGCAACTGTTACATTTCTTAAACTTGTACTAAATCCCGTTGGAAAAGCAAAGGAAGTAACGGTACCATCTGTTTGCCTGGAAACCGGCCCTGTTACAAAACTTGATGAAGATGGTGTAGCCGTTGCACTAACACCGAGTGTTAAATGATCTGCAGTTGTTGACGTAATAGTACCATTCGTAAAAGTAAGTGTTCCGGTAACAGTCATATCTCCAGTACCAATCACTAAACCTGCACCATTACTGATAACAACGTTATTAGCTACAAATGCTGTACTTGGTGATGTTTCCTGTGAAGAGCCGTTAAAATACACTGTCCCACTCATTGTGTTAGTTGCAAAACCGTCAAGACTAGAGCCATCCGTATAAAGACTTGCGCCTGATGCAACGGAAAGCGCATCAGAAAGACCAGAGTTTGTTATTGTTTGCCCACCTAGGTTTAGGCGGCTCGTACCTGTTACACTTACCGTAGAATTTGTTTGAAAAGCAAGTGTACCCGTTGCAGAAGCACCTGAACTATGAGAGTTACTTACGGTAAGGTTTCCATAAGTTGCAGCCGGAATATCCTCAGCTACAGAACCAGAAAAATCTACTGTACCGCCATCAGCTAAGGTGAAAGTTTGGAATCCTGTTATATCCGTTCCACCAGTACGGAAAGTTCCATTAGCATCTACCCTAAGAGTAAGATTGTCATCAGAAATAGTTGTTGTGCCACCAATATCCCGAACCTGGCCAACTTCAGAAAAAGCTAAAGTACCATCCTGTACCCGTAAAGTACCATTTGCATTAAATCGGATTTGAGCGCCGCTATTTCCAGTAACCGTTACTTCGCCTGCATTTGTTTTATTTACAGAAAAATTAAAAACCTCAATATTGCCACTGGACAAACTTACTGCCGATGCTCCACTACCACCCATGATTAATTCGCCAGCCGTGCTTGTACCTACAGTGGCTGTACCAGCAGACATTGATAAGCTACCTTCAATTGTCGCAGTACTTGTCGTACTAATCGAAGAGCCATGCCCCATATCAACAGCACCTGTCATTGTAGAAGCACCAGCGCCTGTATCTAAGCTGCCATCAATTGTCAATCCGGCACAGGTAAAATTTGCACCACCGGTATTAACAGACCCAGTAGAGCTAATGAAAGCATCGCTTGTAGTTGATACATTTGCCGTACTAGTTAAAGAACCGGTAACAGATAAATCAGTACCAACACCATCTCCAACAATAAGGGCATTTCCACCTGCACTAAGTGTGCTGGAAACCGTTAATACATTACTGATTGTCTTTCCTGCTGTACCAGAGATAGTAACTGTCCCACTTGAAATTGTAACATTGGGAACAGTGGCCAACCATTCATCACCGGCTGTCTGTCCCGCAGAATAACTTAGAGTTGCAGACGATCCATAAGCAAGAGACCCACCCGTCTGGCTGTAAGTACCGGAACCTTTTGAAAAAGTACCATTAACTGTAAACGTGCCAGCTGTAACATCAAAAATACCGCCACCTGTTTGAGTGAAAGTACCACTTACTGTTCTTGAAGAACCAAGTGTCATCGTTCCAGATGAATTTACAGTCACATTTGTTGGTGGGCTAGTTGTTGGCCATTCGTTTCCAAGTGTTAAACTATTATTTGTTGTATATGAAAGTGTAGTAGTCCCGGAATAGGCGACAACAGCTCCATTAAGGAGGTTTATACCATTTGAATTTGGTTGTAATAACAAGGAGCTTGTAATCGTGTATGTAGCGGATCCTGCATTTGTTTCATCGAGAGATAAGGTTCTTGCACCTGTTGGCGGTGCATGTAGTATTGAATAAAAAGACGTACTCGCCTCTATACGCATTCTTATATTTACTGAAGCCTTTATACTTAACGTTGCTGTTTCTGCTGTAAATGTACCACCCGATTTATCAAAGGTATAACCATTTAAAGCGGAATACCCCAAGGTTATGGTAGACGTCCCAGCTAAAAATATTCCAGCAGACTGGAAGAACTGCCCACTTAAAATTATTTCTGTCGACAAGTTGTTGTCCACAGTACCCGATCCACTTACAGTAAAATTAAAAAACTCAAGAGATGGGTTTCCAAAAGTCCCACTTAATGTCTGTGTTCCAGAGCCATTAAAATCTACAGAAATCCCATTGGCATTGTCATTAAAAGTTGCGCCGGAATTAATTGTAAAGTTTCCTGCAATATTAATTGTACCTCCACCAGAGCCATCAGTAACATCCCCATTTATCGTAAGTGCCCCTGACAAAGTAAGGGTGTTTGCATTTACATCAAGCGTCCCCCCACTGTTAACAGTAACCGAAATTACACTCGGATTTACATCCATCGTTACCGTATGTGTATTCGCAATTACAACATCATCAGATGCCCCAGGGACGACACCACCAACCCAAGTTGTTGTAGTATTCCAGTTCCCTGTTTGATTCGAAGTAATTGTCGCCGCATAAACAGATGTTGACAGAAAAAGAAATAAGAAGACCGTAACTAACTGTGCTAGCTTCTTATTTATTGAAGTAAAAGTACCAAAGGCCATTTTGATGCTCCTCTTAAGTATATACAAGTAGATTTTATTTTTTAATTTTAGTTAGTTTGTTAAAACAGAAAACCGCCAACCGCCCTTTTCCTGAGCTTGTGGAGAAAATAATTCGTCTAGTTTTTTTCTTAGTAAATTTTCAGTTAATCCTCTTACAATTTTGCCATCTTCAGCATATGAAACCATTCCGGTTTCCTCAGAGACAATTATAACAAAAGCATCTGATTGCTCAGACAAGCCTAATGCCGCCCTGTGTCGGGTTCCAAGAGCCGGGTCAATATCTAAATTTTGGGAGAGTGGCAACAGGCACTTCGAAGCAAGTATGATATCATTTTGAATAACAACAGCGCCATCATGCAAAGGTGAGCGTGGGTTAAACACAGATAAAAGTAGTTGTTCCGATAATTTTGCCTGCATTAAAATGCCGCTTTCTAATATATTTTTAAGCCCCATGTCTTTCAGCAGTACAATCAATGCCCCATAATTCTTTTTAGATAAATCCAGCGTAGCATTTACAATCTGATCAATAAAACGCAATTCCCCAACCCGTACAATTTGTCGTATAATTCTATTTTGTCCTAAGTAGATCAATAGTCGTCTCAATTCCGGTTGAAAAACAATTACAAAAGCAAGTACCCAAACAGTTTTTAAGCTGGACATCATCCAGGAAAGTGCACTCATATTCAATAAGTCACCAATCACAGAGAAGACTAAAATAAGTAGCAATCCTATGAACATCCTTATTGCCACGCCGCCTTTTAAGAATTGATAAAGCTTAAATATAATTAGGCTAACAATAAAGATATCAACTACATCGATGATGGTTACGGGTAAAAACCCAACTTTGAATAACATAAAAGTATTGCTACATTCGTTATATATTTATATTTCTTTAAATAAATTATGCTTTTAGGTCAATATTATTTTTACATTTTTTTTTAAATGCGGCGCAATCAAAATTAGTCTTCACATTGTATCTCAGGAAGCTAAAATATTATTAATTATGCTTCGTGCCTCAACAGTCGCTTTAACATCATGAACACGTAAAATATCTGCGCCATTTAAAAACGCATAAACTCCAGATGAAAGGCTCCCAAGAAGCCGATTATTTTCTTCCACATGTAAAATTTTTCCTATAAATGATTTCCGTGAAACACCTACTAAAATGGGTTTATCAAGAAAAGTAAAATCACCTATATCCCTTAGTAATTGCAAATTATGTGTAACGGATTTCCCAAAACCAATGCCTGGGTCAATAACAATTTTTCCGCCATTCAAAGAACAAATTTCCTCACATTTTTTATTAAAAAAGTTATAAACTTCCTCATTCACATCACTATAAACAGGATTTACCTGCATATTCTTCGGCGTTCCTTTTATATGCATAATTATTACAGGACATTTATATTGATCTATCACACCCAACATTTTCTCATCAAAAACCGTACCACTAATATCGTTGATGATGTGGGCACCTGCTTCGATTGCTTCTTTTGCGACTAAACTTTTATATGTATCGATTGAAATTAAACAATCTGAATGTTTTTTTATCCCTTCAATAACCGGTAAAACACGCTTCATTTCTTCAGAGGCACTAACTGCCACAGCCCCCGGCCGTGTTGATTCACCACCAATATCGATAAGGTCTGCACCCTCTTCGATCATTTCGAGGGCATGCTCAACCGCTTGATCTTTCCCAATAAATTTACCTCCATCAAAAAAGGAATCAGGAGTGACATTTAGAATTCCCATAACCAATGGTTTTTTTTCGAAACCAATCTTCAGGTGTCCATAATCCCAACATTTTTCACCCCTGTCTGTAAAATAATTGACCAGTCTACTTATGAACAGTCTCACACTTGCATCTTTGATGTGAACCGTTTGCACTGCTTCAAACAAAGATTGCTCAGGAATTATTTTTACGATCAAGCTTTCTTTATCTTCCTTAATGATCTGAAATAGTGGAAAATACGTAGTTTCAATCTGTCTTAATTCATCATTTTGACTCGCTGTAACTTTTTTTAAAACAAATAGATAGTCTTTATTTCTTATACTTTGATCTGATAAACCATATCTTTTTTGTAACGATAAACAGCGGACTTTATTTGAAATATATACTAGTCGAGAATTCATCTGTTCTTTTTTGTCTGTTCTTCCAAAGCCATTTCTTCACGTATTTTGCGGATACCGTGCATTGCTTCTTTTGCAAATTTATCATGGTCCGAGCTTTTAAGACGTACCCGTTCCTGATAATATTTTAATGCTTCGGACCTATTGCCTAACATTTGGGAAGCGATACCTGCATAGAGGTAGGCATCGGGGTTTTTATCCAATGCGATAGCCTTTTTAAATAAATCCAAAGCTTTCTCGTACTGGGCTTGTGAATATGCTACAACACCCAGGTTGTAAATCACATCTGAATCTTTGGGAAAACGGTTTGCTAAATTTTGATATGTTGATTCAGCTTCTTCAAACCTGGACGTTTTGATATAAAGTGTAGCTAATAAACTTAAAATTTTTGGATCGTCTTTATTTAAAGCAAGATAATTTTCCAATGTTTTGAGCGCACCCGAAGTACCACGGCCTTTTTCATAACCATTTCCGGTTATATAGAACAACTCGGCTAAATCATAAACAGCATCGGCATAGCCCGGATCAAGTTCGATGGTTTTTAATAAGATGGATTTCCTGTCTTTAAATTCCAATTCCTCCAACCGTGAAGGCAAAAGGTAACTTAACAGATAATAAACTCTGGGGTTTCGAGGTTCTTCGATATAGGCTTTTTTTAAAAAGGTTTCAGCACTTTCATATTCCCTCTCCCTTATCGCCATACGCCCTAAACTAAAGGCAACGCCTGGTATATCAAACTTCAATTTTACAAGTGGGTATAATATACTTTTCGCTTTTTCAAAATCAGGATTAACGATATTAACATATTTTAATTTTTCAAAATCATATTTAAAGTGCAGTCCCTTTTTTATAAACAGGTTTGCTTTATACACTTTTGCAACGTCCGAGCTGTCACTTTCCAGAAGCAACTTTAATTCATCGTATTTATCTTCTACCAAAAGAATGTCTGCTTCGAGATATTTATTTTTTGTAAGGCTTAACAATATGCCCTTTTTTATGCTTAAACCAAGATACTCGATTAGTGCTCTCAAATCAGTCTCGTTAACACTTTTATTAAGGGTGAATGTACCTATCTCTTCCGAATCTTTTTTATGTATCGTAAGAGAAAGTTCCCCACTATTATTGTAGCTACTTTCAACCCAAACTTCAGGATTAAGTTTTTTGGCTATGTCTTGCCATTTTTTATATTGGGAAGCATTTTCTTTGCCGAGAGTCTGCCTTATCCAGCTCCACTTATGAACTAAATAACGTCCAGTAAAATTATAGGTGTTTTTTTCAAAAAAATCGCTAAGGGCAATAGAAGCAGGCGTTAATTTAAATTGTGTATTTGCAGAAATTGTAGGTAAAAAGATCAGCCTATCCGCGGGTTGCGGTGGCTTTTTTGCAAGCCATAAAAGGCTATATAAAATAATTACGGTAAGATTTAAAATAAATAATTTGGAGCGGTAACGGTCTTGCAGTACCAATTTTGATTTATACAAAAATGAAAATGTAAGGTTTGCGAAAATTAAAACCGCAATCAAAAGTACAACCCCTCCGGGAATCCCGCCGGAGAGAAATTTAATTAACTCAGCCACTCGGTATGTACCTTAATAGTTAAGAAGAAAGAAGCCCTAAAGAATCACTAATCTTTCGCATCATTTTCGGGTTCCTGGCTATCTTTTTCTTCTTTTTTTGTAGACTCTGTGGTATCCTTACCATTTTTTTCATTTCCATTAGATGGAGAGGTAAAAGCAGCCGTGTCAATTTTCTCTCCTCTTAAAATCATGTCTATTTGCTCACCATCCAGCAATTCATGCTCCAACAACGCATTACTCAAGGCATGTAGCTTGTCTATATTTGTTGTAAGCAAGTCTTTTGTTTTTCGTTCGGCCTCATTGATGATCCGATTCACTTCAAGATCAATTTCATGGGCAATTTGCTCGCTATAATCACGATGCTGTGAAATTTCACGGCCTAAGAAAATTTCCTGTTCTTTTTGACCATAGGTGATCGGGCCCATTTTTTCGCTCATGCCCCACTCACACACCATTTTCCGTGCCAAGGCCGTTGCACGTTCCAAATCGTTGGATGCACCCGTAGTAAATTCATCAAAAATTAATTTCTCGGCAATACGGCCGCCTAAAAACATAGAAAGTTCACCCTCGAGATAAGTTTTAGAATGGGTATGTTTATCATCATCTGGCAAAGAAGCCGTAATACCAAGCGCCCTGCCCCGTGGAATTATGGTTACTTTGTGGACCGGGTCTAACCCGGGAATCAATTTTGCGATTAAGGCATGACCGGCTTCATGGTAGGCTGTTGTCTTTTTTTCCTCTTCAGAAATTAAAAGGGATTTCCTTTCAACACCCATTAAGATTTTATCTTTGGCCTGCTCAAAATCATCCATTCCCACCTTATTTTTATCTTGTCTGGCGGCCAAGAGGGCCGCTTAGTTAACAAGATTCGCGATATCTGCCCCGGATAATCCGGGTGTTCCTTTAGCTAAGGCCTCAAGGTTCACAGAATCATCCAGTGGCACTTCTTTTGTATGCACCTTTAATATCCCGCGGCGCCCTCTAACATCCGGGCGATCTACAACAATTTGACGGTCAAACCGGCCAGGCCTTAACAAAGCTGCGTCCAACACATCCGGACGATTTGTTGCCGCAATCAGGATAACACCTTCTTTTGTATCAAAGCCATCCATCTCAACCAGCAATTGGTTCAATGTCTGCTCGCGCTCATCATGGCCTCCGCCAAGCCCTGCCCCACGATGCCGGCCCACCGCATCCATTTCATCAATAAAAATTATACAGGGGGCATTTTTACGGCCCATTTCGAACAGGTCACGCACACGGCTGGCACCCACCCCAACAAACATTTCAACAAAATCCGCCCCACTCATGCTAAAAAACGGCACACCGGCTTCACCGGCTACTGCTTTGGCCAATAACGTTTTTCCCGTTCCGGGAGGGCCTAACAACAATGCGCCTTTTGGGATTTTTCCACCGAGTTTTTGAAATTTTTGTGGAAACTTTAGAAACTCTATTATTTCCTGTAATTCCATTTTGGCTTCGTCGGCACCAGCAACATCATCAAAAGTAATTTTTGCCTTATCGGGCGTAAGCATACGTGCCTTGCTCTTTCCAAAACTGAACAAACCACGGCCACCACCTCCTGCGCCACCTTGCATGCGCCGGGCAATAAATACCCAAGCCACTATTATCAATAACCACGGAAGCGAATTAATCAAAACCAGAGTCCATTCACTTGTTGGCTCTGTGAAGGAGAACTGTATACCTTTTTCCTCCCAGGATTTTATAACGCCTTCATCCACATAAGGTAAAATGGTCACAAAATATTCTGTCTCTATACGCCGTGCAGGGTCATCACCAAAAACTTCTTTACGCTTCAAAATGCCACGAAATATATTCTGATTTTCCCTAAGGGTAATTGTCCCCGATGCAATTTTATCATCTTTCAAAAACTCAAGATATTTAGAATAATTTACATCAATTTCGCTCTCACTGGTATCCGGCCATAACTTGGCAAAAAACAGGGCAAAAAAGAATATTACCAGCCAAACCAATCCATTTTTTGAAAGCTTTTTCCACTGAAAATCATCACTTTTTTTATTACCTTTATTTCCCTGATTATTCTCTTTATTTAAATCATCACTCATTAATTTTCCTTTTTAATAGACACGTTATACATGGATGACAAAAATGTCACGCAGGTTACGTTTATTTTGCTGGTCATCCAATCCGTATCCAACAACAAATTTATCTTCAATCTCAAACCCCACATAATCTAACGTAATATCTGTAATGGTTTTTGAAGGCTTATGAAGAAGGGTTGCAAATTTTAATTGCGCAGGACTAAATGCAGACATCATATTATCTAAAAATTGTACCGATAACCCGGAATCAACAATATCTTCAACGACAATCACATGCCGGCCAGAAATATCGGCGCTTAAAGGTTTTAATACCTTAACATGCCCTGTAGATTCCCTCTGGTTACCATAGCTTGAGATACGAATAAAATCAATCTCAAGGTCAATATCAATATAGCGGATTAAATCGGCGAGAAAGATGAAACCACCATTTAATACACCAATCAGGATTGGGTTGGTACCTTTAAAATCATTTGTAATTTTCTTGCCCAATTCTTCCAGACGCTGCTGAATTTCGTCTTCCGTAATTAAGACAGAATAATTATCTGGTACGATACCCATTTGTTTCTTTTTAGTCATAACAGTTTAATTTCTATTTTATAAATAATTTCAGATTGTTTTTTGATTTTAAATAATTCGCTCAATCTTAATCCGGCCAGCCAGACTATTTTTTCTCCGGATAAAATTAAAGGAACCTTGTGTTTATCCAATAAATTTAATTTTTGGTTGATAAAAAAGTCACTCAATTTTACCGAGCCTCTTGAGCCCAGAGGAATAAAGGCATCTCCATCCTGCCAATAACGTATTTTTAGCGGTAACGTGAGATTGGCGCCATCAATATACTCAACCCATTGATTTTCCCGGTCACTATCTCTCAAGCTTTCTGCACGGCCCAACGACACAAGATAATTCCCAACCTTGACGTTTTGTCCGGCATTTAGTTCCCAAAATTTTTCATCTGTTTCCGCATCGCTAAAAAAAAACAATTCCGTACGGTCTGTTAAAACTTTACAACTTTCAGAGAAGTGAAAAAAAGCGCCGGTTTTAGCAGAATTTACAAACGTCTCAAAATCATTTATTTGACTTGACTGAACTGTGAAAGGTAACCCATAAATACAAGAAAAACAATACTCAAGAAAATGAAGTTTCCTGTTTTGGGAAAATGCCCGATAATCATGTTTTTCTATGCGTAGCTGATGTTTCCCTTTGATATAATATTTTTCGAATTCCGTAAAATTATATTGGCGATACTCTTGATAATATGCTTTGTACCTTTCATGGCTTTTGGAAAACTCTTCCAGATATGATTTGCCAAAAACACCTTCCAAGGCAGGTGTTAAATTTTTTCGGATTTTATTGCGTAATTTGTCCGCCACAAAATTTGAAGGGTCGTCTATAAATTGGATATTTTTATCATCACAATAATCATTTATCTCCCTACGTGTGCAACATAAAAACGGACGGATATATTTCAATCGTTTTGCCGGGATGGCAAGCAGGCCTTTGGGGCCACTCCCTTTAAACAGGCGCATCAAATAGGTTTCGAGTTGGTCATCGAGGTGATGGGCCGTTGCAATTTTACAATTCTCAAATTTTACTGCCTCTTGTTCAAATTTTTCATAGCGTGCTTTTCTTAAGGCATTTTCCCCTGCATCTTTATTAAAACCGGTCAAATGGTATACAGGACAATTAATGCCCATCTTTGTACAAAGCGACTTAACAAAGGCCTCTTCGTTATCAGATTCGACTCCACGTAAGCCATGGTTAATATGCACAGCGCTTAAAGAAATTTGTAACTCTGATTTCAGGGAATTTAGCATGTGCAACAAAGCGACAGAATCACGCCCACCTGAGAGCGCAACTATAATATGGTCGTTGGGGGAAATTAAATTATTGGAGTTTATAAACGCGATGACTTTTTGAGTGAGCACGATAAAAAATGTAGGTAAAAAATGTAGCGGCGCAGGGATTCGAACCCCGGACACTCGGATTATGATTCCGATGCTCTAACCAACTGAGCTACGCCGCCATAAAGCCGGTAAAAAAAATTAGGCAGCCAAAAATGACCACCTATGTAGTAGCGGGGGCAGGATTTGAACCTGCGACCTTTGGGTTATGAGCCCAACGAGCTACCAAACTGCTCCACCCCGCGATCAGAGCTTTTAATATACAGCCTTTTAAGAGTTGTGTCAAGATAAGTCTTCGATATTTTCAAGAAAGTTTTGTTCATTATTTAACGATACTTTTAAGCGTGGGGACAACAGCTTTATTTTATGTTCTTTTAATAATTTATTAGCATGTTTTAATTCCACAATTTTTACAAGGTCCTTTTCTGTACAAAGCAGAAATTGGGACTCTTTTTGTCGGCACAGCCCAATTAAATTTTCTACATCTTTTATCTGGAAACTATGATGATCTTTAAAAGAAACAAATTCCAAAACCTCTATCTGCAAATTTTCCAAACTATCTTTGAATTTTAGTGGCTGCGCGATCCCGGCAAAAGCTACACATTTTTGGCCTCTCATTTCCTCCGTCGAAGCAACTTCTTTGAAATAAAGGTCATAAAATCCATCGAGTACCGTTTTACTAAAAATCTTATTATTTTTGCTGCCCTTGGTTGGCTGGTCTGCACAGATTAGAATCCGGGCACGTTTAAGGTTAAACTTAAACTCGCGCAGCAGCCCAGAGGGTAAAACGAACTTATTTTTTAATTTTTGTTCATCCTTTAACAAGACTATATCCAGCTCCCGGCCCACTGCCCGATGCTGAAACCCATCATCCAATAGGACCACATCCACATCAAAATTTTTTAAAATATAATTTATTGCAACCGATCTTTTTTCGGATACGGCTATTATTGCCCCGGGCAAGCGCCTGGCCATTAAAACGGGCTCATCACCCAACACATCCGTGCCGGCACAAAGCAGGCAATCATTTCTATAAAGATGAAAACCCTTGCTTTTACGGCCATAGCCACGACTGATAATGGCTACTTTTTTACCCCGTTTAATCAATTTTTCGGCAAGATAAATAGTAAAAGGGGTTTTACCCGTTCCGCCCGCTGTGATGTTCCCGATTGAAATGACAGTCTTGTTAAAATGTGTGACTTTAAAAACACCCCAATCATAAAACAGATTGCGGACTTGCAGTACCAATCCATATATGAGGGAAAAGGGAAAAAGGAGAATGCGGAGGATTATCATTTTTTTATTATCTTAACTTTAACATTGCTTTTACAGCTTCAATCTCAGAGCGTTTTAAGAAACCCGTAAACCAAAATAAAACCGGCGATACTGCCAATAAAATTATCCGGCTCAAAAAATTTGGCTCAAAATAATAAAACACAAATAGCATACCTGCCAGGTACACAATCAAAAACAAGATGCGCGGATAATCATATTTTATAGGATAGATTTTATTATTGGCGATAAAAATAGTCAGCGCCATAATAAAATAACTTAAAAAAGTAGCAAAAGCCGCGCCCATAATCCCGTAGGCCGGCATCAGGTAAAAATTGCTGGCCACGTTTACCAAAGCTGCCAAACCCGTAAAAACAATCATTAAATGCGATTTCTTTTTAATATAAATCCCCACCGTAAAATTGACATAGAGTCCATAGAAAAAATAGGACAAAAGAATTATGGGAATAATTTTTATTCCAGGCCAATAATCGGGCCCTAAAAGTGTGATGCCGCCAGGCAACGGAATTTGGACAAGATACTCAATGAAATAGCTCACTAAAACGACGATGGCGACACTGCCCAAAGTAAAATAGGTCAGTACCCGCGCGTAAACTTCTTTGGCTTCGGGCTTATTGGCAATTTTTAAAAAGAAAGGTTGCCAGGCGGTGCGGAAGGCCATTATCAACATCACCATAATGGTGCCAAATTTGTAATTGGCCGAATACAGTCCCAATAAATCTTTGCCCAGAAAGTGGCGCATTAAAAGCTTATCGCTCACCTCCACAACAAGGTAGGCAATGCCATTTGGCAACAAAGGCAATCCGAAAAAAAGCAGGTTTTTAAAGGCCGCGCTATTCCACGCGCCTTTTAAGTAGGAAGCCTGATAAGGCAATAATATGACCACATTAATTATTGCCGCCAATGCATTGGCGTATAAAACGCCCATAAATCCCATTTTATAATAAATCACAAAAAGGATATTAAAACCAAGTTCGATCAAGAACCGGATAATTTTAATCGTAGAAAAATGAGCAGATTTTTCTTCCACCCTTAAAATGAGATAGGGCAGGTTGCTAAACGTATCTAAAAATAAAATCAACGCCGATATTTGAATGGCAATACTATAATCGACAGAGCCAAAAATGAATTGTGCCAAATATGGCGCGGCAAAATAGATAAGCGCCGTAAAAAAAAGGGCATTTACACTAACACCCAGAAAAGCCGTTTTATAAACATCTTCCTTTTTATGCTTGCCCAAAAAATAATAGCGCATAAAGGCATTATCCATCCCATAAAGAAAAATCACCGCCATAAAGGACGTAAAAGTATAAAAGAGGGATAAATCGCCGTATTCGCCTTGAGTGGAAAAATAAACCTTACTTGTAAAGATGGGCATCATCACCAGGCCAATTGTGCGCTGGATAAATGTGCTGATGGTGTAAACAAGCGAATGGCGGGTTAAATTTTTTATATGCGATTTGAGCGACACGTAATGCCTTTATTTTGGAAGAGATTAGCGTTTTGTAAGCGGACTAATTTTTACCGGCCGTTCTTTATCATGATCATATTCTTTCTCTTAATCTTGCCCGTTTTATTATTATTGAGCCTGTCCCAGAAAGCTTGTTTTGATGAGACCTTCCAGGTTTGCAAAACCTGGAAGGTCTTTATTATAAACATTGGAAATTTTTGATGATACCCATAATAAGCTGTAATTCTAAGTTCGATCTAATGAAAACATTTGTTTTAATTGTAATTTTTTTCTGGAACTCACCCCTAAATCCCCTCTCTTAAAAGAGAGGGGACTCGAAAAACTTAAAACCAGTAGAAACTGCGTAGGGGTGAGTTGTTTTTAGATGCCTTTCTTATCGTTAAAACAATTTTTTCAATATAAATGTTATATATCGAACTCACATTATTTAAGAGCCCAAAAATGAGCAAGATTAAGAGAATGATCATGAGAATGAGACAAGCTTAGTCCCCATATAGATCATACTATACCTTTATTTTCTTCTGTGTTGATGGGCCAATGCCTGTACGGCCAAAACATAACCATAAATACCAAGGCCCACAATCGATCCGACAACCACATCACCGATAACCGATTTATGGCGGAACTCTTCGCGCACAGCCACATTGCTGATGTGCACTTCGATCACCGGCTTAGAGATAGCCTCAATGGCATCGCGGATGGCGTAGGAATAATGTGTAAAAGCCCCGGCGTTTAGGACAATTCCGTCAAACTCCGAATCGGCTTCGTGGATTTTGTCAATAATTTCACCTTCGTGATTGCTCTGAAAAAAAACCAGGTCGACCTTTTTAAAATAACCCTCAACAAATTCATTGACTTCCTTTAGGGATTTTTGTCCATAAACAAGTGGCTTGCGCGTGCCCAGTAAATTCAGGTTTGGGCCATTGATGATCAGTACTTTCATTTTAATTGACACTCCATTTTATAAGTCTGTAAAAAGAACCGGGTCATTGTCATGCCCTTTTTAAATTCGACTTATTCAATTTTATATTAATATTCTTAACGCTTCTTTTATGGTTTTTGTATCCGATTTCTCTTTAATTTTGAACGAACCAATCGCTTCCAGCAAAATTAACCGGATATTTTTATTGCTGACTTTTTTATCCAGCTGCATGTGGCCAAGCAGTTTTTCAATTTTTATTTTTTTATGATCATATTGTACTGGCACGCGGTTTAACAAATCCACCCCACGATTATATTCAGTTTCACTGAGCAAGCCAATTTCATTGGAATAAACCAACGCGCATTTCATGCCTAAAATAACTGCCTCGCCATGTTTTATCTGCCCATAACCAAACTCGGCCTCCAACGTATGGCCAAAGGTGTGGCCAAAATTTAAAATCATGCGCAAACCGGATTCTTTTTCATCCGTGGCAACAACCTCTGCTTTTTGCCTGGCGGAAATATCTACAAGATGGCTTAATATTTCAAGGTCGCTACTTAACGCTTTTTCAAGATTGTTTTCCAGGTAGGTAAACAAATCTTTGTCCAGAATAAAGGCATATTTTATTACCTCGCCCATGCCGCAGCGGATTTCATCAGTGGGCAAAGTCTGTAAAAAAGCGATGTCGCTAAAAACAAATTTGGGTTGCTTAAACGCGCCAATCAAGTTTTTGCCCAAAGGATGGTTGATACCTGTTTTTCCGCCAATACTGCTATCGACCATGGCCAAAAGTGTGGTGGGAACCTGTATAAAATGGATGCCCCGCAAATAAGTCGCCGCCACAAACCCCGCGAGATCGCCAATTACGCCGCCACCCAATGCGATGATCGTGCTGCTGCGTTCAAATTTATTTTGTAACAGGCCTGTATACAATTCCTGCACATATTTATCGGATTTTACATGTTCGCCATCGGGCAGGATTAGGTCAATTATTGTCGCTTCTTCCGGCAAAGCCTTTTTTAATTGTGCACCATAAAGTGCAAAAATAGTTTCACTGGAAATAATGGCAATCTGCCTTGTGGCAAGATGTTCATTAAAAAGGGTGCCAAATTTGCCCAGAATATTTTGGCCGATATAAATGGGGTAACTGTTATCTTTTATTTCAACGGGGATTTGTTTCATCAAAAGAATTGTCTAAAAAGTTAATATTTTTAAAATTGAAAGTAGATTAATCTAATAAAAAACCTATGGCCTATTTCTCAAAAGATATTAATAATTGTGCGTATTTTCCCGGTTCGTTTTTCAACTCAATGGTTGCCTGATATTGTTTTAAGGCCTCGGTCACCTGCTCGTTTATGGCCGGCAATTCTGTTGTTTCTGTAAAAACAGTAAACCCAAGTGTGATTCCGCTTAGGCTCTGGTTCAGAGAAATCTGTAATTCCTGCTCGCTTAGCTGGCCGATATAATTAATGGCATAATTGATTACCTTTACCAATGGGTTTATATCTTCCACTTCGATGGCACAATCAAATTCCAGGGCCAGGTTGGCATTCATCTTTTTCATTTCTTTGATCTTGATCATCAGATCGCGTAAATCAATCACTTCTGCCGCCATGTTCGTTTCTCCTTAAATAATTCATATAATGGAAGATTGTTTTCTGTTTAACGAAGGAGCGGGTTCATCAAAACCATAAAATGCCGGGTTCTTCGTAAACAACAACTCGGGATTACAAGATTTTAAAACAATAAATATAGCGCTGTTCAAAAAAAAAGCCGCATCCTGCAAATAAAGGAGACGGCTTGGAATTCAGATATATTTAGGAAATCTTTATTGCATTCAACCTGTTTTTTAAACTCTCAAGATTATTTAGAAAGCTCGCTTTACCATCACCAAATTTTTCCAACAGGGTCGCAAACGATTCTTTATAATACTTGATCCCTTCATTCAGGTTTTCTTGAAAGGCCGTAAAATATTTTTGTTGTTTTTCCGCAATTGGGCCGGAAACTTCGTCAATTTTATTCTTCAGGTAATCCACATACATTTCAAGTTCGTTGATAAACATATTGGGCCGGTCTTCGCGTTTAATCAAATTGGTTTTGCCATAAATATGCCCCACCATTGTTTTTAATGAAACTTCTTCCGAGAAATAAGCCATATTTGGTCCCGAGCAAACCGAAACACCCGGCCCTTCTACCTTATGGTCCAGGTTATTTTCCAATAACGCCGATGTGCCCAATCCCACGCAAATACATGATTTATCGACAATCTTGTCATACTCTTTTTTAAAACCGTTTTGCCGGCCATGCGTTTGGTCGAGCAAATTAATTTTTTGTTTTTGATAACGGCGCGATGCCACGCAGATTGCCTGCTCTGTAAACTCCGTATTTGAGACCAAATATTTTTTAGGACACGGGCTGCCCGGCTTGCCCTGCTCAATTTTTTGCATCTTGATTATATCTTTTGTATTGCCCCTTAAACTGTTAAACGGCACGCCCAATGGTGAAATATTGCTTAAATATAAATCATCTTCCTTGGCTTTTTTTAACAAACCCCGTGTGTGTGCATCTACATTTGTGGCCTCGGGGACCAATAAAAAGGGTGTGCCCCATCCGACAGAATCAACCTTATAATAGTCGAGCAAAAGCTGGTGTTCTTTGGCCGTGCCCACGCCACCCTGTGCCGTAATTTTTACCGGCAATGGTTTTTCCGGGATATTTATATCTTTTTCCTTTGCCGAAGAAACAAATATATCGTGCAGTTTTTGAACAAGTTCGTCTTTTTTATTTCTAAACTCTTCTAAAATCGGCCCCATCAAATAGCCATCGGTGGCAAAAGCATGCCCGCCACAATTTAGGCCGGATTCAATTCTGTACTCCGAAACCCATAATCCTTTTTTGGCAAAAACTTTTCCCTGTATCATGGCCGAACGGAAATCGCTTACTTTTAAAATAATTTTCTTTTTAATGTCGCCGTTTAAGTCGGGGAAAAAATCCTTAAACTGAGCAAAATAACTGTAAAGCCGGGCATTCAATCCTGCCGATAAAACAATCGAGGAACGCAAATTGCTTTGGGCGAAACCGCGCAAAGCGGCATGGGCGTCATTATATTCACTCGGTAGTTTTTCCTTTTTTAAGAAATTTACCTTATCCAGCTTGGTCATAATATTTACATCGATACTGCCCGGCGAAAGGTTGTTTTTTACCCATTCCCATGCTTCTTTGGGCTCAATGTCGCCAGAGGTCAGTTCATTAAATTTTTGTTTGACCATGGAAAAATCGGGCAGCATATCCATAAACTTTTCAAATTCCGGGCCCATCTCATGCAGCGATTTTTTAAATTCGGCAAATTTTTGATCGACAATCTTGTCCATCAGGTTCAGGTAAGCCGTAATCCGTTTGGCACGAAAATCTTCAATTTTATCCGATATTTCCTGAAAGGGGATATTTAGTTTTTGGCAGTAAAAGGCACGCATTTTTTCGATGAGGATGTCGTCAACCAAAGAGACGACGGAAGAAATTCCATATTGTGCCACTTTTACAGGCGTATCAATTGTAAAACCTATGCCCATAACAGGGATATGAAAAGTATGTGTGTTCATGTCGATCCTTCAATAATCTTAAAACTAAAATTTGTGGAGTTTTTTAAAGCATGACAAAATAATGCATTTTAGAGGAAAAAAATAATTTTTTTATTATGGACACTTTAAACTAACCTAAATTATAAGCTTATCCATTCTTACTATCCCGGTTTTCCGCCCGTTTCATTTTCATATAAACCTTACCGCCCTCTAATTCTTCCAGCATTTGGTTTAGCCTTTTTGTTCGGGTTTCGTCTCGTTTGGCACGGGTAATCCAGCCCACATAATCATTTTGCTGGTAGGCAGGCCTTTCATTATAAGCTTTTGCAAGATTGTTTTCTTCCAAGGCTGATTTAATATAATCGGGCATCGGGTAAATTTGCCGCTTCAGATTGGATTTTTTTTGTTTCATGTTTCTTGCCTCACTATTTCACTATAAAATTTCTCTTTATTTTTTCCTTTGTCAGAACCTTGATTTCCATGGTTAAATGATTTTTTGATTTTAGCATCATTGCCCGGCATAAAATCACTCAAATCAATATTCAGGCCTTATTCCATTCCCATAATGAACTGATTTTCCAAGCTCACCATCACAGTCCATCACAAAATTAAACAAATCAAAGTTCAGACCTTATTTTGCACCCGTTTAAACTGCAAACTTTTACTGCCAAAATTTATTAGCAGCCCTACTTCCATATTATATGCCTCTAAGTAATTGATAGCCTGAGCTAAGTGAACATCTCCCATTTGGATGACCGCTTTTAACTCGACCATAATTTTATCCTCTACAAAAAAATCTACACGCCGTGTCCCGATTTGTTGCTCGGCATAATAAATGGGCATTTCCATTTCCCGTACAAAAGACAAACCTTGCCGGGTCATCTCAATAGCCAGCGCACGCTGATAGATCACTTCTTGAAAACCATTACCAAGCGTTGAATGAACTGTCATGGCACATCCTATGATTTTTGAAGTTGTTTCTGAAAACTTATATTCTTTTTTAATACTGCTCACTGCCAGCGCCACTCCTCATTGTCAGAACTTTGATTCCTGTGATTAATTGATTTTTTGATTTCCGCATCATTGTCTATCACAAAATCATATAAATCAAAGTTTTGACATTATTTTGCACCCTATTTCATTATGTAAGCAAAAAGATAATTAATGGCCGGCTTTAAGCAAAAGCTTTTTATCTGAAATCAGGTACCCTTCATTAACTTTACCCGTTCGATAAACCTTTCAGTTTTTCCAGATATTTGAGCTACTTGATTTCTTAATACTTAATCACAGCCCATCACAAAATCAAACAAATCAAAGTTTAGACATTATTATACAACACAGAATGGAAAATAAAAATACTTGACATGCATAGTAAAGTATTTAAATTATTTGGCGTGCATAGTAATTAATCCACAAAACCAAAAGGAATCAATGAAAAAAACGTTTGATTATCACATTAAATCCACCTGGCACCTACTCTCAAAAATGTATAATCTTAAAGCGATGCAGCACGATATTTCGCAAGTGATTGGTTACGTCCTTATTAATATCGAAAAAGAAGGGACGCCCGTTTCGCGCCTGGCCGATCTGCTTGGGGTCGAGTCTACCAGCTTAAGCCGGCTCCTAAAAAGCATGGAAAAAAAGGGGCTAATCGAACGGACAACCTGCGAAGATGACAAACGGGTGATGCGTGTCTATTTAACAAGCGAGGGGGTCAGGAAAAGAAAAAAAGCACGTGAAATTATCTTAACTTTCAATGAAAAACTGGCCCAGCGTTTAAGCGAACCAGAAAAAGAAAACTTTTTAAAAATTTTTACCCACGTAAAAGAATTGATCCAGGAAGAGATTGAGGCCATTGATAATTGATAATTGATAATTGATAATTGATAAAATTTGGGTTTATCGGAAATATACTTCAAATAATATAAAATATTTTTTCGGACATAAAGTAAACAAAAAAAATTCACATGAAATGATCGGAGGATCGGATGAATGAGATTTTAAAGGGCGGGGAATTTTTAATCAAAGAAATCAGCGCAGACGCTATCTTTATCCCCGAGGAGTTTGATGAAGAACAAAATATGATGTTCCAGACCGCACATGATTTTACAGACAAATCTGTCTTCCCCGTAATTGATCAGCTTGATACGCATGACCGTGAATTGCTGGACAAATTGATGAAAGAGGCCGGTGAAATTGGCTTATTGGGTGTATCCATTCCGGAAGAATACGATGGTTTTGGTCAAAGCTTTTTAACTTCGATGCGCGTGGTAGAAGCCATCGGCAAAGGCTTCTCGTTTTCCGTGGCCTTCTCGGCACATACCGGGATCAGTACCCTGCCCATCCTTTATTTTGGAAATGAAGAGCAGAAGAAAAAATATATACCCAAACTGGCAAGTGGCGAGCATATCGGCGCTTACTGCCTTACCGAGCCCGATGCGGGATCGGATGCAAACTCGGGCAAAACAAAAGCCACGCTTAGCGCGGATGGCACACATTATATTTTAAATGGCGTAAAAATGTGGATCACCAACGGCGGTATTGCGGATACGTTAACTGTTTTTGCCAAAATTGATGATGACAAAAACCTGAGCGCATTTATCGTTGAACGGAGTTGGGACGGCATCGAAGTGGCGCCCGATGAAGAAAAAATGGGCATCCAGGGTTCATCCACAACCCAAATCTTTTTTACCGATGTTAAAGTCCCGGTAGAAAATTTACTTGGGGAACGCAATAATGGTTTTAAAATCGCCCTTTATATCCTCAATTTCGGGCGGATTAAACTGGCCGGGGCAACAGTTGGCGCCAGTAAAAATATTATCGATGAGACCGTGCGTTATGCCAACGAGCGCAAACAATTTGGCCAGTATCTCGCATCCTTCCCCGCCTTAAAATATAAAATGGCCGAGCAGGTAATCCGCACCTTTGTAAACGAATCGCTCACTTACCGCATAAGCCGGGATATTGAGACGGCCACGGCCGCGCTGAAGGATAGTGGCATGGATAAAGACAAAGCCATTGTAGAGGGTATCCGTTTGTTTGGGATCGAGGCTTCGATCAGCAAAGTTTTTGGCTCGGAAGCGCTGGATTATGTTGTAGACGAAGCCGTACAAATTTATGGCGGAATGGGGTACTCGCAGGAAACACAGGTTGAGAAAGCCTATCGCGATTCACGCATCAACCGTATTTTTGAAGGGACAAACGAAATCAACCGCCTGGTCATTATCGGCGAACTTTTAAAACGGGGCATGAAAGGCGAGATCGACCTGCTTACGCCAGCCAAACAAGTCGCCAAAGACTTATTGGAAAAACCGGCACCTGAAAACAATCTTGATTATTTTGCCGAAAAGAAGAAAACCATCGCCAATTTAAAAAAATCCGTTTTGCTCACTGCCGGGGCCGCAATGAAAAAATACCAGGCCGCGCTTATGCAGGAGCAAGAACTTTTATTTAACTTTGCCAATATGATTATCGATTTATATGCGTCCGAATCGCTACTTTTACGCGTAGAAAAACTCGGTAAAAAATATGATGAAAATAAATTAGCGCCCTATAAAGATATGCTGGACGTGTTTGTTTATGACGCGGCATTTAGAATTTATAAAGAAGGGGTCGATGCCATAAATACCTTTGCCGAGGGCGATGAGCTTAAAGGTTTATTGATGGGCGTAAAACGTTTTACAAAAACGGCGGGCGTAAACACAGTAGCCGCGCGGCGTCGCATCGCCGATAAATTAATTGAAGATGGAAAGTATAATTTTTAATGTAATTATTGGAGATTCCATCGTTTAAAGCGATGGAATCTTTTTTTTATTAGGAGGCTTTGAATAACCCATCCGAAGTGTCATTCCTGTACGTTTTAAACAGGAATCTATAGTTAAATCGCCAGTTTCCTGCTAAGAAAATGCAGTTATAAATCCACGCGTTCTTGACGGGAGAATGACATATGAGTTTAGTTATGCAAAGGTTCCTATTAATGATACTCAATATCGTCCATTTTGCCTTTAAAAATGGAATGCAAAAAATAGAAATAGCCTGTCACTAAAACAATCGCAATTACCCACCATACCAATCCCACGCTCAAACCATATTCGCTTGCAGCGGCATTATAAATTGTAAGCGGGGGATTTACATTATTTGTGCTTGGCAGCAGGACAGGAAACATGGCGGCAATGGTCGAGCCGAAAGCGCCGATGATAAAAAGTGATGAAAAAAGAAAACCTGTCATATCGCTTTTATAACTTTTTAAACGCGTCAAACCGATTAGGGCGCCAAGTACAGTGACAGGAAATATCCATAATAATGGATGCTTAAAATAATTGTCCAATGCGTCTGGTTTCACTTTTGTCCAGGCAAAAACCGAAATAATCAATAATGGAAAGAGGGCCAGGGATAAGTTAAAAACAATTTTCTTTAATCGATTATTAATCGAACTGTTCGTTTTAAAAATAATCCAGTTCGCCCCGTGAATACTGAGTGTGATTATGGCGATAACACCAAGGATAACCGTGAACCAATCCAAAATCCCCGGGTGAACGCCAAGAGGTGAAAAACTCTCATTCCATAAAGGGTTAAAAAAGTAAATACTTTCAAAACGGGAGATGCCATTTTCCACACCGCCCAGGTTAACGCCGCGCACAACATTGCCCAATGCCGCGCCAAAGAAGAGCGCCAGCAATAAACTGGCGATCCCAAAAGATTTATCCCAGATTGTTTTCCATAACGGGTTGTTTACCAGGTTCCGGAACTCCAGCCCGATTGCCCGGAAAACCAAAAGCCACAAAACCATAATCAATGGCAAATAAAAGCCGCTAAATGCAGACGCATACAATTTGGGAAAAGCAAAAAAAAGTACGCCGCCACCCGCGATCAGCCATACCTCGTTTCCATCCCAAAAGGGGCCGATGGCATTTATGATACTTTTTTTATCCTTCTCATCTTTGGCCACAAAAAGATGGATAATACCCGCGCCAAAATCAGCGCCATCCAAAATGATTAAAATGGTTAACATGGCCACGATGACAATACCCCAAAAAATTTCCATAATATGCCTTTTCTATTTTTCTGATAGTTCCGGTCCTCTGTTGATAATTTTACCCACCAACAATAAAAAGAGTACGCCCAATAA
>JAJRVW010000179.1 GCA_024277115.1 Calditrichota bacterium
GTAATAGCGGTATAAATAATAACGCACTAAGTATTAATGCGCTTCAGCTCTTTAATAATGGCGGGCATACTTTAAATGTAGCTACAACGGCTACCCAATGGAATCCTTCTTCCACGGAAGAGGTTGCTATCTTTGCTTTCGATCTTAATAACAACGGCCTTTTTGATGGTGCTGATTATTTACTTTTTTATGGTAAAGCGCTCAACGGCTGGTTTTATAATTCCAGCAAAAAGAAGTTTGTACATCAAACACATCCTTATGACACAAAAAACAGATATTATCTTTCGATAAATGGCAGCAACGGAAAAAGGATGGCAATTAACCCTCTTTCTGCAATCAACGGAGCAACAGACCAATCCTATTTTATTGAGCGTTTTCATTTTGAGGAAGATAAGGTAAACTTACTCAACTCCGGGCCGGATTGGTATGGACAACTTTTCTTTGGCCGGACGGGCACACAAAGTATCAATTTTGAACTCTCGCCGAATACCGAAAATAATATCGACCCGTTTTTTGAAATTAAATTTAAAGGCGGTTCAAATATTACCTGGCCCTTTTCAACATCGAGCAAGTTTAAGTATGAATTTGGCGTGGTTTTAAATAATACATCTGTTTTTACAAGCAACATCATCTTCAATGGGTCGAGTGCGACAACCAAGAGTGGTTCCCTCGAATCGGCTGCGGTTCTCAAAAACGGGCAAAATACATTGCAACTTAACTTCACCAGCTCACGTGATGAAAACAAAGCCTATCTTGATTATTTTAACTTACAATACCCTAAAAAACTAACTACCACAAACAACACCCTTTCCTTTTACCATGATGCCAATGGTTCCAATATTAATTATACCGTATCCGGCATAACAACTAACGACAATTATATTTTTGATGTTACTGATCCTGTAAACGTCAAAATTTTAGGTAAAGATATCGCAAATACAAATGGCAAACTTGTCATCGCCCTGCCCGCGGAATGGGAAAGTAAAAATGTGCTCATATCCAGCCTTGGCTCATCAGAGATTGAGGTTGTAAACAGCTTTACAGCGTATAGTACACAAAATAATTTATTGGCCGCAAACAAGAGCGCCGATTTTATCATCATTACCCGAAAATCTCTAAAAGATTATGGTCAGCAAATTGCCGAGTTAAGATCACACTTAAAAACTGAAGTCGTCTCCATTGAAGATATATTTTTTTATTTTAATAGCGGTGTACAAGACCCGGTTGCTATTCGAAATTTTATCCGCCATGCCTATTATAATTGGCAAGAACCCAACCTGTCTTATGTGTTGTTATTAGGCGACGGACATTTTGATTATCGAAATATCGTCATAAGTGACAGCAATGTTGTGCCACCATTTCAGATTTACGGAACAGATGATTTGGTAAGCCGCTCTACCGATATGTTTTATACACAACTCGAAGAGACCGGATCGTTAAGGACGGTCTCTCCTTCAATTGCCATTGGGCGCCTTCCGGTTGAAAATGCACTTGACGCCGAAAGGGTAATCGAAAAGTTAAAACAGTATGAACAAAATCCATTTAAAGATGGATGGCAGACAAGTGTGACTATTGTTGGCGATGACGAAAAAACAAGTGGCCCAATACCTGAATGGGGACACCAGCTCGATGCAGACAGACTTGCCCGAAGATATGAGCTAAAGGGTTTTAATATTAAAAAAATCTATCTATCCGCTTACGAAGAAGTACCGGGTGGCCGAGGCCGTTTACTGCCCGGTGCTACAAAAGACCTGATTGACCAAATAAACAGGGGGACGCTTATTGTTAATTATTCCGGCCATGGCTCACCTACGCAGTGGGCGCATGAAACGGTGTTTAGCTTTGACAGAGACTATTCAAAAATAAATAATGAGGGTCGATACCCGCTCATTATTGCCGCCACCTGTGATTTCGGATTATACGACAATCCCAACCATGTAAGCTTTACCGAAGCGCTTATCTGGAAGGAAAAATCAGGTTGCGTTGCCATTGTTGCAGCCATCCGCCTTGTTTACAAATACGAGAACTCCATATTCAATAATAGTTTTTACAGGAACCTTTTTCCCAATGGTGCACCATCAGTTGAACTCGGAAAGGCCTTTATCTAATCGATTGGTGGCAGTGTCAATGATCAAAAGTACCACCTTATTGGCGACCCGACCATGACATTGGCCGATGGGCGGGAAGATATCGAAATTACTTCCATAACACCGGATACGCTTAAAGCATTAAGTATTGTAAAGGTTAATGCCAAAATAAAAGTAGCAGGAAATTATACAGAGAATTTTGATGGCGGCGCCGTATTATTGGTTAACGATGCCGAGTTTGAAGACATTAATACATGGAGCGAAGAAGAAGGAGCCGGTAGCAATGCCCTTTATAATTATGATGTGCAGGGTCCGCTCATTTTTAGGGGCGAAGTCTCTGTAAACAACGGTAATTTAGAAAGTGAATTTATTATCCCAAAATCCATCCGTTATAAAAACAAGAAAAGTGGACGTATGACGCTTTATGCCTGGGACGAGACAACAAATTTAACGGCACAAAGTTATAAGGATGATTTATTACTATTGGGCTCATCATCACTAAACGCCGAAAGTGACGGGCCGGAAATTGACATCTTTTTTGATAATCAGGAGAATTTCAGTTCCGGTGATATTATACAGGAAAAACCCATCCTTGTGGCAGAACTTATTGACAACAGCGGTATAAATTTGACCGGGCAACTCGGCCATAAAATTGAATTGCGCATCGATAATACAAAAGCAGTGGATATATCCGAGTCGTTTACTTACAACCGAGACAGCTTTACAAAAGGATTGATCCATTATCCTTTAACAGACCTGGAGCCTGGTGCGCACACATTATCGCTTCAGGTATTTGACAACCTGAACAACCGCTCCGAAAAAACGGTCGAGTTCAGGATCAGTGATTCGGATGGATTGGTTTTAGAGGAAGTGGTCAACTACCCCAACCCTTTTAGGAAACAGACGAGTTTTACTTTCCAGACCAACAGGGACGGCGCAGAGGCACAGGTTAAAATTTACACGGTTTCCGGCAGGTTGATTGAAAAACTGGAGGGTTATTTTACTAAGGCAGGTTATAACGAAATTGAATGGAGCGGCCTTGACCGTGATGGCAACACTTTGGCCAATGGGCTCTATTTATATAAGATTATTTTAAAAGAGGGCAAGGACAAAAAAGAGAAAATTGAAAAAATGATTGTTGTTAAGTAGTGCCGGATGCGACCAATTTTTATGGCTAAAACCGGTAAATTATGACGCACTCAAAATGGTAAAGATGAGTGCTGTTGAAAGATGGCGTTTTCCCTTCCGGTTGGCTAAAGCAAGTTTGCCCCGCAATACAAACTGCAGGGCAGGCTATGAATGTTGGTTATACAACCCGCCAGCTGGCAGGTACGAAGGCGAATGTATAACAAAACATTATGTAAAAGCCCTCCCGAAAGTTCTTTGCCGGGAAGGCGGTCTTGCGCTACTCCGCGGGAGCCTCTATAAAACCTTTATCTTATTCTATACTATAAAATGATTTGATTTCTGTGAGTAAATCTACGTCTGTGAAGGCACTTCCTATTTCTTTCCTTCTAGTATTTTCCTCAAGTACATACCCACAAGTGTTCGTATTTTTATTATAAATCAATTTTATTTTATGTTTGTTTAGAAATTCATTTAACTGCTTTGTTGAATATTTTAAGTCTGACACAACTTCAACATTATCACAACCTAATAAAACTGTAATTGACCTGGATGATTCTTGACTCTTTTTATCTTGTTGTGCTTGACAAGAAAAAGTCAAGTCCTAAATGTTGTGTACTTTGTTCTTCCAGCGGTTTAAGTTCTGATGAAGCGTAGCGGAATCAGAACTTAAACCGCTCGCGCCAGTTTGACCCACGGTTCAGTTTTATTTTTTAGTATTTCCATATCCAA
>JAJRVW010000180.1 GCA_024277115.1 Calditrichota bacterium
CTGGTTCAAATTGCCAATATTATGGAGTTTAAGCATTTGGCCGTAAGCGATTCGGATTTTCAGATGTCTTACAGTGAAATCAGGCGCGCCTATGATTTTCATCTCTCTGTCTGTAAAAATGAGCAGGATGCTGTAATCACTTATCCCCGAAGAAACCGCCGTTCTTTGGATGCGGATAAATACCCCATCAGCCGCTGGGCTATGGAAGATTTGGAAAATTTATATATTTATATGCTCACTGATTTGAATGCTACGGCCCAGAAAGCCGATTTTCAGTCCGGTTTGTCCATCACAAACAGCGCGGCGCACAAAGGGCTTCGTTTTGATAATGTCGGTAGTTGGATCGGAAACCTGCACCTTGCCATTCAAGTAATCCATAATAAAGGCCGTTTGGAAAATAATTTTGTTGTCGAAACAAATATCCAAAATGAATCAACTATTAATTTTGATGTCCAGTGCGAAAAGATCGACCAGCTTTATAAATATTATCTTATCCCGCTTTCCAATATTTGCCTGTTGGCCGCAGACCACCAGGAGCGCTATTTGATGAATGATTGGATTGAGGGAAAATCTAAAAAAGAAATAAAAAAGACGATTAACAATATTCTTGAGATGTACACAAACTATTCTAAGAGGGAAAAGAAAAATTGAAGAAAGCACTTATTACCGGGATCACCGGCCAGGATGGCAGTTACCTTACCGAATTATTAATTGAAAAAGGGTACCAGGTACATGGTATTATCCGCCGCTCAAGCTCTTTTAATACACAAAGATTGGAGCACCTTTATCAAGACCCGCATGAGCCGGACCAAAAGATGGTCCTTCATTATGGCGATTTGACAGATTCATCAAACCTGAACCGCATCCTGGAAAAAGTAGAACCGGACGAGATTTATAATTTAGCGGCACAAAGCCATGTGGGCGTTTCTTTTCAGGTGCCTGAATATACCGCGGAAGTTGATGCGACCGGTACTTTGCGTTTTCTGGATGCCATAAAAGAAACCGGCCTTAAGACACGTTTTTACCAGGCTTCAACATCGGAACTCTATGGAAAAGTCCAGGAAGTCCCGCAAACGGAAAAGACGCCATTTTATCCGCGCAGCCCTTATGCCGTGGCAAAATTATATGCCTTTTGGATTACCGTCAATTATCGTGAAGCTTATAACCTTTATGCCTGCAATGGTATTTTGTTTAACCACGAATCTCCCCGCCGTGGCGAAACTTTTGTAACGCGCAAGATTACCCGTGCGGTAACACGCATCTTTTTGGGCCTTCAGGATAAATTGTATTTGGGTAATATGGATGCCAAACGTGACTGGGGTTTTGCGCCGGAATATGTGGAAGGTATGTGGCGCATGTTACAGCAGGAACAACCGGAAGATTTTGTATTGGCAACCGGCGAAACGCACTCTGTACGTGAATTTGTAGAGAATTCGTTTGCACGGCTCGGTATTGAGCTTGAGTGGCAAGGCGGCAAGGAAAACGAACATGGTAAAATTAAATCGATCGATTCTGATGAAGCCGGATGTATAGCCAAAGTAGGCGATGTGGTTGTGGAAATTGATCCTAATTATTACCGGCCAACAGAAGTGGATTTGCTTATTGGGGATGCTGGAAACGCGGATAAAAAATTGGGCTGGAAACCAAAAGTTTCTTTTAAAGAGTTGGTGGAGATTATGGTCGATGCGGATTTAAAACTGGCCCGGCAGGAGAAGTTGTTTACAGGTAATTAATAACAATTGTCCACGAATTACACAAATTTACACGAATTAGAAAATATAACTATTTTTTACCTTTGGATTTATATCAATGGCTTTAATTTATAAAAACGAATCATATCAAATTGTTGGTATTGCACAAGAAGTGCATAGAACCTTAGGCGCTGGTTTTTTAGAAAAAGTCTATCAGGAAGCTCTTGAACTTGAATTTAAGAATCAGAAGATTCCATATCAGAGAGAAGTAGATTTATCAATCTCATATAAAAATCAAATTTTAAAGGCGAAGTATAAAGCTGATTTCATTTGCTTTGATAAAATTATTATTGAACTTAAGGCTTTGAACGAACTTACAAATGATCATACAGCTCAGGTTATTAATTATCTAAAAGTGACTAATTTTAAACTGGGCATTCTTATAAATTTTGGCAACTCATCATTACAAACAAAGCGATTGGTCAATTAGTAATATAATCTGTGTAAATTAGTGTAATATGTGGACAAAAAAAGAGATAAAATGAAAAAAGAATCTAAAATATTTGTAGCCGGCCATAGAGGTCTTGTGGGCTCGGCGATTGTACGGAAATTAAAATCAGATGGATTTACAAATTTTGTTCTTCCAACACGGGCGGATGTCGATTTAACGCGACAATCTGAAGTGGAAAAATTCTTTGATTCTGAACGTCCTGAATATGTTTTTCTTTCAGCGGCAAAGGTTGGCGGAATCCATGCCAATAATATTTACCCGGCAGATTTCATTTATCAAAATATGATGATCCAAAATAATGTGATCCATTCCTCATATTCTTTTGGGGCCAAAAAGCTTTTATTTTTAGGCAGCTCCTGCATTTATCCTAAATTTGCGCCGCAGCCCATGAAAGAGGAACACTTGCTTACCGGTGCGTTGGAACCGACGAATGAGGCGTATGCGATTGCCAAAATATCCGGTATGAAGATGGCTGAGTTTTTTAACAAACAATATGGCGCTAATTTTATCTCGGCCATGCCCACAAATTTGTATGGCCCGGGCGATAATTATGATCTGCAAAACTCGCATGTCCTCCCGGCTTTGATCCGAAAATTCCATGAGGCAAAGGAGGAGAACAAATCATTTGTGGAAATTTGGGGTACTGGCAAGCCCAAACGCGAGTTTCTTTTTGTGGATGATTTGGCCGCAGCATGTGTTTTTTTAATGCAACATTATAACGAAGTGGGCTTTGTAAATGTGGGCACAGGTGAGGATGTAAGTATCAGTGAGTTGGTTGAAATTGTTAAAAATATTATCGGGTATAACGGCGAGTTAAAATACAACAGCGATAAACCGGATGGAACGCCACGCAAGCTATTGGATGTATCAAAAATAAATGCTCTGGGCTGGAAGGCGCAGGTAAGCCTGGAGGAAGGCATTCGCAAAACCTACCAGGTTTACAAAGAATCACTTTGATAGAAAAATAAAAGCTATTGGTTTCCCCTTTTTTTGGGATGTATGCGAATTCTTGTCATTCTGCAAGAAATTTTTCCCCTGTACTGCATAATCCAAAATAAAAAATTATTCAATTGTGAAAATGATCTGTACAGGCTGACAATGTCGAAAACCAAGCTTTAATAATTCAATTTGTGGAGACTTGTAAAATTTAAAGTTTAAAATTTCAACTGTACTGTAAATTGTAAATTGTTTTGAACATAAGCCATTCCAAAGACCGGGGTGGCTTTTTTGCGTTTATACATCTCCGAAGTTTTAATGGCAATATAATAACCCATCGCGCTACCGATGATCACATCCGAAAACCAGTGTTTATTATGATAAATACGTGCGCCTGCAACTGCAGACGCACTGCCATACCAAAATATTTTCCATAATAGGTTGTCGTATTCCTCAGCAAAAACGGTGGAAATGGCAAAAGTTACTGCCGCATGGCCCGAAGGAAAAGACCTGTTCCTGTCTTTAAAAGAAAAGGGTTCAAAATCAAAATTGCCTTTCTCCCGATAAGGACGTGAACGCCCGACAAGCTCTTTAATACCCGAGACGACCACGGTGCTTACCACGGTGCTAAGAATTGCACGCTCGCTTAAACTGAGCATTTTCTCATTCCCTGATAAATATGAAATGCCATAAAAGCCAAGCAATGAAGCGCTTGTGACAATTTTATCCCCGTAAAAGCGGTCAATGTTAAAAAAAGTGTCATTAAAGCCGCTTTGGCTTCTTTGTGAAAACTCTTTGACCGTCTTATC
>JAJRVW010000181.1 GCA_024277115.1 Calditrichota bacterium
CTTTTGTGAACACGCCCTCAAGAACTTCGGCAACAACTTTCCTCTTGAAAACCTCACTATATCTCTTTGGCTTGTTTTTGCTCATTTTTTGTCCTGGTTTTAGTTGACTGGTTTAGTCAACCTATTTCAGGACTATACATTCAATAAAAATAAAAACCCCGAACTTAGAAAGCCGGGGTTTCGAGAGAGTGTCGAAAAAAATTCAACACTTATAAAACATTTATTCCGTTTCCAAAACAGTTTGGCCACGAGAAAACTGCGATTTGGTACTACTTGATGAGGATCATTTTATTTGTTTGCATAAATGTCCCGGCCGTGAAACGTGCAAAATATATTCCTGAGGCTTGTTGAAGGCCAATTGTATTTAGCCCCTTCCATGTAAACTCATGAACACCTGAAGAAAGTTTTCCTGCAAATACCTCTTTTACGAGTTTGCCTGCAGCGTTATAAATACTAAGATTAACAAGATTATCCGCTTTATCAGCAGGTATCTCGAATCGCAAAGTAGTTTGCGGGTTAAACGGATTTGGAAAATTAGGGTGCAGTTTAAATGTGCTAATTATCTTCCCGGCCATCACTTCTACAACGGTATGATAAACACGCGCGCCCTCGATACTTATATCAGATAAACGATAAAGATATGTTTCGCCTTCAACAACATTGTTATCAACATAAGAGTAAGTATTTTTAATGTTGGAGTTCCCTTGGCCGCGCAGCTCAGAATTTGTTTTATACGAAGCAATCTCAACAAAGCTGTCATCATATTTTAATGACTTCTCAATAATATAGCCCACATTATCCAACTCGGACGCTGTTTCCCAATTTAATTTAATGGACTGCAATTCTGCAATTGCTGTAAAGGATGTTAAAGAAACAGGTAAACTGTTATCAGACGAATTTGAACCAATCGCAAACTCTGAAAAAGAGGCAATATTCGCGTTAGAATATAAAGTATTACCAATGCGCAGTGTATTTACCGGAGTCCAGTTATCGCCACTTGATGCACGTTTTAAAATCACAAGTTTATCGGGGTTGGAAATACCAACTATTCCGCTAATGTCAAGATATACTTCTGCGGTAAAGCTGCTGACCGAGCCACCATCGGTAATGACCCAATAGCGCTGGTCACTAACCACATTTGGCGTTACCGTACTTGCGTCATTTGATGTTGCGCTACCGGTAAAACCACCTGCAACCGGAGCGGAATCGTTACGGGTGATGTCAAGTGTCCCGCCATCTGTATCAGTATTAGTTTCAAACTCAACAGCCGCGCCGGTATTGCCAATAAGGTACATAAAGGCTTGCTGTTTTATTACTTTTGCCGTACCACTTTGGGTAAAAACCATAAACTTACCAACAGGCATATCGGTGTAAGTGGTCGTTGTCCGTGCAGCGCCACCACTTGTATTAAGCCAGTTTACCTGAATAGAGTCAATTTTTGTGGCTGTGCCCAAACCAAAATGGGCGCGCATATCTGATTGGGAACCAGCGCCAGATTGTGCTGAAATTTCACGCATTTGATTTGTTGTTGCTGTTTGTTCCGGGATATTGGCAAACACGTGGATTTGTGCACCAATAGCAGATATGTTTTTTGTTGCACCGACAAGCTTAATATTTGCAAAAGTATTGCCATTGCTGGTAGTATTTGTATAAAGAAGAGGAATGCCATCACGGCCAACCATAAAATCTAAATCACCATCATTATCGATATCTGAGAAAGCTACGCCGCGCCCACTACTTGTTGTACTACCATCTGATAAATCAAATGTCGTTGCAGACTCCGTTAAATTATAGCTTGGCGAACCGGAATTAATATAAAGCCGGCTTGCAGGATTTGTAAAAACACCGTCCGAGGTCGTTGTAGTAAATAAATCCAAATCACCATCATTATCAACATCGGCCCAGTCACTTCCACGTACATAAAATTCATTAGCTACTATATCAGCTGAGGTGACATCTGTAAACGCCGTTGTGCTGGCTGTACTATTGTTTTGGAAAACAAAACTATGCTTTGTTCCCGCTTCCGGCTTTGTTCCGGTAAACAGATCCAGATCACCATCATTATCATAATCGCCCCAACCACAAGCTTGTGTTGAGGTTTGCGTTGGTCGAAGCG
Organism: Calditrichota bacterium; assembly: GCA_024277115.1. Classification (GTDB taxonomy): domain Bacteria; phylum Calditrichota; class Calditrichia; order Calditrichales; family J004; genus JABFGF01. The sequence goes on from JAJRVW010000181.1 coordinate 2,117, forward strand.
CTGCCGGAGTATCATCTATAAATGTACCGCTTCCGTTATTTTTCCAAAGTGTATTCAACTTTGTTGAGCCACGGGCAGTATAAATATCCATATAGCCATCCCCATTATAATCAGCCCAAACCATTGCTCCTTGTAGGTTTGAATAGGGATTTGCTATGCCATCAATATCCGCACCAGCTATAATAATATCCCCAATCCCACTTGGGTTTAATGTACTCCCGGAACCAGAATCATTTCTATAAACAAGGTTAGTTTCAGCGCCTTCCCCAAAAAAAGTAATCCTTCCTCTTTTTTGAAAAAGATCGATAAATCCATCATTGTTATAATCACCCCAGCCCACAACGCGGGAATCTTCAATATCATCAACAATTGGGCCAAATGAGGTATTATTAGTAAAATCCCCAGCACCATTATTTACATACAAATTATTTTTTTGTTTTGACCCACCAGAACCCTCCTGGGCATTGGCGATATGTAAATCTATAAACCCGTCATTATTATAATCGCCCCAAGTGGCCGTACCCGATGTATGTGTTGTTGCTGTAATAACCGAAAGACCAGAATTGCTGAAGGTACCGGATGAATTGCTAAATAGCGCATTATCATAGGGTGTTCCATCCCCACTGTTCCCGCGGCTTAAAAATAGATCAGGCCAGCCGTCATTATTATAATCAGCAACCGCAATACCGTTTGATTCGTTTGCAATTTCATCAATATGGGTTGGACCGCTAAAAGTTTGTGCGGACAGGTTTGAAAGGAATAGTAGCAGTAGTAGGAAGAATAAAGATTGTATTGAGCGATGCATAAGCAACCTCCTTGTTGTATAAAATTTGATTTAAGTTATATTTTGTTTTGTCGAGTGTTAAAAAGTTTAATCTAAAGTATAGCAATACTAATATAACACCGGAAACACTCTTTCGGGTGTTATATGTCACAGGAATAATCGATTCTAAAAATTGTCTTACAGAAGGAAGATCGAGGAGCTAATTCTGAAGAAAATTACGGAGTGATTTTTCAAAATTTATAGGTGCGGCAGAATGAACCCAATGTGAGGCATTTTTTATCTCTTCAATTTTGCTCTGAGGAAAGTACCGGCTGATCATCTCATGATCGTCGGGTAAGATATAGTCCGAATGCTCCCCTTTCATAAAGAGTGTATCAACCAATATTGGATGATCAGAGACTTGAAAATCAAGGATCGTTTCCATCCCATTTTTTATAGCAGGCAAGTTTATACGCCACTCAAATAAATTTTTTTCTTTGCGAAATATATTTTTTAACAAAAATTGAACAATGGCCGGGTGAACATTTAATCTTTTTAAAAGAAGGTTTTCAATTTCTTTGCGTGATTGTACTGCGGCCAGATCGACTGATAGCATCGCCTCAATAAAAATCTTAAAATGTGAACTTTCGTAAGCCTTTGGTGCAATATCGACTACAATTAATTTTTGTAAAATTTGTGGATATTTTGAGGCAAAACACATAGCAACTTTTCCACCCATGGAATGCCCAAGCAAAGATACATCAGAAAGATTGTTCCCTTCGAGAAATTGCCGGATATCTTCTGTCATCACATCATAATCAAAAATATCACTATGGGGCGACCTGCCATGATTTCGTAAATCAACAAGATAAAAACAATAATCCTCGGACATTTTTTTTGCGATGGAATGCCAATTGTCGGACATACCAAAAAGCCCGTGTAATACAACGATTACCGGGCCTTTACCAATTTTTTTAAAATTAAGTTTCATATAAATCAAGGGTATTATACGGAGGAAGTGACAATCCTGGTTTACACCAACGCCCCATGACATTTTTTGTATTTTTTACCACTACCGCAGGGGCAAGGATCGTTTGGCTTGGCGGTCTTTTCCACTCGGACAGGTTGTTGCTTGTTCGAGCGTTCTTTCGATGCTTTTTGGATATCTGTCTCCCCCCCGACTTGGGCGCCGCTATAACCCATATTTGTCGAAGCCTCATGAACCATTTTAAAACTCTGCTTGCGTTGTTCTGCCCGGTTTAGAGGTTGGGGTTCCTCAACTTGCAACTTGCCGATCAGCCAATTTAATGTCTTTTCGTTGATACTGTGGATCAGATTTTCAAATAGTCCGTAGGCTTCCCTTTTGTACTCTATCAATGGGTCTTTTTGCCCATAAGCGCGTAGATGGATGCCTTCTTTTAGCATATCCATCTGATAAAGATGGTCTTTCCATTCTGCATCAATCACACGGAGGATAAAGTAACGTTCAAGAACGGCCATGCGTTCACGGCCCATGCGTTCTTCTTTAATCCTGTAAATGGCAAGCAGCGCTTTTTTTACGGCCTCTTTTAAATCATCAAAAGTATAAGAATGTATTTCTTCACGGATCGTTTTAAAATCTGTAAAAGCCACTTTTTGGACTTCGGATTCCAAGGCATCCAAATCCCATTCTTCGGTGTGTCCATTAGGATCAATAAAACTCCGGCAGGTCGCATCGACATATTCATCCAAAATATTCCCCATCTCAATAGATGGGTCTTCGCCACTAAGCGCAACCCGGCGGCGGTCATATATAACCGTTCGCTGCTGGTTCATCACATCATCATAATCGATCAGCCTTTTACGGATTGAAAAATTCCGGCCTTCAACTTTTTTCTGTGCTTTGCCAATGGAGCGTGTCATCATTTTATGGGTGATAACCTCACCTTCTTCTGCGCCTAATCTCTGCATAATGCCCGCAACCCGTTCCGAGCCAAACAGGCGCATCAAATCATCTTCGAGGCTCAGGTAAAATACGGTGCTTCCAGGGTCGCCCTGGCGCCCACTACGTCCACGCAACTGCCGGTCAATCCTACGTGATTCGTGGCGCTCGGTACCGATTACATGTAACCCGCCGGGAATATCTTTCTCCGGGTCGCCGGCTTTTAAAACCGATGGGTCCAGCTTAATATCCGTACCACGCCCGGCCATGTTCGTAGCGATGGTAATGGCACCACGCTCGCCGGCCTGGGCAACGATTTCGGCTTCACTTTTATGTTGCTTTGCGTTTAAAACATTATGCTTTAATCCGCGGCGTTTAAACATTCGGCTAAGTGTTTCCGAAACTTCCACGGTTACCGTACCCACCAAAACAGGTCGGCCAAGTTTGTGCATTTCTTCAACTTCGTTCACAATGGCATTATACTTTTCACGTTTGGTTCTGTAAAGAAGATCCTCCCAATCGTACCGCGTAATCGGCTTATTGGTAGGAATGACCATCACGTCCAGCTTATAAATCTCCCAGAACTCGGCAGCTTCTGTTTCGGCCGTACCTGTCATCCCGGAAAGTTTGTCGTACATCCTAAAATAATTTTGTAAGGTAATGGTGGCCAGAGTCTGTGTCTCGCGTTCAATCTTTACATTTTCTTTTGCTTCGATTGCCTGGTGCAGGCCATCACTATAACGGCGCCCAGCCAAAATACGTCCGGTAAACTCATCAACGATTAATACCTTGCCGTCCTGTACCACATATTCCTGGTCTTTTTCATATAAAGAATAGGCGCGTAATAATTGCGAAATATTTTGCAGCTTTTCGCCACGCTCATTAATGATCTGGTACACTTCGTCTTTTTTGGCAAGTTTCTGGCTTTCGTCTAAAGTCTCATCATTTTCGATCGTGGCAACTTCGTCACCCATATCGGGCAATAAAAACATATCCGGATCGGCGGGGTTAAGGCATTCCCTACCATTTTCTGTCAAATCGATTGTGTGGCTTTTTTCATCCACGATATAATAAAGCTCGCCAAAATAATGTTCGTCCGATGTTTTATTTTGCCCTTTGTCCCTCAGATAATCATTTTCCACTGTTTGCACCAGTTTCTTTATGGATGGATCCTGGTACAATTTCATTAAGCGTTTATTTTTGGGCGCCCCTTTTTCTGCAAGAAGCAATTTCCTGGCACCTTCACGTTCTTTAGAATCATTAATAAGGGCGTTTCCTTCTTGGATAAGATGGTTTACCAATCTATTCTGCTGGGTGACCAGACGATCAACCAAGGGCTTCATCTCGTTATATTTATGGGTAGAAACGCTTACCGGACCGCTAATGATAAGCGGTGTACGTGCCTCATCAATCAGGACACTATCCACTTCATCCACAATGGCGTAATGATGGCCACGCATCTGCACAATGTTTTCTTCGGTACTGGCCATATTGTCGCGTAAATAATCAAAACCAAATTCATTATTGGTTCCATAGGTTACATCGCAGCCATAAGCCACTTTACGCTGTTCCGGGGTCATGTCGTTTAAAATGACACCAACGGTAAGCCCTAAATAACGTAAAACCTGGCCAACCCATTCGGAGTCACGTTGCGCTAAATAATCATTTACGGTAATTAGGTGTGCGCCTTTGCCTTCCAGTGCGTTCAGGTAAAGCGGAAGGGTTGCCACAAGGGTCTTTCCTTCACCTGTGGCCATTTCTGCAATTTTGCCCTGATGCAAAATGATCGCACCGATTAACTGCACATCAAATGGAACCATGTCCCAGGCTGTTTCGCGACCGGCCACTTTCCACGAGGTACCTTTTAGGCGACGACACGTATCTTTTACAACAGCGAATGCCTCAGGCAAAATATCGTCCACTGTTTCGCCGTTCTCCAACCGCTCCTTAAACTCTACTGTTTTATTTTTAATTTCTTCTTCGGAGAGGTTTTGATACTCTTCGTATAATGAATTTATTTGATCTACCAAGGGGTAGAGCTTTTTTATTTCACGCTCATTTTTGGAACCAAATATTTTTTTAAATGTGCTTTGAATCATAATTTCCTCTTAATAACCTTTCAGTAATCTTTCCGCTAAAAAGACTGGTAAACCTGCTTTAATTATTTTGTCGTATGTTTTCTGAATTTCATATTCCAGGCGGATATAGTCTATTTTATTTGTTTCATCATCATAAATTACAAAACAACTACGTGGGTCTCCATCACGAGGTTGCCCTACACTGCCAACATTTACCAAATATTTGTTGTTATCTTCTAAAACAAGTTCTTTTTTTCTGTAGTACTCTGAATCCGAAAAAATAACCGGTACATGCGAGTGCCCAATAAAACAGACATTTTGATTGAATGTTTTTAAATGCTTACGCGCATCGTTAACCGAGAGTACATAATCCCAACTTGACGGGCTTTTTGGCGATGCATGGACCAGGTAAGATGTCTCAAGCTCGTATGTAAAAGGCCAGCTCTTGATAAATTGTGTATTTTCTTTTAAAAGCTTTCCCCGTGTCCAGAAAGTTGAGAGCTTTGCGTATTCATTAAAATTTTGAATGTCACCAATCCCAATCCCCGCATAATCATGGTTACCCATCAGCACAGCCTGGCAATTATCCCGGATAAGCTCCACACATTCATTCGGATTTGGCCCGTAACCAATTACATCACCTAAACAAAAAACTTTATCCACCTTATTTTCATTCAGGTAGGCAAGCACGCGCTCCAGGGCCTCAAGGTTTGCATGGATATCTGATATAATTGCGATCGTCATTTTAGTGGGCAAGCCCGGGAACTAATCCGCGACCTGATTTTTTTATTCTATTTTCAGATTTCAATTGTTTAAGTACCGCATCAAGTATGCCATTGATAAAGCCATCGCTTCTATCCGTGCTATACATTTTACTTATTTCAATTATCTCGTCCATCGTAACCATCGGAGGAATATCGTCAAAAAAAAGAAACTCGGTAATGGCCATTCTAAGTAAAACCCTGTCGATAACCGCAACTCGCTCAAAGCGCCAGTGTTTTAATTTACTTTTAATCAGCTCATTTAATTCTTCTTTTGCGGCAGTACATTTGGTGACAATATCTTTTGCAAAAGGTGATGCATGATCCTGTTCTGCCTGCATTAAATAATTGAACTGTTCCTCCAGGTCCATATCATTATACTCAGATGCATAAAGTACTTTTAATGCAAATTCCCGTTCTTTTCTTCTATCCATTTTTTTTGATTTTCTCTTCTTAATATGATCTTATTCGTAGGAATAAAACCCTTTTTTTGTTTTTCTGCCTAAGTACCCTGCCGCAACCATCTTTTTTAGTAACGGACAAGCCCTGTATTTTGTATCTCCCAAACCATCATATAAAACATTCATAATACTCAGGCATACGTCAAGTCCGATAAAATCGGCTAATTGCAACGGCCCCATCGGGTGGTTCATCCCAAGTTTCATCACAGTATCGATGGCTTCTTCCTCGGCGACCCCTTCCATCAAACAGTAAATAGCCTCATTTATCATGGGCATTAAAATTCGATTGGAGATGAAACCGGGATAATCATTTACCTCGACAGGTATTTTACCCAGCTGGGAAGAAATTGATTCAATTTTATTATAACAAGCATCCGATGTTGCCAAACCACGAATTATTTCAATTAATTTCATGATTGGCACCGGGTTCATAAAATGCATGCCAATTACTTTATCCGGCCTGTTTGTAACCGCAGCAATCTCTGTTATTGAAATTGAAGAGGTGTTTGTTGCAAGGATAGTATCCGAGTTGCAAACCTCATCCAATTTTTTAAAAATCTGTTCTTTGATCTTTTGGTTCTCAGTTGCCGCTTCAATGGCTAAAATAGAATCACCGGCAACATTATAATCTGTTGATAAATTAATACGGGCCAGCGTATCTGTTACATCTTGTGCACTGATTTTTTCTTTTTTTAACTGCCGGTTTAAATTGGCTTCAATTTTTTTATAAGCCGCATCTAAGAATTCCTGCTTAATATCAATAAGGTTTACACTAAAACCAGTTTGCGCAAAAACATGGGCTATACCGTTGCCCATAGTACCACACCCGATTATACTCACTTTTCCCAAAGACATTTTATACCCTTTCTACAATTACCGTCGAGGCTTCTCCGCCACCGATACAAATTGAGGCCAGGCCTCGTTTAACATTATTTTGTTTCATAGCGTTTAAAAGTGTGACCAAAATACGCGCCCCGCTTGCCCCAATCGGATGGCCAAGCGCAATGGCCCCACCATTCACGTTTACCTTATCAACAGGGATGTTAAGAAGGCGATTGTTTATAAGGGTAACGACTGCGAATGCTTCATTAATTTCAAATAAATCAATATCATCGATTGCAAGCCCGGCTTTTTTAAGCGCTTTGTTGATGGAATCCGCCGGGGCTGTTGTAAATTCTTCCGAAGCCCGTGCTGCTGAAGATTGCGCTATTATTTTTACCAGTGGTTTCAAGCCTAATTCTTTTGCTTTCTCCGAAGACATCAAAAGCAAGGCAGCTGCCCCATCATTTATGGAGGAAGCATTGGCTGCCGTAACGGTTCCGTCTTTTGTAAATGCCGGACGAAGCGTTTTCATTTTGTCAAAATTCGCTTTTTGCGGCCCTTCATCTTCACTGATTTTAACAGGATCGCCTTTTTTCTGTGGAATTTCTATCGATACAATTTCCTCGGTAAATAGTGCTTTTTTTTGTGCCTCCTGTGCCCTTGTATAACTTTTAATGGCAAATTCATCTTGCAAATCTCTTGGAATGTTGCACGTATCAGCGCAAAGTTCTGCAGCGTTGCCCATGTGGAAATCATTATAAACATCCCATAAACCGTCTTTTATCATACCGTCAATAATTTCTCCATGGCCCATTTTGCTCCCACTACGGTGCTTGGGCAGGTAGTATGGAACCTGAGACATATTTTCCATCCCGCCTGCGATGACAACATCGGCATCACCAACCATAATTGCCTGCGCTGCGAGCATCACCGATTTTAATCCGGAACCGCAAACTTTATTAATGGTCAGACATTGTACCTGTTTGTCTAAGCCGGCACCCAGAGCGGCTTGTCTTGCCGGAGCCTGTCCTTCATTGGCAGGGAGGACATTTCCCATGATTACTTCATCAACCTGGTCTGTGGCAATTTTTGAACGCTCAACAACTGATTTTATTACAATACTTCCGAGCTTTGTTGCCGGAATATTTTTTAATACGCCCATAAATGAGCCTATTGGTGTTCTTGCAGTAGAAACTATTACAACTTCTTTTAACCTATCCATTTCACATCCGATTTTGTATTTTAAATAAGTCAGGCAATTTAGCTATTTTAATAACCTATATCAACTTATTGAAGAAGTCTTGAAATGAAGAAGTTTTTACTACTGAACCAGAACTATATTTTCTATTTATTGCGATCATTTTCTGCTGAGAAACGATCATAGGCATCCAAGATGTCTTTAACAAGCGGATGTCTTAATATATCTTGGTCAGACATTTCAATAAAAGCTATATCGCTTACATCTTTTAAAATATGAATACTGCTTATTAATCCGGATTTCTTTGAAGCATCGAGGTCTACTTGTGTAATATCCCCGGTAACCACTGCTTTTGAGTTACGGCCAAGCCGGGTTAAAAACATCTTCATTTGCATAAACGTGCTATTTTGGGCTTCATCTAAAATTACAAATGCATTGTTAAGAGTCCTACCACGCATATAGGCCAATGGCAAAACCTCAATTGTATCATAAGAGAAATATTTTTTAAGGGTATCTTTTGGCATCATATCGGCCAAAGCATCATAAAGGGGTTTCAAATAGGGATCAATTTTCTCTTTAAAATCACCCGGCAAAAAACCAAGGCTTTCTCCGGCTTCTACTGCCGGCCTGGATAAAACTATTTTACTTACTGTACCATTCATCAATGAGTGAACGGCCATTGCAACGGCCAGGTAGGTCTTCCCCGTCCCAGCAGGGCCTACTGCAAAGACAAGGTCATTTTTTAAGATAGACCTGACAAGCGCTTCCTGCTTCTCCGATTTCGGGACGATACTTTTTGCAAAAGTATGAATACTCAAATCGTTCGCAAGATGTTCACTGGCAACGGTCTCGTTTTTTCCAATATTATCAGAATATACTTTAAGAGTTGCCAACACATCCTGTGGGGTAAGCTGGTTGTTTTTAATTACAACAGTACTCAACTCATGTAAAATATCACAAAGAACATTAACATCGCGGGTATCTCCAATTAACTTTATTTCTGCTCCTCGTGGAATAATACGCGCATTAAAACGCTGCCGGATTAGTGTAATATTTTCTTCATTCTTTCCATAGAACAAAGTTTCCTGAATTTTTGGATCAAGTATATATTTTTTTTCTATCATCATTTCCATAAACAGAAAAAGCTCCTGATCGAGCGATCAGAAGCTTTTAAATTTTTTATTAAAAATATCTTTTAACGCGCTATTTTTATTACCTGGTGTGGATAAATCATATTTTGATCAGCAATTGAGCTCTTATTTGCTTCGTAAAGTTTATTCCACTGGAAGGTACTTCCATAAATATTTGAATATCCTGCAATCATCGATAAGTTTTCACCCTTTTGTACCAAATGCTCATTAGGGCCAACTACGCGAGGGATTAAGAATGTTTGATCTGGGAAAATTAAATCTGGGTTTTTAATTTGGTCAGCATTCGAAGAATATATTCTAATCCATGCAAAGGCATCATTATAAATATCTGGGTTTGCAGCAATTTTCCATAGATAATCACCACGCATTACCGTATAAGATGGAGGTACAGCACCTTTTCCTTTTTCCTGTGCCTGATCTATAAGGCTCTGAATCTGGTTAATCAATTGTTCGTTTGCACTTACCACAGATAAATCATTTTCTTTTTGGGCATCAAGCCTTGCCTGCAATGCATCCAATTCAGCCATTTTACCATAAATATCTTCAGCGGAAAGTGACAACATGGAATTAACATCATTTCTTAGTTGGCCTAGCTCGCCATTATAAGCTTGATTGCCATCACCATCTGTTCCACATTTTGCATAAATATCTGTCCATGTCTGATCGATATCAGCATTTAGTGCATCCAGCTCCTGCTGTAAACTTGCTATTCTTGCATCTTCATCAGCAATACCCTGCTCAGCAGTTGCTAATCGCTCTTGCCATTTTTGTAACTCGGCCAAATACTGTTCTTCAGTCATTTCCTCATAATTGTATGAATTTTGAGCAAATACCGAGGCCATAGAAAAGATCACCATTAAAAATGTGATTTTTACAATGTTCATGTTTAGTCTCCTGTCGTTGGTAACGATTATTACTCGGAATCACCCGAATGACGTTCAGTAACAGCTGCATCTACTTTAGCTTTTTCAGCCTTAGCTTTTTCTAATTCAGCTTTTTTCCGATCGACCTGGCTTTGCAAGTCGTTTGCTTCTGCTTTCTTCTCTTGTTGTGTTTTCTCTGCATCTAGTGCTGCTGACCTTGTTTCTTCCAAAGTTTGAATTTCTTCTTCACTTGGTTTCCAACCGCAACTCGTTAAACTTAGGCCAATTATTAGGAACAAAGAAATCACCAAGAGCTTGATAGAAAAGGTACGTTCGTTCATTAATCAAGTCTCCTAAATGAATAATTTTAATTGAATTATAGTGCAAAACCTACTAAAAATGTAGAATTATGTCAAGCTGAATTATGCTTCATTTAACTAAAGGCAGTACTAATGCTTTATAGTCTTTAGGCTTAATTCCTGTAATTGTTTTTTGTCCACTTCCGAAGGCGCCATATCCATAAGCGAGAGTCCGGAATTAGTCTTTGGAAATGCAATCACATCACGTATTGAATCATTGCCTGTCAATATCATAACTAATCGATCAAGACCAAATGCAATCCCACCATGTGGAGGCGCACCGTATTTTAAAGCATCAAGCAGAAAACCAAACTTACTTTCTGCTTCTTCTTTTGAAATACCTAGTAATTTAAACATTTTTTGCTGAACAAGTGTATCATGGATCCTAATACTTCCACCTGCAATTTCACTCCCATTCAGGACGAGGTCATAGGCACGGGCCGTTATATCTTCAGGGTTTTCCTCAAGATTTTCCAAGTCTTTAACGGTAGGGCTTGTGAAGGGATGATGACGTGCAACATAACGTTGCTCCTCTGAATCATATTCTAAAAGTGGGAAATCAGTAATCCACACCAATTTGTATTTTTTTTCTGTAATAAGATTTAATTGGTTTGCAAGGTTAAGACGAATTTGTCCAAGAATTTCAAATGTTGATTGATATTCATCTGCAATTATTAAAACAAGATCACCCTCCTGTAAGGAAAGTCTCGTTTTAAGGTTTTCTTTTTCTTCCCCTGTTAAAAACTTTGCTACTCCTGTGGCAATTTCATCCGCTGCCACCCTAAAAAAGGATAGACCTTTTGCTCCAAGTTTTTTTGCATCAAGAATCAGATTATCAATCTGCTTACGTGTAATATTTTTACCATCAGATATTTTTATACAAGCAATTTCTTGCACAGATTTGAAGGCATTAAACTCTGTATTTTGAAAAATATCTTTAATTTTTTCAATCTTAAGGTCGAATCGTAAATCAGGTTTATCCGATCCATAGACTTCAAAAGCTTCTTTATAGCCCATTCTTTTAATAGGCATTTCAATATCAAGATTTAAGACCTGTTTAAATAAATATTGAACTAAGTTGCTTGCAACAGAGATGACATCCTCCTCTTCTACAAAAGAAAGCTCAAGGTCAATTTGGGTAAATTCAGGCTGTCTGTCTTTTCTTAAATCTTCATCCCTAAAACACCTAACTACTTGAAAATACTTATCAAATCCTGACACCATCAACAGCTGTTTATAAGTTTGCGGTGATTGCGGTAAAGCATAAAACTTTCCTGCAAAATTCCTGCTCGGAACCAAGAAATCCCTGGCCCCTTCTGGTGTTGATTTCATTAGTATTGGAGTTTCAATTTCACAAAACCCTTCCTTTACAAGATAGTGTCTAACATGACTGGTTATCGTGCTACGGGTTCTTATATCATTATGGATTTTTTCCCTTCGTAAATCTAAATATCTGTATTTAAGTCGAATTTCTTCATTTACATTGATATCATTATCGATTTCAAACGGAGTGGTTTTTACAGTATTTAAAATTTCTAATTCTTCCACATTTATCTCAATGTCACCTGTTGTCAGATCACTATTTTCTGCATCTTCTGGCCTTGGCTCAACAATCCCAGTCACCTTTATTACAAACTCATTCCTAAGTGCCTTTGCTGCTTCAAAGGCGGGTAAATTATTTTTGGGATTAAATACAATCTGGGTTACGCCATATTGATCGCGAAGGTCAACAAAAATTAAACCACCATGGTCCCTTCTTTTTTTAACCCAGCCACTTAAGGTAACTATTTGTTTTAGGTTTGTGTTCGAGAGTGCCCCACAAGTATGTGTTCTCAACATTAAAATGAAACTCCTTGAATTTGTGTAGTTCTAATGAGGCGGGAAGATAAATAAAAAAGGAATAGGTCTCAACAATAAAAAAAAAGCCTCGATAGAATCGAGGCTTTTTAGGAATTAATTAGCAAAAATCCATTTATACCTGGCAGTTACATCGCCATCTTTTTTATCAATGGCATCAAATCGCCAAGATCGGATTTTACGTGAAATACAGCTTTCAACTTTTTTGCTTTTCAGGGTAGATTTTCTAATCCGAACTCTTGTAACACGTCCTACAGGCGAAATTGTAAATTCTGCCGTCACACTACCTTTTAGGTTGGGGTTAATTCTTGATTCTCTCTTATAACAATCTTCAATAGCATCAGAATGTTTTCCAACAATGCGGCCAATTGCATCTTGCGAGCGGGCAGATGATTTTGTTCCTCTTCCAGATACAGAACCTTCAACACCTTTAATACCAAAACTTGCATTACGATTAATAGAGACAGAACCACTTTGACCAACGCCCGTTCCAATTAGATCATCAATTCCTGCCCTGCCTGCTCTTCCTCCACTGCCTTTTCTTTCTCCGAGACTGGATCGTCTTGATGATGAAGATGCTGACTCCAAACCGCCGACACCACTTAGTACCTGATCCAAATCACCTAAAGCACCGCTACCTGATTCTCCGAGTACGTCATATACTGCATCGCCAGAACCACCGCCACCTCCTGCAGAAAGCTCACCTAAAACTCCTGTACCAGCTACCTGTTGCTGCATTCGATCTCTTGCGGAAGCCCTTCGGGCAGCGTCTCTACGTGCCGCATCCCTTCTTTCAGCTGCAGATGGTCCAGCCGCTTCTTCACGTTTTCCTTCATCACGCTGCGCCCTAACATCTTTTTCTTCTTCTTGTGTAGCTGCTGTTCCTTCTTCCTCAACGGCAAGTGTTTCCTCTACAGGTTCGTCTATCACAGGTTCTTCAAATGTAGCATCATATACTTTTTGGATATACTTTTCTTTTAAGACATTTGCAAGTTCTTCCTCTGAATAAACATTATTTGCAAGAATAATTACAGTCGTATAAACCAAAATCAATGCGGATAGAAGGATTAAATAAAATCTAGAATCAATACCATCAAGTATTCCCCGTTCAAACTCCTTGGGAAAGCTGACGATTCTATAGCCCCCACCACCTGCGGAACGTTTTACACCCTGAGCTTTAGGATTAGGTTTTAACACTTTCATTTACATGCCTTTTTATATTATTGTTTTTAACCTTTTTTAACTGTTAGTAGTCGCATTTTATAAAATTGGGATTTGCTACATGTAAACATAATTTTATAAAGCATCTCAAAAGGAATCGTTTGATCACCCTGAATAATTACGGTATGTGTAAATTCTGTCCCGACATCCACTTCTAACTTAGACTGCTCTTTAGCTACGTTTGCCAGCGCCTTATACAACGGTTGAATTAACACACTTTCGGGATCGACATCACTAACTGACATTAATTGGTTATTATTAATAAGAATTGCTTCTTTAGTAATAGATACCTGGAGCTCTTTCTTAGGCTTTTCCCCCATTACAGATTCAGGTAGTCTAAGTTCTTCAGAAGCTGTTATCAATGCGCCTTCTGTCGAGAATGATTTTAAAAGAAAAAGCAGAATAATTGTCATCATATCCATCATTGAATTCATATTCAATGAGCCGGATTCTTCTCGCGAATGTCTTTTGATTTGGATGGTTGAAACGCCATTTATTTCTCCAATGTTGTCTATTGAATCACACTGCCAAAATTTATTTCAGGAAACAGCACTTTTTCTGTTCCGTCTTCTTCATACGTCTGAATATTATCAATAACACTTACTAAATCCTGGTACTCAACTTTATTGCCAGCAGTGATCACAGCCCTGTTTTCATCTTTATAACCTTTGCCTGCAATCAATTTTTTTACTTCGATTAATTTAGTTTTTAGAAGAGCATAATCATAGGTGCCATCATCTAACACAGGCACTGTCGGCCCTTCTCCAGAATCTGAAGGAAGAAGCGCCTGTGCATTGGCGATTGTGATCCCGGCACTTGTAATCGCAAGTTTGAGACCTATTTTCATTTCTTCTTCTTTTTTATCTTGTTGCTCTGCAGGATTATTTCCAACAGACTTAGTAGGCGGGGCATTTATTTCAATTGCACCTAGTTTAACCCACTCTGCACCTTGTAACAATAGAGGGATTAATACAACCATTAAATTCATAACCGGCCTGATATCTAATTCCATATTCAATTCATCGGAATTTTGCCTTGCTGACGGTTTGTAAGCCATAAATTAACCTTCTAAATTATATTATTAACGATTACCAGTTATCAAATTGATTAACTTGACTAAATGCTCATCCATTTCATCAATTATTTTACTTGTCCTATTTGCAATATAAGTATAAACAATTAAAGTAGGGATCGCCACCATCAAACCAAATATAGTTGTATTCATGGCTGTTGAAATACCACTTGCCAACAATTTGGATTTTTCTGATTCCGGAATCCCAGGGGCTGCAACAGCGGCAAATGATAAAATCAGTCCATAAATCGTTCCCATAAGACCAGTCAAAGTGGCAACGTTTGCAAGCATCGAAAGATAATTTGTTCTCTCTTTTAGCTTTGGAATCACTTCCAGGGTACCTTCATCAACTGCGTTTTGAATGGCCCGGAAATCTAAAGTCTCACTTTCATTAGCACGTTTCAATCCACGTAATACAACAAAAGGCAGGGCTTTAAGTTTTCCTTTTTCACACAGCTCGATGGCGCGTTCCATATTTCCACCGGCAACCAACTTTCTTATTTCAGCCATAAACTTATCGGCATTAACATTTGAGCGAACGACAATATAATATATTCTTTCTATTGCGATAGCTGCTGCAATAGCGCCAAATAAAGCGATAAAGTACATGTACATTGAGCCGTCTTGACTCAACCCAAATGAAGTTCCAAATTGGTCTAAAAATAAACCCATGAATTAATCCTCCTACGAAAGTAACTTTTGATTATCTATTTCTGTTTAGTAGTTTTTTTATATCTATAATATCGTTTTTTCTATCCGTTGTAGATTCTATCTTCAACTCCTGTCCTTCATCAATTATTTCCCTGATAAATGACTTTTCTAAATTTACTTCATCAAACTCCGGCTTTATCCTTTGGCTGAACAATTGTACTTGTGGTTTCTCAACCTCAATTTTTATAATCGCTTCGCCCGCTTCAACAATATCGTCTTGTTGAAAATTATTTTGTACTTGTGTGGAATCTGAAGCTTGTGCAAAACTATTTGCAACGAATAAAATCATTGTAAAAATGAATGCTAAATATAAATGTTTGATCACCTTCATTTAGTTTCCTTATTGCTGAGTGGAATTCTATTCTTTCTAAGTGTGTTTATTTCTTTTAATGTCTTCGGATCTACAAAGGTGGAAGAATTTACTGTTTGAGATTCGGCAGTAGAGATTAAATCTAAAGGAACTAATTCAAAATAGCCATACAATTTTAAACCACCACCTGTTACATCTTTATCAAGAACATCAATAGCGATAATATTACTGCCTGGTTTGATAAACCTATCGAATGTATAATAGTCTAATGTATCCAATATTGAGTAGTCGTTTGCATCATCATCAATAATGTACTCACCATTAAGATACAGTCTAAAATCTTCATCGGCTGTAACATAAAGTTCCCCACCAACAATTTTCCCGTCTAACGCAAATGATTTCCTGAAGAAAACTAAGGTATCAACCGTTGTAGATGAGGCTGAGGGCATTATCGCCCCTGTAGAATCAGAGACAAGAGTTATTGCTAAAGAATCATTCACTTTATTTCCGTCAGACGTATCTGCAAGCTGTGGCATAATTGCCACAGAGTCAATTAGTGAGTCAGTAGTTACAGGAAACGTATTTGTGACAACTACCTTTCTCATCCATATTGCAGCCGGATCAACACCAAATATAGAATACTGGTTCATAGATGAGGCAACTATTTCCACATTTTCCCAGGAAGAATCATCAAAATTTTCTTTGATCCATACGACAGGATTGTCTTTCGTAGAGTATAGCCAGCTCTGATCTGAGCTTATTTCAATCCGTTCTTTATCAATACTTTCTGAATAGCGCACAGGATCAAGTTCCAGTAACTTCATCATTAGCTTATTAGCCCATCCCCCTTTTAGCGCATACTCCTCTTTTATTTCAAAAGCTGATTCTAATAAAGCCAAAGAATTGTCACTTAAATTAAAATAATACGTTTCTGTTGCTATCCTTCCATCATCATAATTATAATTTTGAGTGGAATCAAAAAGCGTTTCGAATTGGATGCTGGTAGAGTTTGCAGAATCGCTGAATACTTTCATTCGTTCGCTCATTTCAACAGAAAACTGGAGCAGCCTTTCTTTGGTACTAATTGTAATATCATTTTCTATACCATTGTCCATAGCAAGTTGCAGTGTCTTTGCATATGCTTTAATAGTGTTTAGCGATAATGTTATACTTTCATCGATCATCTGATTTGCATCATTATCTACCCCATAATAATCGAGGCCTTGAGAATTTTTAGCTCCAAACTCTTTTGAAATTAGTTCTTTATAGTCATTAAAGTTTTTTTCATACTCATCTAAGCTTGTAATGGCGAGTTCTTCATATTCATCGCCTAAGATATTAGAGGTAAGCAAGATTTGTCTTTTAGACTCCTCAACATATTTATTTAAAAGTCCCATTTCGTCAGCTTCTTTAATATTTCTTAAATGTGCATTAATCGTTTGCTCTACAGCTGGGCCAACAACTGTTGTGAATACTGAACTTTTATATAAAATTGAAGATAAGACATTGCTTGTAGGCGGCTCAATATTTAAAGCATTATCTACATTTTCGGACGTTAAACTAGCTTGGGCATAAAGCAATTTTGAAATTTTATCTTTAGCTTTTGTATACCATTTTACTGCCAGGTCTCGGGTCGAGTCAACTTCAACTTCACGTGCCTGCAGAGTATCAGTGGCGCCCATCTCAATATTTGAGGAATCGGTACTACCAAACATATTAATATTTAATTTGTCGGCGATGACAGGAATTTTCTCAATTACATCTTTGTATCGATTTACAGCGTTTTCATACAATGCGGCAGATTGTTCATTTATTTGCTTCTTTTTTACAAATTTCTTGTTTTTATCAAGATTTGGGTTTAGCTCCTGCTTCACATAAATATCAGCAAACTCTTCAAAACTTCGTGCTGTATTATATATCGCTTCAAAACTTCTGGGAGAACCAAAAGCCAACACTTTTGTGTATGCTGTATTTAACTCTGTCAATAAACCTTTCAACTTCTGTTGTTGGTCATCAATATTAGATTGAGGCTGGGTAAGGCGAATATCTACAAATTCATCGTGCAGAATGTTTGCAAGCTTGTGAACGGCTTCACCGGCAATAAATGGATTTGATTCTTTACCAGCCTTTTTGAACTGCTCACTTTTTGCGATAGCCTTATTGTATTCTGTTTTGGCTGCCTCTGTTTGGTTATTATTCAGAAAATAATTACCACGCTCATAAAAGGCGGTTACAACACGATCATCATTGGGATATTTTTTGGCAAACTCATCATAGATTTTGTTTGCTGAGACCAAATCATCAAGCTTTAAATAGAGCTCTGCATTTTTGAAAAACAGATCAACCGAATAATCCAAAGCAGGGTACGTCGCAATATATAAATTATTTATACGGATAGCTTCTAACCATTCCCCGGCTTTTTGATAAAAATAGCTGCTGTTATAAAGTTTGGTTTCAATATCGGGCGAGTCTGGATAAGAAGTAAAAATGCGCTCGGAAATATTAGCTGCATTTGAAAATTGTTCAAGCTCTTTATAATTGTCCACCATTTTATTTAAAGCATCTACAGCAAATTTTGACTTAGGGAAATTTGTTGCAATAATATCGAATGTTTCGTTTGAGCGAACCCAGTCCCTTGCTTTTTCATAGTTTAATCCCGCGTTCCATAATGCAGGCTCTACATAGCGTTTATCATCCGGGGCTTCTTTATAAAGTCGTATAAACTCATTGGCCGCAGCAAAAAAATCACCCTGTTCGGCGAGGAATTCAGCATTCTTAAAGATGGCTTCTGCTAAACGCCTGCTTGCAAATTCACGTTGTTCTTCGGGGAGGTTTTTATCGCTTAAGATACGTTTTGCAATAATTTCACTGTCTTTAAATTTACCCAGAGCAAAATAGGAATCCATAATGGAGCGCATTGCCAAACTTTTCTCTTTTGCACCCGGGAAGCGGCGAACCAAGGTTTGAAAATATACTTTGGCCTCACCAAATTTTTTGTGGTTGTAATAAATACCGCCTGCACTTGCCAGAAAGTTGGGTGTATATTCACCGTTTGGAAATAATCTTATATAATTATCATAAGACTGAATCAAGTTCGTCTCTTCAGGTGTAAGCGTTTCCGGGCTTAACTGGGCAATATCCGCCAGACTAACTTTTGCACTGTCTTGCCCACCGTATTTTATTTTCACAATCGTATCTGCAACACCTACTGCATACGATGCCGCGTTATGCTGATGATTCGTTTCGAGATAGTCATTGCTCACAGTTAAATATTCTTCGAAAGCTTCATCAAAACGACTTAGTTCTTTATCTAACATTAGTGCATAGTTCCAATGAATTTCATACGCATTGGAATCACTTGGGAAAAGAGATAAGTATTCTTTACATCCTCTTCCAAATTTTTCCCATAAAGCAACATTTGGGGTACCTTCAGCTTTTAATTCCTGGGCTTTATTAAGGTCATAAATCAGATTTGTCCTAAACGCTTCTTCACTATTCTTATATGCTGCATTTAAATACTTTACTTTATCGATATTATCAGAATTCTCTAAATTTGTGTACCAGGCAGCCTTTGGATTATACAATTTATATAATTTTTCTCTTTCGGAATATGCAAGGACATCTTTCCCCTCCGAGAACACTGCCTTTGCAATATAATCCTGCATCAAAGGAGCCTCTTTATAATTTGGATACATATCTAAAAGGGTGCTAAAGGCATATATTGCTTTTTGTTGTTCATCAATTTTTTGATAGGTTTGCCCAATGGCACGCATTATATCAACACCAAAAGGCTTATCGCCAATTTTCTGGATCATGCGGCGCGCCTTATTTACGCCCTCAGGGGTATAAGCTTCGTCAGTAAAACTGATCCCTATATACTCAATTGCCTCATCCCGCACATTAGGATTGCTTATTGCCTGTTTGGGGTCTAATTTTTTTGCACGGTCAATATCATCTGCAACGGCTACAAAATAGGCTATCGCATCATTATAATATTTGGGATCGTGCGATGCCAATTTATAGTAGCTCCATCCTAATTTGTAAAGAGCTTCATCATATCTTCGTGATTTTTTATAGCGCAATACTTTTTTATATAACTGAATTGCCTTACGCAATTCTAAAATTGACTGTTCGTCATCTGTTTTATCTTCACGTGGCTTAAAATAATATTCGGCAAGGTTAATATAAGATTCCGGCGCAAAAGGGCTATCAGGGTATTTATCTATAACTTCCTGGAACAGGCGTCTACTTTGTAGGCCATCATTCATTTTATTTTTAAGCCAGGCAACACTATAAAGGGCATCATCTGCATAGTCACTGGCAGGATATTCACTTAATAGTTTTTCGTAAACTTGAATTGCCTTCGAATAATCTTT
The DNA here is from genome assembly GCA_024277115.1 of Calditrichota bacterium. Classification (GTDB taxonomy): domain Bacteria; phylum Calditrichota; class Calditrichia; order Calditrichales; family J004; genus JABFGF01. The sequence goes on from JAJRVW010000181.1 coordinate 22,041, forward strand.
TTTGGGGTCCTCGGGAAGTTCCGGTTCAGTACCTATTTCACCGGTTGTAAATTGTTCGTACTTTTTCTCATACAAGGTAAATAATTTATCAAATTCATCATTGTCTATTTCATATTGCCGATCAGCCTCTTCGATGTAGTACTCTGCAATACGAATATATATTTTATCCCGGTCCTTTATCTTTAAGGCATCATCGGATAAAAAACTTTCACCCAGTTTTTTACCTTCAATTAGTGATTTTTCTTCATCCTTCTGAAGTTTCTTTGCCTTGCGGTCATAGAATTTTTTTATTTCCATGAGCTCATCGATCGAGACTTTTTCAAAAAGCGAATCCCGGCTGGCCAAATCTTTGTTTTGCGCAAACACTGGCTTCCCGATAAGCGCGATTGAAGCAATCACTATGATCAATATCAAATTACGGTTGAACTTAATTTTACTTTTCATACTTTTAATCCAAAAAATTCCCATGTGAAAATTCATTATTGATCAGACTCATCTTCATCAAAACTTGGTGGAATTGTATTGATATCCAAATTATTTATGTTATTGCTATCTTCTGTTTCATGTGTATCAAAATAACTCTCTTCAAACTGACGATTTAATTCTTCCCGCTCACGAATTCTTTCTTGACGTCGCACTCTACGTGTCATTAACGTAATTTCGTTTTGAATTTGCTTAATTTTATGAACAACATACTCTTTACGCTTCATCAAGAGATCATTTATTTTTTGAATTTGCTCGCGCATTTGACCAATCTGTTCTTTCTGCAAACTGCGGATAGCGAAGTTTACATTCGCCAGGCCAAAAGCGCCATAATCGCTCCAACGGCTGAGGTTGATATTAGTCTGGCGCATTTTCATCGAGTAAACCCAAGTATCAACATAATCCAATTTTTTCAACAAGTCGATAAAACGTTCTTTACTAATTTCAAGATTGGCCAGTTTCTTATAATCACTGCGTGATTTTGCATTAGAAATCTGGACATCTAGCCGGGCAATTTTAGCAATAATATCTTTGCGCTCACTCTCAGAATCTTCCCGCATTTTGCTAATTTTTTTATTTTCCAGCTCAACAACACTTTCTTTCCGCGCCAGGGGGTGTTCATCAAAATAATTAAAACCCAGCACCGAACTACTTTCGATCGGATATGCATTTATAGCACGATAAATCTTTAATTGCATGGTTTCAATACGTTCTAAAAGGACATCATCATTCTTTTCAGTTGCCTTTTGTTTCAGGCGATCCAATTCTGTGATTTGTGCTTTTAAACGTTTTACTTCATTATTTGCAGCAGTTCCAACGGGGCTTAAATCAGCATACTTCAACTTAAACAACGGTTTTTCAACTTTCTCACGCATTATTACTGCCCGGTTAAAAGCATTCATGTTTCTCGCTTCTAATGCTTTATTCTCTAGTCGCGAGGCTGTTTTAACTATATCTTCTAATTTTGTTTGTTGCTCGTTTAGATTGTCGGAATGCTCCTTTACTTCTTTCGCATTATATGCAAACCTAAAATTATCGATAGCGCCATTGGTGTCAAATTGCAGTTGGTTGATATATCCCAGTAAAGTCCTGGCTTCAAGATTATATTCAGAATTTAAAAAATTATTAATTAATAATTCCAAATATTGTTTGGCATTATTAAAGTTTCGGTCAGTAATTAATTTACCAATTTCCATTTTGTAAAATGACCAGCTATAGCCCATTAAAACACGATCATAATTGGGGTATCGGGCAGTAATTTGATCGAAATACCTGATAGCTCCAGCGGGGTTCCCTAACTCATACTGGATATAACCCATCTTTGCTAAAATATCAAACCGGAAATCCGGCTCTAAATCGGGTGTTTTTAAAATTGAGTTTAATACATTGAATGCTTCTTCAAAATTATTTGCACCAGTCAGGGCTTTTGCCTGAATAAACCGTCCGTAATTATATAAAGATGATTTTGGGTTTATTTCATAGGAAAGAGAAACAGCGTCTTCATAAAACTTACCGTTCAAAGCAGCATTAATTGCTAATAAAAGTGCTTCTTCATATTGGCCATCTGTGCTGGAGATGATATTCTGCATCTGGCGAAAATGATTGACCGCCTCACCATATTTTTCAAAATGGCTGCTTATTTCGATCAGACGTTTATATGTTCTAGGCGCATAGGAAGATGAAGGATAATCATTTATAATTTCTTCAAATTGCTCTTCGGCCATATTAAAACGACCTAAATGATAATTACACTCTGCCATGTAAAATAGAACATCGTCAAGTTCACCTATCTGGCCGTAATTTTTCAATATTTCATCAAACGAAAGTTGCGCCAATTCATAATAACGGAAATTATAAGCTTGGACAGCTTGTTGCAATTCGCGCTTGAACATACGTTGCATATCACCAACAGTAGATTTTTTTATGAGCCTTTTCTTTACAACGGCAATATCTGTTAAACGCAAATGATATTTTATCCGCTCTGTCTTTTTCCATTCGTTATAAACATCAAATATACTGGCCTGTGCATCGGAACTACGGCTAACTTTAGAATTACCTGTACTGCCAAAAGATGAAACTATTTTGTTATTAGCCTTATTTAGGCCCTCAATTATCTGGGGGTTTGTACTTAAATTTGTTGCCGGGTCCAGCTTAATCAATTCCTCAGCAAGATAAAGTAATTGTATAGCATCGTCAAAAACACGTTGGCGCTTATAATCCATAACGCCTTTATCGATTGTCGATTCAATTCTTTTTTCCAGGTCATCGATAAAACTGTATAGCTGACTGCCCGAAGCCGGAAGACGGTTTTTTAAAGCGTCAATTTCCTTTAGGCTTGCTTTCAACTTATCAAAATATTTTGCCCTTTTATCAGAGACACTACCAACCCGCGCTTTTATTTCTTCATTTATCATGCGGATTTGTTGCACAAGATAGCGTTCTTTTTCAATATTTTGTTCGCCATAACGTGTCAACAGCTTATTAATATATGTCTTAAGATGATCATTAAACTGCTCATCCGTAACACTGTTGGACTGGGCATAATTGGAATTAATTAAAAGGAAAAAAACCGAAAGGCAAGTAAACCACTTGGAAAGGGTTTTAAAACGCATACCAGGCACCTTATTTTATTTAACCCTTTGTAATTTTATTCAAAAGGATTTGAAATTATTGTTCAGATGTGTTTATTGGGAGGAAAGTAAATATAAAAAAACCAGAAGTAAACTAAGAAGTGTAATCAGCAACATGAATCCGGTTAATTGCACGGCTTAGAGCTAATTTTACACGAGTATCATCTATGTTATCTGATTTAGTTTTTAACCTCTCCTCTGCTCTCTCTTTTGATTTTAATGCTCTGCCAACATCAATCTTATTTGATATCTCGGCAGTTTCCACAATAACTTTTATCTCATTATTGCGAACTTCACAAAATCCACCGCTTGTTGCTACAAAAACAAAAGCTTTATCTTTAGTCTGTATTTTTATAACACCGATTGTAATATTAGAAATTACTGGCGCATGCTTATCTAAAATTTGGAATTGCCCTTTTGCACCAGGAACCACACAGCTAATAACTTCTTTAGAAAAAGTTTGTCCCAAAGGCGTAACTATCTCCAAATGAAGATTTTCGTTCATTTATAGCTCCCTTTTGTTTCGACTGTATAAATCGAAACTTAAATAAAAAGATGATGCAAAACATCATCTTTTGATATATTTATTTATATTGATAAAATTAATAATTATAATTCTTTAGCGCGTTCAAGAACTTCTTCAATACCACCTACCATATAAAATGCTTGCTCGGGGATATGATCATACTCACCCTCTACAATACCTTTAAACCCTTTTACGGAATCTTCGAGGCGCACATACTTACCGGGTGTACCTGTAAATTGCTCGGCAACAAAGAATGGCTGGGAAAGGAACTTCTGTACTTTACGTGCCCTGGCCACAACATTTTTATCTTCATCACTTAGCTCGTCCATACCAAGGATAGCAATGATATCCTGTAAGTCTTTATATTTTTGCAATATTTCCTGAACACTCTGGGCAACAGAATAATGCTCTTCCCCAACAACCCGTGGATCCAAAATACGGGAAGTAGAATCAAGCGGGTCAACCGCAGGATAAATACCAAGCTCCGATATTTGACGCGATAATACAGTTGTTGCATCCAAATGCGAGAAAGTAGTCGCCGGGGCCGGATCGGTTAAATCATCCGCTGGAACATAAATTGCCTGAACCGAAGTAATGGAACCTTTTTTAGTTGATGTAATCCGTTCTTGCAATGCGCCCATTTCTGTCGCAAGGTTTGGCTGGTATCCTACCGCTGATGGCATCCGTCCCAATAAAGCTGAAACTTCTGAACCGGCCTGGGTAAAACGGAAAATATTGTCCACGAAAAGAAGTACATCCTTGCCTTCTTCATCACGGAAATATTCGGCCTGGGCCAAGCCTGTTAAGGCCACACGCTGGCGGGCACCGGGTGGTTCGTTCATTTGGCCAAATACCAAGGCTGTTTTATCCAAAACGCCCGATTCCTTCATTTCAAGCCAGAGGTCGTTTCCTTCACGTGTCCGCTCACCAACACCTGCAAAGACAGAATATCCACCATGCTCGGTAGCAATATTACGAATAAGTTCCATAATCAAAACTGTTTTACCAACACCTGCACCGCCAAACAACCCTGTTTTACCACCTTTGGAATAAGGTTCTAAAAGGTCAATAACTTTTATACCTGTTTCCAGAATTTCATCAGAAGTACTTAACTCTTCTAATTTTGGGGCGGGTCTGTGGATGGGATATTTCATTTCATTTTTAATTTCGCCCAAACCATCAATACCTTCACCAATTACGCTGATTAGCCGACCTAATGATCCAGGGCCAACGGGCACAGTTATTGGAGCGCCAGTATCAATTGCTTCCATTCCCCGAACTAAACCATCAGTTGAATCCATCGCAACAGAACGTACTACATTTTCGCCAAGATGTTGCTGAACTTCCACAACTAATTTCTTACCATCTGCCAGTGTTATATTTACTGCATTATAAATAGCAGGGAGTTTTCCTTCTTCAAATTCAAGGTCCAAAACCGGACCAATCACCTGACTAACTTTTCCTTTATTCATTGAAAAAAAGCCCTCTTTTATGATTCTTTAAGTGCTTCGGCGCCACCAACGATCTCTGAAAGTTCGGTAGTAATGGCCGCCTGCCTTGCCCTGTTATAATGCAAGGTTAATTTTGATTTAATTTCTTCCGCATTTTCTGTAGCGCTATCCATGGCAGTCATACGTGCACCCTGCTCGGCAGCGTTGCTTTCAAGCAAAATACGCCATATTTGTATATTTAGGTTTTTGGGGATAATTGTCTCTAAGATCGATTCAACATCCGGCTCATAAATATAATCAACTACATTGTATTCCGCTGTATTTGAATCTTCAACAACAAATGGTAAAAACTGCTCGTTTACCAAATCTTGCTGAATTGCAGATTTAAATTCATTATAAATAATTTCTATCCTGTCAAATTTCCCGGACAGATACACCGATATTAAATCCCGCGATATCTCAAGCGCATCTTCAAAAGATAAATGATTAAAGAAATTGCGTTTAGAATTGTAAATCGGATAGTCACGTTTTCCAAAAAATTCGCTTACTTTTCTGCCAACTGTATATAATTCATAGCCGGTATCTTTATATTTCTCGATTCGCTCTAAGGCACTGCGTACAACAAAACTGTTAAAGCCGCCACATAAACCTCTATCTGCCGCTACCGGTACAATCAGTACTTTCTCCACCGGCCGCTTTTCCAAAAGCTTATTGGATATTTCTGCCGTATTAATCTGAGAAAGATGTCCGATAAGATCGCGTAAATCATACGCATAAGGCCGTATGGCAACGATATTTTCCTGTGCACGTCTCAATTTTGCGGCAGCAACCATTTTCATGGCCTTGGTTATTTGCTGCGTACTTTTAACACTAGCTATACGTTGCCTTATTTCACGTAAGGTAGCCATTAATCACCCTCGTATCTAAAAGCCTCAACAAACTTAGCTAAGATTTCTTTCATGGTATTTTCCAACTCTTCGCCGATCTTGCCTTTTTCAAAAATTTCTGACAATACTTTTGGATACTTAAGCTCCAAATGATTGATATATTCCTTTTCAAAACGCTTTAAGACCGATACAGGAACCTGATCCAGAAAACCATTTGTTGCGGCAAAGATTACGGCAATCTGCTTGTTGAATGACATGGGCTGATATTGGCCTTGTTTTAATATCTCAACAAGACGTTCACCGCGCCTCAACTGTTGTTGCGTGGCAGGATCCAAATCTGAACCAAATTTTGCAAATGCTTCCAATTCCCTGTACTGTGCAAGCTCCAAACGTAATCGCCCGGCAACCTGCTTCATCGCTTTAATCTGTGCGCTACCACCCACACGGGAAACAGAGATACCCACGTTAATCGCAGGACGCACGCCCGAATAAAACAGATTTGATTCAAGGAATATCTGGCCATCCGTAATAGAAATAACATTTGTTGGAATATAAGCAGAAACATCACCGGCCTGTGTTTCAATAATCGGCAAAGCTGTTAGTGAACCACCACCTAAATCGTCACTTAATTTTGCGGCGCGTTCCAATAAGCGGGAATGCACATAAAAAACATCACCCGGATAAGCTTCACGGCCCGGCGGACGGCGTAACAATAATGAAACCTCACGATATGCCCAGGCATGTTTAGATAAATCATCATAAACAACCAAGGCATGCTTGCCATTATCACGAAAATACTCACCCATGGCAGCGCCTGCATACGGCGCAATAAACTGAAGCGGTGCCGGATCATTGGCGCTGGCCGCGACAATAATTGTGTAATCCATGGCGCCTACTTCTTCCAATGTCCTTACAACTTTTGCGACAGTAGATGCTTTTTGCCCAATGGCTACATAAATACAAAATACATCCGTCTCTTTTTGGTTGATAATCGTGTCGATGGCAACCGCAGTTTTACCTGTTTGCCTGTCACCAATAATTAACTCGCGCTGCCCACGACCGATGGGGATCATTGAGTCAATCGCTTTTATACCTGTTGCCAATGGTTCTTTTACAGGCTGACGTTGAATAACGCCTTCTGCTTTTCGTTCAACCAAAATAAACTTATCTGTTTTGATCTCACCTTTACCGTCCATTGGAGTGCCCAACGGACTGACAACACGGCCTAACATTTCTTCTCCGACTGGAACCTGTACTACTTTATTGGTACGTTTAACGGTATCCCCTTCTTTTATCAAAGTATCTTCGCCAAAAAGGATAATACCTACGTTGTCTTCTTCAAGGTTAAAAACCATCCCCATCACATCATGAGGGAACTCAATCAACTCGCCGGCCATGGCTTTTTCAAGACCATAAACACGGGCAATCCCGTCACCAACCTGAAGAACAGTACCAACTTCGTATACGTCTGATTCTGTCTGAAAATCCTTTAATTGTTTTTTCAGAATAGCAGAGACTTCATCTGGTCTAACTGCATTGCTCATTTATTCAACCTCTTAATTTAAAACTTTATGAAACCAGTTTTTCTTTTAATTTAGCTAACTGATAACGAATGCTGTTATCAATAATTACATCTTCAATCTTCACTGTAAAACCACCGATCAAAGCGGGATCCTCTTTTGTTTCTAACAAGACCGATTTATTTGTCATTGTTTCAAGATTTGCTTTAATCGCATCAAGTTGTTTTTGATCCAGTACAGAAGGACTTGCTATTTCTGCAACAATTTGATTGCGGAAATCCAATAAAAGCGCATCGAACCTTTCCAAAATAGAATTTAAAACACTCACCCTCTTCTTATCACACAATAGAAACAGAAAATTTAAAGTCAGGGTATCAATCTTCCCCGAAAACAATTCTTTCATTATTTCTGCTTTTTTGTGCCCACTAATTAGCGGATTAGAGATAAATGCCTCAAAGTCTTTACTTTCAACTAAAAGGTCCTTTAAAACAATTAAATCATTAGCTATTTTGTTTAATTTATTTTCATCCTGCGCAAGCGAGAAAAGTGCTTTTGCATAGCGAATTGATATCCGGCTCAACTAAAAACTCCTTAGCTAATTCTTTAATGATTTTGGCATTGAAGAAATATAATCATCAACTACTTTTTTATTCGTTTCTTTATCTATCGCCTGGGCTAAGATTTTTTCTGTTGCACCAATAGCAAGGTCAACAACTTCCGCCCTTAAAGATTTAATGGCGTCATCACGTTGTTTTTCAATTTCCTGCCTGGCCTTCTCAACTTCTCTTGCGGCGTCTTCTCGCGCTTTTTCCAGAATCTCCGTACGGGTTTTCTGAGCTATATCCTGCGCTTCCCTCAATACATCCTGAGCTTGCGCATCCGCTTCCGCGATCATTCTCTTATGCTTACTAAGAAGCTCTTCAGCTTCGTCACGCTGTTTTTTTGCTTCATCAATATCATTACGGATACCTTCTTCCCGATCCGTAAGCGAACTAAGCAAAGGCTTTAACGCGGTTCTGTATAAAATGACAAGGAGCAAGAAAAAAGTAATCCAGGTCCATGCCATCATCCCAGGGTTTAATTCTAACATTTTTTATATTCCTAAGCTTTGTTTACCAAGAAGAAAGCAATTACAATACCGAAAAGCGCTACACCCTCAATCATCGCCGCAGCAATAATCATTGTGATACGTATGGCATTTCCTGCTTCCGGCTGACGCGCTGTACCGTCCATTGCCGAAGCGGCCAACCTGCCAATACCCATACCGGCGCCGATAGTTGTTAAACCTGCACCAAGGCCAGCTGCTAAATATGCTAATGCTAATGACCATTCACCCATCTCTAAAATCCTCCTGAAATATTTATTTAAGTCTACTTAATTCACAATTATTAGTTATTTTTTTGTCTTACAAATTTTAATTATAATAAAACTTAGTGATCCGGATTTACACTCATCCCGATAAACAAGGCTGATAGAAGCGTGAAAATATATGCCTGAATTGTTGCCACTAATAGTTCGAGAAAGAAAACAAACAATCCGAAGCCAATGGAAATCGGTGAAGCAAAATATGTCTTAAAAACCACTACCAAACCAATCAAGGCAAACAAAACGATGTGTCCTGCTGTCATATTCGCAAACAAACGGATCATCAAGGCCACATGCTTGGCAATAAGGCCAACAACCTCAACCACAAACATCAAGGGCCATAAGTATACAGGAACACCATGTGGTACCAACCCTTTATAATACCCAATTAGGCCGTTCTCTTTTATTCCAAAGATTTGAGTTGATAAAAAAGTTATAATCGCCAACGAGGCCGTAACACTAATATTTGCCGTTGAGGTTGAGAACAAGGGAACTAAACCCATCAGGTTGGCAACCCAGACAAACATAAAAAAGGTAACCAGCAATGGTGTAAACTTTTTGCCTTGCTTTTCGCCCATATTACTAATGGCAATCTCATCCCGTACAAAAACCACAATCATTTCTAAAAACATACCAAAACCTGATTGCACTTTTTTATTTTTCTTGACTGTACGGAACATAAAAAACAAAATAATCGCGGCAATCCACAACATTACAACATGGTTGGTAATGGAAAGATCGATTGAATAACCACCGATTTGAATGGGCTCGAACTGGGGAAGATGAATATGAATACCGAAAGGCAGGTGCCACTCATCACTATTGGAGATATGCCCGATAATCCACTGGCCAATATTTTCCGGCTCGGCCGCTGCGGGGGCTGCTGCAAGTGAATCTGAAACGGCAGCGTGCGTTGTAACTTCTGTCATTTTTAAAATTTACCTGACTGTTTGTAAGTATGTAAAATATAAATCTCAATCACTTGAAATAGAAAATATAATATAAAGAAGGCAACTGTAAAAACAAAATGATTTACAGGCATTTTTAATATTATTGTGAAAAAAATAGCTAACAATAAAAACAATCGAATCAGTACGGAGCTATTAAACCCCTTTACGAACACATAACCCGGTTTCTTTAATAATTTTTTAATAAAAAAAAGGGTGATTGACACATTAAGCGGGCAAATTACCCCGGCATAAATCAATGCAAGTAGTCCTTCGTTTTGTATCTGCCCCGTTACTAAAAGCGCAACGACTGTAGCAGAATAAAAGAACAAAACGGATAAAATATATTTAAATGATTTTTTTAGATCAATCAGGGTCCTTCTCCATATTTGAAATAACGATATAAAGTTTATAAAACCCCAAAGCAAACCCAATAAATAAGCCTATTAAAAGGAACAAGAAATCAAAACCATAAGCCTGGTCCAACCTGTAACCGATATACCCAAATATGATCATCGCACTCATAAAAAAATAAGAGATGCTTAAATATGGCCCTGCTGTGGAAAATGCAGAACGTACTTCTTCTTGATCGTCATTGTTCTTTTTTGAGGCAAACACTTAACGTTCTAACTATCTTTTTCTGTTTTTGAGGAGGGGGCTGTTGCAACGGGCGCCGATGTAACACCCATTGAAGAGGTCCCGTCGAAAAGCGCGCCTTCATCAATAATAAGTTTCTTCGCCTTAAGTTCACCAATTAAGCTGGACTTAGCCTCTAAAACAATTTTTTCACTGACGATAACTTTGCCCTTTATCTTGCCTCCAATAACTGCATTTACAGCCTCTACATCTCCTTCAATACGTCCATTCTCACTTAAAGTGACTGTATTCTTACAGATTAGTTTGCCAATTATTGTGCCGGCAACATGAATACTGCTTTCAGTTCTAATATTGCCTTCGATTTGGGTCCCTTTGCCGATAAAGTTTAACTCGGTGGATGAACCTGAATTCCCTTTTAATGCCACTTTATAAATCCTTTCAATTTTTATTACTTTTTGATGTACTTACATATAAAAGGGGATCGATGGGCTGGTCATTCTTCCATATCTCAAAATGGAGATGTGCCCCGCTACTAATTTCCCCAGTATCGCCCACCAAGGCAATCACTTGTCCTTTATTAACTTTTTCGAGGACTGAGACTAAATTGCGTTGGTTATGTTTATACAAAGAAATATATCCATACTTGTGTTTTATTATTAAAATATAGCCCGATTTCAATGTCCATCCTGCAAAGATTACAGTGCCATCGGCAGTAGCTTTTATTGGTGAGCCCTTGGACGCCGCAATATCAATTCCATAATGCGGGTCAATCAACAGGTCGTCAACAATATAGCCCCGTGTTTTAAATCCATCCACCGGCAATAATGAGGGAATAGAATTGAAAATCGTCCTGCGCTTTTCCGGTTTCAGGTTATCAAAATCAAGCGGCTTATTTTGGGCTGTATCAGTTTCAGATATTTTTTCGATCTGAACATACCCGGTAAGCGTATTCCGGATTTTGTCGTTCATTTTGCGCATCTGGGATAAATCGTCTTTCATCCCTTCCATACTTTTTAAACTTGTACGCAGTTCAAAATTCTCTTCCTTCAGGCGCATATAGTCAAGTGAAACCGCTGCTACGCTCCAATAGGTAGAAGCACCGGCAATAATGAGGACGAGAATAAGAAAGGCCACAAAAATTATCATGCGTACGGTTAACGCACTTAGGGTAAAATTCTTAGGTTTGTCCTTGCTATCCGGTACAATAAGAAATGAATAAAATTTAACTTTTCGTTTTTTGTGTGCCATGCTGTTTTAACTAAAATACTTTTATAATTTTTAGAATCAGCCCTAACAGGCCAAATAATCTATTTCTCTATCTGGTCAAACAATTCAACAAGGCGGCTCAGATCCTCAGGAGAATAAAAATCTACTTCTATGGTGCCCCCTTCTTTTTTAGGACGGATCAAAACTTTTGTACCCAAAACATCCCGCAAGTTGTCTTCCACCTTTTGCACAAAAACCGAGCGGCGCTGCACTTCTTTCTTTTTGGGTCTGGCCTTCGATTTTTCCTGCTCCTCTTTTATCAGGCTCTCAACTTTGCGGACAGAAAGTCCATCACTTAAAATTTGTTTCCAGATATTCTTTTGTTTCTTATCATTGGATATGGCAAGCAGACTACGGGCATGCCCCATACTTATTTCATTTTTTCGGACACTGGCCTGAATATGGGTTGGTAATTTTAAAAGCCGGATAATATTTGTAATAGTGCTGCGTTCTTTGCCAATTTTTTTAGCTACCTCATCCTGTGTAAGCTTGCATTCTTCAATCAACCGCTGATAAGCTTGCGCCTGCTCGATAGGGTTTAAGCGCTCGCGTTGCACATTTTCAATAATCGCCAGTTCCAGCATCTCTTCTTTAGATTCGATCTGCCGGATGTAACACGGTACACGGTCCAGGCCAATTTCTGTAACAGCACGCAAACGCCGCTCACCGGATATAAGTTCAAAATGATCATCAACCCGCCGGACTGTGATGGGCTGGATTACCCCATTCTCCTCGATAGATGATTTCAATTCCTGCAACGCAACGGGGTCAAACTCCAACCGTGGCTGGTATGGATTGGGGCGGATTAGCATTACTTCAATTTCATTTAGCGTAGCATCTTCGCTCATCGGCGCAGATTTCGTATCCGGGATTAAGGCGTTTAGCCCACGGCCAAGTCTATTTGTTTTTTTCACCAAGGACTTCCTCTGCAAGGTTCATATAATTCTGGCTTCCGATACAAACAGCATCGTACATTATTACAGGCTTTCCAAAACTTGGCGCTTCGCCCAAACGTACATTTCTGCTGATCTCCGTTTTATATACTTTTTCTTTAAAATAGTCGCGCACTTCCGCAGCAACCTGGTTTGATAAGTTGAGGCGGTTGTCGTACATGGTTAATGCCACACCTTCAATCTGAAGTGATTTATTCAGGTTCTTTTGCACAAGATGGATCGTATTCAACAACTGCGAGAGCCCTTCCAAAGCATAATATTCGCACTGGATCGGTATCAAAACCGAATCGGCGGCCGTTAGGGCATTCAAGGTCAACAAACTTAAAGATGGCGGGCAATCGATAAAAATATAGTCATACTTCTCTTTAAGCTCGCCCAGGGCATGCTTTAATTTATACTCCCTCGCCGATTTAGAAACAAGCTCGACCTCAGCACCAACCAGGCGAATATGTGAAGGAATAAGATCAAGATTTGGGACGGCTGTTTTTATAACTGCCTCCGTCGCATCCACATCCCCAACTAGTATCTCATAAGACGTGTTTTCATTGTCCTCGGGCTTTACACCCACACCACTGGTTGCATTGGCCTGCGGATCCATATCGATCAATAAAGTTGATCGCTCCGCAATTGCAATACAGCTTGCCAAATTTATGGCCGTGGTCGTTTTGCCCACACCGCCCTTTTGATTTGTTATAGCAATAATTTTGCCCATATTATCCCGGTTTTTATTTAAACTTAATTAATTAAAACATACCGACTATTAAAATTTGGGCCAGATCAGCAGCCCGGATACGATCTATCTATCCTAAAAAATGGAGACGGGTAATTTAAAAGGATGCTTCTTTTAAAGCAAGGTGATTTATTGGAGTATATGGATTGGAAGAGGGAAAGATTGAAAGAATAAGAAATTACACGGTTTGAAAAAATCATGTTAAAAATGGACGCGTGAGGACGCTCTATCCGTTCTAATCCTTAACTTGTCTTTTTACCGGTTCGTTTTTCCCTTTAATCTTTTAGTTTTATCACACCTGCCCAAAACTTCATTCATTAAACGTCTGACTTCATCGTTCATACTTATCAATTTTTTATTTTCAATAGATTTAAGGCTATCAATGATTTTTAAGGCCTGGCCACAACTATCCGCCCGGGCGTACATATCCGCCAAACGGCCAAGGGCAGTCATTTTATGGTTGGGATTGGCATTCGGGTCGCCGGCAATTAAATCCAACAAAGCTTTATACGATGCAATGGCTTTGGGGAAATTTTTCTCCTTCATATAAACATGCGTGTGGGCCCAGCGCATAAAAATACTTTTGGGATAGGCCGCAACTATTTCTTCAGCAAATTCTTCCGCCTCATTAAATCGCCCAAAATCCAGCAAAATATAAATAAGCTGATGCATAGCCATATATTTACTGTGCCCATTATACCGGATTGTTTTATAAATGTCGTCAATCCCTTCTTCGCGCCGGTCCGGGATAAATGGAATCCAGTCCACTTTGGTGCTAAGCCAATATTTATAGGCGCCCAAGCCAAGGTATGCATCCCACAAAGTACTGTCCGCCTCGATGGCTTCCTCCAGGTAATCCGCCGCCCTATTGCCATTTTTTACAGCACTGAACCATGCGCCAATCTGCCCCTGGTAGAAGGCGAGGTAACCATAAGCGCTACCTACATAAAAAAGAGTTCTGGCTTTTTCTTTTTTGGGCAGGATTGTATCTTCCAACTGCGAGGCGCCCCGGTTTACAACCTGTTGCAAGGCATGTTCAAAAGAATCGTTCTGATCCTTATTTTCAAAATGGGTCATTTGGGAATTGAGTACCGAGGCATAATAAAAATAGACGGCCAGAGACGAATCGCCCTTTTCCATACGCGCGGTAAGCAGGGATTCGGCCTTGGTAAACTGGGTGTTTATGGTAAGCTCGATACTTTGCTTAATCCAATCCTGCGCTAATAAAGGAATGGTGAGAAAAAGAAGTGTTACTATTTGGCGAACAAAAAAATTCAAAATTTATTTCCGAAATCCAAGTGAATGGCAAACCTAATACAGGGATGATTTTACTTCAATAATAATAGCGGTTTTATTTTATTTAATTTCCTGCTGTATCAAAAAAAGACGTTCCAGGTTTGAAAAACTTGGAACATGTGTTGAAAGAGGAGATCACTTCAAGAACAGCATGTGTTTTATTTTCCTCTACCTTGCCAGAAAACGAGCCTGCCTGAAGGTTGTAAATTCTTAAAGCACCATATACATTTCAGGTGCTGAGGCTTCTGTTTCTTGTGATAATATATTTGAGAATAACATGATTATTAAAATATAATTTTTTTCATTTTGCCTCCTATTTTAGTGCCCACATATACCTGGACTTATATCCAGGAATAAATAGTCTTCCAAAACCTTGGCTAAATGAAAAATCCCAATAAGTATTGTATGGACCGGGAGAGACGATTTCATTAATAATAACAGAATCTTGCATAATTATTAATTTTCTATTTTCACGATCTGCGCCAGCTGTTGTAAAAATTATTTGATTGTTGGAATTGCAGTTTATTGGACTTAAACGACTTAACACATCTTGATATGATGAATAATAATCCCACTTTATATTTCCAAAATAGTCAATGCAATATTAAGTTACCTTCCCCAAGGTATATATTGCCATTTTGATCAATCGTAAAATTGGAAACACTTAAATCATTCCATTTAAGAACTGTCTTCCATCTTATTTGCCCACTCTTATCCAATGAGAATAAGCATGTATTCAAACTATCATCATTTGAAACAACATAGATATTATCTTGTGAATCAACGATAGGGATTCTAGATGCAGTATTTCCAAAACGCCATTTCTCACTTTGCGTTGTCACATCATAGGCTAAGACGCCCGGCCCATCATTATCTCCTGGTATATAAAGTATTTTTCCATTGGTAGAGAAACTCATTCCTTCCAGCGATTGTGCCTGAAAGTTCTCATTTTCGGCGCTCCATAATAAGCGGCCATCTTTACTAATAGCAATTAATGCTGAAGGATACAGGCCAATCATATAAAGGGTGCCTTCTTTGTCAACATTTATTACTGTTTGCAGAACCCGGCTACCCGTTTCTACCTCCCATTTTAGCGTACCATCCGGGTTTATGGCCAAAAATTTATTTTCATAAGGAAAGCTGGTATAAATAGTCCCATCGGTCGCAATTAATGGCGATGAAGGTTCTCTTTTGTTATAGGCGGGAAACTCATAACGCCATTTAAAGGAGCCGTCAAAATTTACCGCCACAAGGCCGGATTTGGGGTTCTCTTTTTCCCAGTACAATATCTCCACAAAATAAAGTGTGGAGTCTTCCCCAATGGCAACACCGCTAGCCACAAAGAAAGAATCGATCGCCCAATCAACTACAAATTCAACCGGGGCAACCTCATTGCTTCTTCCTGTATTTTGTGGATCGTGGCGGTACATCGGCCAAGGGCTGTTGGCCAAACTAGGCCAGGGCACGTATTCCTGGTAGCCTGCGGGTTTGGGCTTGGGGCCGGTGCCTTCTTCGGAGTAGGCTAAGAACAAAATATAAGACAAAAGAAATAAGACAAAGGAAAAAAGGCGAAAGGATATACTTTTCGGCATGAGGATACCTCCAAATAAAACGGATTATTTATAAACAGTTGGTGACGGGGACTAACATACAAAACCAAAATCGGCAGGCCCAAAAAAAAACGATACAAAAAGACATTCCAGGTTTTGGAAATCACGCCAATCGGCGGATTAAACTACTGGCTAACCTGGAATGTCTTTTTATTTTATTCCCAAATTTAACGGAATATTCGAGGTTACTACTTTGCAACCCCGAAGACCCTCAGCCCGGATTCGGGTTATTTAAGTAAAACTAATTTGCGGATTTGTGTAAATCCTGTATTTGTTGCAATTCTATAATAATAAATACCGCTGCTAAGGTTTGGCGCATTAAAATGGACGGCATATTTCCCTGCCGCCTGTTTTGCATTGGTCAATGTTTTAATCTCACGGCCAAGCGCGTCATACACAATCAACTTTACATAAGAGGCTGTTTTTAGTTCGTAAGTGATGCGGGTTGAAGGATTGAAGGGATTTGGATAGTTTTGCCGTAAAGCAAATTTGAAAGGGCGGGGATTATTTTGATCAATTGATGAAACATCTTCCCGTACTTCTATTACCCACATATAATCCAACGCATCAAATCCATTGGAAAACTCTACCCTTACCGTATCAAAGCGGGGCACATTAAAAGAAGATGCCCGATAATTATAAATGGGGCTCGTTGATTTTTGCACACCGTTTAAAAACCAAATATGGTTTATAGAATAACCTGATGAATCTTCTGCAAAAACCTCAAAAGCGATACGCTCACCTTTTTCAATAAGGGTGTCCGGCTTAGTGGGGAACGTACCCGAAACCACAATGCCGGGCCGGCCTTGCACATGCATATAATTTTCAAAAAGCCTTTCCCTTGTCTCCAGTCCGTTAGAGGCAGAAAGCCTGACGCTGTAAATCCCCAAAGTATCATAATGCCAAACAGGATTTTGATCGGTTGCATCAATAACGCCGTCATTATCAAAATCCCATTCCCAGGATTGTAGCGGTTCATTTTCGTTGGATATGGACAAATCCAAAAAAGAAGCCGTATCTTTCTCAAAAATCAAACTGCTCTTTGCCCGGAAATTTATCCTAAAAAAAGTGGATGGCGTTCTTTCCCTGATTAATTTTGTCTGGTTTGCGGGAATACTTCCCATCACATCTGTTTGTCCCGAGGGCCATAAAATGATAAGTGAATCAATTTGAGCTGCATCGGCCAATCCAAAATGAACTTCCAGGTTTTGGCCGCAATAGCCGCTTTGCCCGGAAACTGTGCGCATCTGCCAGACTGTTTTCCCGTTTATCTATGCTTTTGCCTTTACCACTGCACCAATCGCCGAGACATTGCTAATCGAACCTTGTAATTTTAAAACAATCCAATTATTTGTACCGCCATTATTCATAAAAAGAGCATTATTTTCATTGGCATTAAAACATTTCGCCACGGCCAAATCAAGAAAACCATCCCGATTATAATCCCCAAAAACAGCGCCATAGGCCCATCCTAAATCCCGGGAAACAATACTCGTATCTTTGCTAAAAGAACCATCGCCATTATTAAAATAGAGAAAGTTTTTAGTCCGGTCCGTTGTAAAGGCATTGGCCACAAATAAATCAAGGTCACCGTCATTGTCCACATCGCCCCAGGCCGTACCGATGGAATAACCCTTATCATTTACGATAATCCCATCGGTGATCCGCTCAAAGGTACTGTCACCATTATTTTTATATAGAAAGTTATTTTGCCCTTTAAAATTGGCGACAAATAAATCGAGATCACCATCATTGTCGTAATCCGCCCAACTGCTGCCAAATGAATCCCCACCGTTGTTTACAATTGCCCCATCGGTTACTTCAGTAAAACTGCCATCGCCGTTTGCTTTAAACAGATGATTGTTTTGATTGTCTTCGTTTGGAATGAATAAATCAATATCGCCATCATTATCATAATCTGCCCAATCAAAGTGGCGCGACTTTGCCGTTTTTTCAGTCAATGGGATACCGGAAACTTTGTAAAAGGATTCAGCCGTTTGACTTTTATAAAAAAAGTTTTTTCGATCGCCGCCGCTGTTGGCCACAAACAAATCCAGGAATCCATCAAAATTAAAATCATGCCAGGAACCCGCCTCAGAATATCCACCACTGAGCGAAACGGTATCGGGCAACAAACGAAATGTTTTGTCTCCATTATTTATATAAAGAAGGTTGTTTTTTCCGTACCAGTTGGCCACAAATAAATCGGCAAAACCATCGTTGTTAAAATCGCCCCAGGTGCTGCCATCCGAAGGACTTTTGTCGTGCGTAATGGCCATGGAATCTATTTTGGTAAATGAGCCGTCCCCATTGTTTTCATAAAACATATTGTTTTCCCCTGCCCTTGGCCCATTTGTAAAAAACAGGTCCAGGTCGCCGTCATTATCATAATCAATCCAGTTGGCGCTACGTGAATCGCCGCCATCCATAGCTGGGGCGAGGGATTCCATTTTTGTAAATTGCTGGGCCATTGAAACAGAGAGAGTGCTGATCAAGAGTAAGTATAAAATTTTCATTTTTCCTCCGGGTAAATTAACAACATTTGATTTTAAGAATTTGGAACAGGCCTTCGACAGGCTCAGGCTGACAAACCGCCCTTGTCATGTTGAGCTTGTTGAGACATCCCCTTCATAAGAAAAACAACTACCTTCGACTGGCCGAGATTGACAGGCTTAGAGCTATGGATATAATAATAAATCGGATTTTTAATGCACCTAATATGCGGTGAAGTGGATTGGTTTAGAGGTGAAACGGACAGAGAGGAAAAAAAATTATTTGTTAAGCGCGGCGAAAAAATGATCACGATAGGAACGGCTTAAGGTAAACTGCCGGCCTGATATGGTTTTAACGAGGTAATCCCCTTTTGAGATGGGCTCAAACTCTTTGACAAGATCGAGCCTGATAATTGTTGAGCGGTGGATACGGCAGAACTCGGACGGATTTAATTGTTTTTCCAATTTGCTTAACCGTTCGCGATATAAAAATACGTCCTCTTTGGTATGGATTTTAACATAGTCTCCATCAGCCGAAAACCATAAAACCTGCCCTATATTTAAAACGATTGTTTTTCCACGCTCTTTAACAACCAGCCGTTTTATATTCTGTTTTACTTGCGCAGAACCATTGATGAGTGCGGATAATTTTTGATGAAAGGATTGTTCCTGATCGCTCTCGGTAAGTTTTTTTATACGCTGAAAAGCATCACGAAAAAGTTGCTCGTTAACAGGTTTAAGAAGATAATCCACCGCATGGACCCGAAAGGCCTCGAGGGCAAATTCATCAAAAGCGGTCACAAAAATAAAATAGGGTAGTTTTTCCATTTTGAGATTAGCGATCACCTCAAAGCCATTCAGGCCGGGCATTTGAATATCAAGAAAAACCAAATCAGGCTGCAAAGTAGAAATTGCATCACATGCTTCAACGCCGTCCTTGCATTCCGCGACAATCTGAACATCTTCATCTTTTAATAAATGGCGGAGCCCTTTTCGGGCAAGCTCTTCATCATCTACAATTATTGTTTTTAAGGACATGCGTAAAATATCTTTTTGTTTTTATAAATAACACAATTTTAAATGTAGCGGCGAACAGTGTTCTTCCTGCCAATTCAACAAAACCTGTTCTTCGTTCACAATCTCTCGATTGGGAACCAATTGAAACGAAATTCTGTTTCAAATCCGCAATCAAAAAACTATGCTTTACGAACAAGGAGTATTGAACATCGATTTTTGATGTAAAAACAAGAACAACAATTTTACAATGGAATCTCTATCAAAACCCTTGTCCCTTTGTCTTGCTCATTTTCTAATCTAAAATTATAATCAGCCCCATAAAGCGAGTCCAGCCGTTTTTGCATATTTGTTAAACCAAGTCCGAGGTTATTTTCCGAATGGGCTTGTTGCCCCTCGCCCTGCCCATTGTCTAAAATCTGCAATGCGAGGAGGTTCGATTTTTTTTTGGCTATTATCTGTATCAAGCCCTCTCCACGCTTTTTGGCAACGCCGTGTTTAATGGCATTTTCTACAAGTGGCTGAAGTAAGAGTGACGGAATATTTATCGAAAGTGTTTCAGGGGAGACATCTATTTCTATTTTTAAACGGTTGCCAAACCGTATTTTCTCTATAGCCAAATAATCTTTAATAAAGCTAATTTCCGCTTCCAAAGTAACAAACTGTTGGCGTGCATGTTTAAGGGAATAACGCAATAAATCACTTAAAAGATGGATTGTTTTATCGGCCAGTTTGGGGTTTTCGCGGGTTAACACCGAGATTGAATTTAAAGTATTAAATAAAAAATGGGGTTGAAGCTGCGCCTTTAAAACATCCAGTTGGGATTGAACCAAATCTGATTGGAGCCGCATCGACCGGGCATGCTCATCTTTTAATTTTTTATTATAGATCATTACCTGAATTACAAAAAGCATTATAAAATAAACCAGCATGCTGTAATCAAAGGTCGAAAAAACATTGATATATATCCGGGGACCTGTGATACCCTGAACGCCTTCCTTAATCCAAAGCCTGTAAACAACGTAGCTTGAACTATGGATGATGGAAACCAGGATCGCTGCGGATAGATGAACAGTTCCCGGCAATGCCCAGCGTTCTTTACTAAAAGGGAATTGTCGGGACAAGAAGACTGTAATCGGCATGAGAAAGAACCATAGAATAAAATTCGGCATATCAATAATTAAAATATCAAGCCAATTTACATCTTGTCCAATCTCCACACGGTAAAAATAAGACTGTGCAGAATATAGAAGCCCGGCCACAGCCCAGACCGAAAAGATAATAAGTATATTTTTTAAATTTTTATACACATCTATCCTAAAAAAAATAAAGGTTTAACCAAGACACTCAAATCAGTCCAATCCACATAATCATGATCATATTCTTTCTCATACTCAAAAAAAGCAAGTAAGAGCACGATTATGATCAAGAGTATGAAGGATAAAACTGTCCATTCATTTTTCTTGTTCACAATCTCGATTGCAGAATAAAATCCATCAATACCGCAACCAAGTTTCATTTCATGCTTATTCCAAATCTGGAGATTTGAAGCGAGGACACCATCCTGCGCTTGTTCCCAATCACCCGATTGGGAACACGATTGCATGGAAACTTTGTTTCCAATACTTATAAATTGTCAACTATTTTATTAATCTTATCTATAATAAAGCCAATATCCTTTGGTCTGTCCTCAAAATCTTTTTTAAGACAATTTTCCACTAACTCGCCCCATATAGGATTAATATCAGGCCTCAACTCCAAAATGGGCTTGGGTTGATAATTAAAAATGGCATGGATCAAACCCATTTCATTTTCTGCATTAAAGGCAAGCGTATTACTCAATAATTCATAGATTATCACCCCAAGTGAAAAATAATCCGAGCGTTTGTCGATTTGCAAACCGGTAATTTGCTCCGGCGCCACATAGGCCAACGTACCCATTGCCGTACCCAAATTAGTCATGGTGGAAACAATGGGCGCTTTGGAAAGCCCAAAATCCATGATGCGTATATTTCCATCGGAATCGAGCATAATATTATTTGTTTTCAGGTCCCGGTGAATGATTTCTTTTTTGTGGATGACTGCCAGCCCGGAACAAATCTGTAATAAAAAGTTAGCGACACTTTTTTCAGACAGGGGATGGTTCTCCCGGATATATCGTCTTAAAGTGCCCCCTTCCAAAAGCTCCATAGCAATATAGCCCTGATAACCAGACTCCGAAACCTCAAAGACGCGCACAATATTTGGGTGTTCCAGAGTCTCCAATATTTGACACTCGCTGTCAAACCGTTTTTTATTATCCGCACTTTCCAATAATTCTTCACGCAAAACTTTTAGGGCCACTCTTTGTTTACTTTGAATATCCAGTGCCTTAAACACACGCCCCATACCGCCTTCGCCAATTTTTCCCAATATTTTATAATGCGAAATATAGCGTGTCTGGCGGTTTTTTATAATGTAATTACGGGTCAGCAAAAAGCTTACGGCAGCCAGCAATCCCACCAAAGAAGGGATAATGTTTATAACCAAAATTGAGCTGAGGATCAAAAAATGATAGCTTATAATAAAGAAGGAAAATGGAAGAATAAAAAATACAGGATTTTTAAAAGACTCTATAATCCCAAACCTTTTAAAAATAAAAAGAACAACGGCCAGTAAAAGAAAAAATAGAACCACGCCTAAAAGATTCTCAAACCTTAATAATTGCCAGGTGCGCATTATGTCTTTTTTAACAAGATAAAAATAGTGCCCGAATAAACCGGATTCATTTACAACATACGTTGTCCCCATCTTTAAATCTGTAAAATGATGTGTTTGGCCAGATGGAAAAATTATTTTAGCTGAATAGGAAAAATCCGGATTAAGCCCAAAATGGGTTTCATTCAGGCGGGCAACCGTGCCAGGCGATGCGCCTAATCCTGTTTGTTTTTGCGAGACATAAACCGTGTCCTGGTTCGTATCGAGGGCAAAAAGATAAATGCGCGCTCCAATGGCCATGCGGTTGCTAATATCGCCTTTCAGTTTAAATTTTACAAAATGCTTATTGTCAAGATTGTTTTTATAGAGCGCCGCCCGTTTCCCTTTGCCCAGGCCATATTCGGAACTGCCAAAAAATATATCCATGTCACCGTCATTATCTATATCTGCAAGTGATGGCGTGCCAATAAAATGAATACCGGCCTTTTCCGTAATTTCATCGAACAACATATTTTGTTTATTTAGAAACACCCGGCCACCAACAACTAAATCCATCCAACCGTCATTATTCAAATCAGCTGCGTTAATAATACCGCCAACTTCTTCTTTATGTCTTAATTTTATTTTTAACCCACCCATCTCCGCCACTTTAAAAAAAGTCGCATCACCACTATTTTGCAATAAAATAGGATGCCTGTCCTGATTAAACAAAAGCAGGTCCGTAAAGCCATCATTATTCAAATCTTCCGCCAGCGCCGCCTTTATATAAATGGAGTATTCCAAACTAAAAAAACACGGACTGTCAAATCGTTTAAATTTAAAAGCGCCTTCATTTAAAAAGCAGTCCAGGTAGCGGCCGTTTTGCGCCTTGTCCCGGTAAGGGATTATAATATCTACCAGGCCATCTGCATTCAGGTCAGAAAAAACCGTGCCAAACGGCCTAAGCTCCGATAACTTCGCGAGGGCCACAGCCTTGGTAATATCCGTAAAGTTGCCCGTCCCCTGCCCGGCAAAAATAAAATCCTGGTCGGTATAATTGGACATGTAAAGATCGAGATTGCCGTCATTATCCAGATCAACCAAACTTACAGTCCTGTTACTGATAAAATCCGCCAGGCTGTCTTGCATAATTTTAAGGCCACTAAATGGTGTAAAATCAAAGCCGGAGGTTCCCAATAATAATCGATAGGTTTCTGAATCAGAAATTTCAAACAGATCGGCTGTACCGTCATTATTTATATCGGCGATCATCGCATTGTGGTAATCAACCTCCGAAAGCAAACCGGCGCTAAGGCTGACATCGGCAAACTGCGTGTGGCCATTATTTCTGAAATAATGATTGGGGCCTTCATTTACCACAAACAGATCAAGGTTGCCATCATTATCCTGATCGTTGATTATGGCCGTAGTACCTTGTGTTTTTAGGGAAGCCGATTGGGTGATTTCCGAGAAAGAAAGTTGTGAACTATGGGCATTTGTGTAAATTCCGGTATGCCCCATCAGCCAGATAAGCTGCTCTCCCGCCTTATTATAAACAATTTCCAAATCCTGAAAATAGTCCTTGTAATCTTTAAAGGCGCCAGGTTCCCGCCAGCCATTTCCATCAAAATTTATCAGGCGGCTATTTTCGCCACAGACCCACGGCTGTCCTTTGTTATCAAATTTAACCGCCGTAAAATTATCACGATATTTTGTTTTAACCCGTTGCCATCGCCCTTCGTCAAAACGAAGAATCGTCCCCTTTTCGCCAACAATCCAACCCTTTTTTTGAGAGTTAAAATTTACATTTTTAAGATTATTTTTTGTGGGGGATTTAAACAATTTCCAGCTTTTGTTTTCATATTTTAAGATGATGCCATTTTTCCCGACCGCCCAGCCCAAATCAGCATTTATCATTTTAAGCGCGTTTAAATCAACACTAAACATACTGCTGCGCGGCAAATCTTTTAAGGGCGATTTGTATTCCTGCCATTCCCGTCCATCATAATAAAGGATATTTCCCAACTGCCCCACCATCCAGGCTGTACCGTCTTCCAAAAGATCGATAGCTTGCCACATGGAATAATCCTGATTATCCCACATCACTTTGGGCAAGGAAATATTTTTCACTTTATTAGATGTGACCACATTAAATATTGGTTGATAATCGCCATTATGGGTGAGATGATTTACCGACCACACAGTCGAGGTATCGATCGGGATGATGAGTGGAAAATCCGAATACGGAAAAGAATAAATCGCCGTCCATTGTTTACCGTCATATTTATAAAGCCTGCCCGGCACATCACCACGGCCACGGGAAATAGCAAAACCGTTCTTATCGTCGATCATTTTTATGGAAGCGCCAAGATCCATCTGGGCCTGCATGTACCAGGTTTGGCCGGCTGAAACATCAACAGTTGGCCCGCCAGTTTTTTTTTCAGGATTACAAGCATTAATAAGGAACATCAACGCAATTAAAAAAGTGAGGAATGGCTGCTTAAAATTTGAGTAAATAGTTTTCATAGATTATAAAGTAGCCCAAACAAGTCAGAAAAGAAGCTTACATCATCTGCCCCAGAGGTACAAAATTCATTGACCTGTTTTAACAAATTCGAATTTATTTAGAACTGCTGTTTTTAAGAATATAATAAAGATATGTTTTTTTGTCAGTCGGAAGGAATTAAAAATGTTTTCCCATTATTTTTTTTGTGACAAATTAAGTCCTATTCCAACCAAATAATTAATTTTATCTCTATCGTCGCGAGAACCCTGCTTATTCACGATGTAGGACATCTCTGTAAATAAAATCAATCTATAGAAGTTTGTAAAATTATATTTATAATTTAAACTTAAAAATATATCATCAGAATAACTTCTATTTGAATTTATCCGGAAGTTTACCGTAGCACTTAGGACACCATAGCCGTGATCAAAAAAAAGATAACCTGTACCAAAATAAAAACCCATATTATCAAACCTGTTCGCTGATGTAACTTTAGTGGCAAAACCTTCCCTGATAATTATTCCATTAAGAAGGGCGGGTGACATTTCCAGCACAGAATTGAAATTATTGTTTTTCTCTGAACTATAGCCGACACTATAAAAGAGATAATTAATAGGTATTATTTTATTCGAAAAAAGGATCGGGATATTAGCCTTTGAAAAATCTATAAAAAAACAGCTCCCCTTTTTAGTAATTAAAAGATTTTCGATATTTTTTTTTAAACTATCAACTACCACTAGGCTATTTGTCTCTATTTTTGCAATCGTTTTATAGTTGATTGTTTTATGCTCTGATGTAATGATTCCCCATTTCTTAAAGGCGATTAAATTGACAGAGAGGATCGTTTTATTTTTTAAGTAAATGTCACTGGTCGCATCTTCTGCTAAGAGCGGGAAATATAAAATGGGAAGAAGTATTAAAATGAGAATGAGTTTCATTTTATTGATTAAGGTGGGTAAAAAATAAAACGCGGGCGGTAAAACCCGCGTTTAAAATTAATTATTTATTGGTTAAAGCAACAACTTCATTAGCGGTTTTTTGGACTGAGGCAACGGAATTCTTGAACATTTCTTTTTCTTTGTCCGTCAAATCCATTTCGATGATTTGCTCAACACCATTTTTACCCAAAATTGCCGGTACACCGATAAACAATCCATTAACGCCATATTCGCCGTTTAGCAAGGCGCTTACGGGCATGATTTTACGTTTGTCATAAACGATCGCTTCGGCCATTTGCAAGGCGCTCCACGCGGGTGAAACAAATGCGGAGCCACTTCCAAGAAGTTTTACAACTTCGCCTCCGGCCTTACGGGTACGCGCTTCGATGGCATCCAGTTTTTCCGGCGAGACAAATTGCTCCACAGGCATCCCGGCAATTCTACACGCCGAACGAATGGGCAACATATCGTCGCCATGACCGCCAAGCACCATGGCCTCAATATTTTCCACGCTTACGTTGGCTTCTTGCGCGATAAACAATTTATAGCGTGCAGAATCCAACACACCGGCCATGCCCATAATGGTAGAACGGTCGCGGTTAAGGTTCATCTGCAAGCGGTACACAATCGCATCCAAAGGATTGGCAATAGAAATAATAATGGCATTCGGGGCAAATTTTGCAATGCCTTCACTAACAAAATCAGTAATTTTAAGATTGGTGCCAAGTAGTTCTTCGCGGGTTGGCATGGTGCCGTCCGGGCGTGTTGTACGTGGTACGCCGGCTGTGTTGATCACAATATCCGCGCCTTAAATTACATCATACTCTTTTGAACCTTCCACACGTACATCCGAGCCAATTACCGGGGAACCCTCGGCTATATCCAGGCATTTTCCCTGGGCAAACTCCGGTGGTTTAACATCAACAAGGGCAACATTACGCGCCAGTTTACGCTCAACAGCTTCGTGTACAACAACGCCGCCAATATTTCCACCGCCAATTACTGCGATTTTATTTAACATAATTCATTCTCCATAATTTTTTAGAAGTAAGGTTTTAACATCTTAATTTTTTGATTTTTGTAACCGCAAAAGTTACTCAGTACAATTATGCAAAGCAAGCAGGGAATGAATATACTCGGCTTGTTTTTAAATTGTTAAAATATGACAGGTTTTTAGAATTCATTAAAATAAAAAGGGCCTGCAAATTTAATTGCAGGCCCAAATGTTTTCTCGTTTAAGCGACCTTCGAGGTTACTGCGTTGCAACCTCGAAGGTCTTTCGTGCTCCCGTTAATATCACGTGGACTTTCAACCATGTGTACAAATTACAGCTCATATAAAGATTACTAAAGATAACTTAAAACTATTTACCTCTCCTTTTATACCAAGCAGGGAATCAACAAATATTTCATCCCGCATATCTTTTTGATATTCAATATCAAGGCCGTAATTTTGATAAATTAGCCCTAAACCTATGTTTAAAGTATATCCAGGTTTGTAATCTGAAAATGTATTTTCAATGAGCTTAAATCTAAATGTTTTATCATATAGTTTATTTTCATATTCATATAAGTATTCTTTCCGTTTAAGCTTTGTAAAATCCTTAATAGGATAAGATCTTGATCCACCAAATTGAATGCTCATTTTCCATTTTTGATTGATATCAAATTTATATTTTAAATTCAGCGGTATTTCAATAAAAGATATTTTGCCTTCAATATCATAGTTATAAACCGATCTCCCCAAGGGATATACACCCATATCAGAAA
The DNA here is from genome assembly GCA_024277115.1 of Calditrichota bacterium. Taxonomy (GTDB): domain Bacteria; phylum Calditrichota; class Calditrichia; order Calditrichales; family J004; genus JABFGF01. Next base: position 49,697 of record JAJRVW010000181.1, read on the forward strand.
CAGACCCGATGGTCCTGTTTTCTAAGGTAAACGATTTGACCGAGTATTCTAAACCTAAAGTTAAATAAAGGTTTTCATATATTGACCATTCCCTGCCAATGCTAAAATTATATTCAAGGCCAGGTTTTATATCTTCCAAATTATTTAAAGTGGAATATTTTAGTCCTGTTTTGACATACCAAAAATGTTGGCTGTATATTGTGTTAATCATTATAAATAAAATAAAAACAGCATATATTATTCTTCTGGATATTCTCATAATAAATTACCTCTTTATCATATAAATAACTGCTTTGCTATTATTTTCTCCAACTGCAACTGCTATATTATCTTTGAAAGCAAGCCCGTGAAATATATCGACGTCATTAAACACTGTGTATTCTTTCCATTTCTTCCCGTTAAAATGGGCCAAAATACCAAAATCGCCTTCAACAAAAATATCATTAATATTATTACCCCTGATCCTATCCGTAAAAATTAGTGGAAGTTTTGTATACTCTTTCCATTGTTTGAGTCTGTCGCGTGTAATAACTCCCGCTCCACTCACAAAGATTCGGTTCCTATCCCTAAACCAAACTGATTTAAACGTCGATCAGAAAACGGCCAGTATTCTTCTATAATCGAGTTATCTGGTCTTAATTGAAGTAACTTTTTCTCGCCTGTGTCCCATTTGAAAGATAGCGGTAATAAAATATATGCCTGCCCAGTATTTTCATCTATTGATCCCCAAATGTCATTTATATCAATTTCCGTTGGGACATCTAAAAAACTCCAACTACCATTTTTTTTATGCAATAAAACATTATCTGTTCCGGTTGCAGCCTTACTTCCCGTTACAAAGACTTCTTGTTGACTTACTCCCCAAGTATCTTTTAAGGCACCTTTTAAATTTGGGTAATCTACAGTACTGGTGCCACAGATTTTAGACTTCACCCACCTTAGTTCCCAATTATTCCCATCCCAGTGTATCGCATTATAAGCTGTTATCCATTTTGTGCTGTCTCCATTCCACCGATCTGTATCTTCCGTATGTATTTTTCCAAAAGCCCAAATATTATTTGGTTTTATTATTTCTACATCCCATAAAATACTGCTTCCTCTTCCACTCCATTCAAATTTTTCAATGGTAAAATCATGGCTGGTGGTATCCATAGTTGTCGCCATGGCTGTAACTGTTTTACTTTTTTCCTTGCCTTTTTGGGCAAATGCTGTGTAGGTGTAAGTAACAGCAGGCTCGAGGGTTTCATCATGGATCAGGGTGTCACTCTTATCAAGGGTTCCTTCAAAAACAGTTACCGTGTCGCACATCAGCACATAGGTAAAACCGGGCTTAACCGGCGCGGCGCGCAGGGTTATCCAGTTTTCTATCACTTCTGCGTCTACCTCGAGGGTAATCTCCTGGTCTTTAAAAACAGAGTCCGTGGGCGAGCACGATCACATAATTATGACTAAAAATTTAAAAATTACGAATTGCGTTTTCATGTGGGTTAATTCCTCGGTTTGTTTAGTGAAAATTTTTAGGTGTCGGATAGTGTATACTTAATTGTTTGGGACACTCGTCCCGAGGTTGAGGGCGTCACTGGCAAAATCCCTAAAACATAATAATTAACTGTTTGCCATCCGGACAAAAATTATAATCCTAAAGTATATCGCTGCCGTTCCCCCTCAGAAAACGTCCCGCAAATATTCGCGGGACAAGCGGCAAAAAATCTTAAATGTGGCGTGTGGGCTTAAAAACGCCGTGTGAAAAGTAAGTTAGACAATGTGGTTTAGTTTCTCAATACCTAACAGATTAAATATAACAATTGTTTATCAAGCCGAAATTAGTCCTTTTTAATAAGAAACCTGTAAAACAAAAAGGGCCTGCAAAATAAATTGCAGGCCCTAAGGATTATCCAAATACTGTCTCGTTTCAGCGACCTTCGAGGTTACTGCGTTGCAACCTCGAAGGTCTTTCGTGCTCCTTCACATCCCGATAAAAACGCTCCCATTCCCGTACACTATACGAGGACTTTCAGCAGTGGATAAATCGCGTTGAGCGACCTTTGCGAAATCCCGTGTATTTTACGGGAGATGAAGTGTTCCATCACTTCTGTATAGTCCTGAAATAGGTTGACTAAACCAGTCAACTAAAACCAGGACAAAAAATGAGCAAAAACAAGCCAAAGAGATATAGTGAGGTTTTCAAGAGGAAAGTTGTTGCCGAAGTTCTTGAGGGCGTGTTCACAAAAGA